>CAYUTR010000072.1:0-15369 GCA_964447465.1 uncultured Chryseobacterium sp.
CTTACGCTGGAAAATATGACGCGAACGGGTATGTACACGATGGATACGTTGACAATGATACACTATACGCAGGGCACATCTACGCAGGAATGTTCGCTATTGTCGATTGCACAAACAAATCAGCACCGGTAGTATTGGGAACACAAACTACTCCAACTGCATTTACGCATAACACATGGTTATCAGCCGATCGTAATTTCCTGTTTACAACAGATGAAAACACGAATTCCTTCCTTGCTGCATATGATGTTTCCGATCCGCAGAACATTGAAGAGGTTGATCGCACACAATCATGGAATCCGAATTCCGGTTCAGTGGTACACAACACGCATGTGGTGGGTCAGAACTGGACAGTGACTTCCTGGTATCGCGATGGATTTGTGATCACAGATATTACACGTCCGCATAACATGGTTAACGTTGGCTGGTACGATACGTATAGCGGAAGCGGATACGGTTTCAATGGCGACTGGGGAGTGTATCCTTATTTCCCTTCAGGAACGATTGTTGTTTCTAATATCAACGAAGGCCTGTTCGTGTTCTCACCAACATACGTTCGTGCGTGTTACCTTGAAGGAAACGTGTACGACAGTTTGTGCGGAACTGGAAGTCCGCTAACAGGTGTAACAATAACCGTTTCCTCAGTAAACCTTACTGAAACTTCTGATATCGCTGGCGATTACGCAACAGGAACACCAATCCCGGGAACATATACTGTGACTTATTCTAAGCCGGGATACCAAACTGTTGTAATGAACAACGTTGTTTTTGCACCGGGACAAGTGAATCTCTTTAACGTTGCAATGTTCGCACCGGGTGGATTCACACTCAATGGTCACGTTCAGGATGCTTCAACAACCACTGCAATGAATAACGTGCCGGTTCTTGTTTCAGATCCGAGCAACCAGTATTCTTTCTTCAGCGATGTGAATGGTGATTTTACTAATTGTACCGTTGTTCCCGGATATTATGACATCGTTTCTGCAGTATGGGGTTACCAAACGCTGTGCACTCAGGATAGTATCACACCAACAAGCGGTCTTGTAGATGTACAACTTGACAGCGGTTACGAAGACGAATTCACCTTCGATCTCGGATGGACTGTAACCGGTAATGCTACTGCAGGAACATGGGAACGTGGAGAACCGATCGGTACAACGTACAATACTGCGAATGACGCAAATCCTGATGCAGATGTTAACAACGATTGCACCGACAAGTGTTACGTAACCGGAAACGCCGGCGGTAGCGCTTCTCAGGATGATGTTGACAACGGAAACACGATTCTGACTTCACCGATTATGGATCTTTCTACTTACGGTGATGCATGGGTGCACTACAGCCGTTGGTTCTTTAACGATGGTGGCAGCGGAAACCCGAACGACACGATGTACATACGTGTTACCAATGGTTCAACAACAGTATTGCTCGAGAAAATTCACGAAGGCTCACCAAACAACTCGTCATGGGTGAACCAATCTTATCGCCTGCAGAACTACATCACAGTTACAGCAACGATGCGGATGATCGTCGAAGTGCGCGATTTCAACGCGGGTCACCTTGTAGAAGGCGCATTCGACAATTTCGTTGTAGCTGATTCAAATGCACTGGCTGTACACACACCAAATGCCGTTGAAAGCGGAATGAATGTTTACCCGAATCCGTTCAACGGAACAACGCAGGTAAACTATTCTATTCCTGCAGCTGAAGCAGGTTCCGCATACGTTGAAGTAGTTGACATGACAGGTCGCGTGGTTTCAACATCACCGCTTGTGAATACAACAGGAACCATAGTTCTCGGATCTGATCTTGCTGATGGTGTTTATATAGTTCGTCTCGTTGGTTCAGAAGGATTGATGAACCAGCAGCGTATCATCAAGTCGAAATAGAACTTCAACTCTCTCAGTCTGACAACCCGCACGATCGCGTACGATTGTCAGACTGAGCGGAGCCGAAGGTTGACAATATGAAACGCATCGGTCTTACAGGTGGAATCGGGAGTGGTAAATCTTTCATCGCAGAGATTTTCCGAAATCTTGGTGTGCCTGTATTCAATTCCGATGATGAAGCACGGGCCATTCAGCAAAGCGACAAAGATGTACTTGCTGCAATCCGCGAAAAATTCGGCGATGTGTTTCTGAGTTCCGGTGAACTGGATCGTAAGAAACTTGCGGCAATCGTGTTTTCTGATCACCAGAAATTGCAGGAACTGAACGCAATTGTGCATCCGGCGGTTGGCAAGGCTTTTGAAAAATTCTGTGCAGAAAATTCCTCAGCACCGTACGTTATCAAAGAAGCCGCTATCATTTTCGAAATCGGAATTGATGAAGACCTTGACGGTACGGTTCTCGTCACAGCACCAGAGCAAATCCGTATCGATCGCGTGATGAAGCGTGATGGAATTTCAGAATCAGACGTTCGCGCACGCATGCAGAAGCAATGGTCGGACGAAGAAAAAATGAAACGTGCCGATTGGATGATCTCTAACGACGGAGAGAAAGCACTGCTTACTCAGGTGTTGCGTATTCACGAACAATTCGCAGAGTAGTCATTCGAAATTTATATCAGATGGACGCTTTTCGACATGCTCAGGATAACGGTACTGTTGAGAAGGATCATGATTCATGGTTTGAAATCAGTCTTTTAGTTCCGAATTGCGAACGAACGGCGTTAAGATTCTTACCTTTCAGCAACCAGATACTATTCTCATGAACCGCTTTTCACTCCTGAAGCTCCTGTTAGTACTTGTTCTGCAAGTCTCATTCCTTCAAGCACAAACCTGGAGATGGGAACGCCTGCAACCACAAGGGAACGATCTTGCCGCTTTTTTCTCGCCACAATCTTCATCAGTCGTATTCGGCTGCGGCAAAAAAGGTGCGTTGATCCGCTCCGATGATGTGGGGTTGACTTGGTATCGATACCAACTGCCCTTGCCGCAGGTGGGTAAACCGGATCTCCACGCGGGTTTCTTTGTTGACGGGAATACCGGCTATATCTGTGGTACGTACAACTGCATTCTGAAAACTACCGATGGAGGAGACTCCTGGAATTTATTGACTGCACTGAATACTTCTGGAGTCGATTGGAACGATGTCTGCTTTATTAGTGCCGACACCGGTGTAGTTGTAGGTGACAACGGCGATATACTTAGAACGACAGATGGGGGCACAACATGGCTGCCAGTAAGCAGTGGTGTAACGACAGATCTGATTCGGGTCAGCTTCAATGATAGCCAAACTGGATTTATCGATGCAGACAATAAGTTGCTGAAGACGATTGATGGTGGCTTAACGTGGACGACGCACTATACTTTCCCGGCAAATACCAGTGGGATTGCGTTCACGCGCAGCGATACTCTCTATGCAAAATATACTCAGTCGACTACTACCCGCATTGTGAGTTCCGTTAACGGCGGCACCACGTGGCAGACCGTTTTTTCATACAGCGCTCCTGTTGCCGGCACTATCTGTTTCATCAACGATTCCACTGGTCTCGATGTGCGTTCAACATCTGTGTATCGAACCAACAACCGTGGTGTGACCTGGACGCCAGTTTCAATGACAAATAATTGGATTCGCGCAATTAATGCGGTTAACCCGTTCTGTATGATTGGCGGTGGTTATACGGGTGAGTTGGTCGTTTCCAGTGATCTCGGCGCGTCGTGGAGCGTGCGTAGTACCGGCGACTGCAACACAAGCTACTATTGTGTCGGTATGAATAATACGGGTCAGGGGTTTGCACTCAGCCTTGTTGATATGCTTCGCACGAGCGACGGCGGCCTTTCATGGTCAGCGGCGACGATGCCTACATGCAACGGCGTGAAAGATCTCCAGTTTCTAGGCAGCGACACGATTCTAGCGCTCGGCAACTGCGGGTTGTATCGATCACCGGACGCGGGTATTTCGTGGACACTACCTTCGATCGGAATCGTCAATACCGATCCGAAAGGATTTGGTTTTCTCAATGCGGATACCGGAATGATGGTGGCGGCAAATGCGGTGTCTGATTATCAGCTCCACCGGACATACGACGGAGGCGCTACGTGGGACACGGTTTACTCGAATACGACTCTTCAATTACACGATGTCGCAATGGTGAGTGATTCAATTGCCGTTATCGGAAGTCAAGGAAGAATTCTGCGCACAACCGACGCCGGAGTAACATGGACTACAACGTATAATTCCGGCACTGCAATTTTTATACGCCTGCAGGCATTTGGCGATACGGTTTATGCGCAGAGCAGTGCAAGAGTATTGCGCAGCGTCGATGGCGGTGCTACATGGCTAACACTTGTAACAGGACTGAGTTCTTACTTGCGCATGGATTTTCGTTCGGCGCAGGACGGAATGATTGCTGCAACTGCAATGGGTGCTTATGGTCAAGGTGGGTACGTTGCATCTACAAGCGATGCCGGAATTACCTGGACAATCTACCCCGACGATATGGGCAATACTCCATCGGCCTTTTCCGCTGCCGATACTTCACTGATTTTGCTTTCACTCAATAACAGCGGATTAGTGAGTTGGGAAAGTGACACCACGCAATTGCAAAGTACATTCAGCGTAAGCCAATACAATATCTGTCTTGGCGATACAATTCATTTTCTAAATCACGGAGCAACTCCTGCCACTACATATACCTGGTATCTGGACGGTGTATATCAAACGAGCACATACAATTTTTACTGGCTCACTAACATTGCGGGGCAGCACCGTGTTGGTCTTTATACAATAACGGCGAGCGACTCTGCTTATAGTGAAGCGATCGTGCGCATCGATACTATCCCGTCGCCGTATTTTAATTATAACGTGAATGATCACACGGTTACCTTCATCGATCAGTCGAACAGTCTCAGTTCGTGGGAGTGGTCGTTCGGTGACAGTGCTTTCAGTCCGTTGATGAATCCCATTCATACATACGGTGCGGCAGGTGTATTCCCTGTTCAGCTGATCATTTCGAATGCATGCGGTACTGATTCGGTTGTGCGTGACGTTGCCGTTCTTGAAGATTTCAGTGGTTATACTTTTCGCAGCGTGTATGACATTGAATTAGGGTGGGACCGGACCTTTATCCGGGTGGAATCCTGTTACGACGGTGGCATACTCGCATTGGGAGATGCAGGGAATTCTTATTCCGGTGAAATGGTAAAGCTCGATGGCGAAGGCAACTTGCATTGGCGCGACGAGCAGGAGGTACCTACAGCGGGGGTCATCAAGTACAATGATATCGCCGTGATGCCGGTTCGACATTATCTCGCGGCGGGCTCTACTGCTAGCGGAACAGGTGTGATCACCAGAGTAGATTCCGCGGATCGCATCGTGTGGTCGAAACATTATGCTTCTTTTGGTCCGGTGTCTATTGATGCCCGCGGTGCTTACATTTATTCAGCCGGTCTTTCATCTGGTATATTCTCTCCGGCTGTTGCATTGCTTGACTCCAGTGGAAATTTGCTCTGGACGAAAGAATTTTCATCGACGCATCAGGTAAGCAGAGCAGAAGTCTGCGTACTCTCCGACGGAACGTTCATTGCCGTATTTACAGATATAGGTTATGGCACTTTCCTCGTGGTGCGAATCGATCTCAATGGAACAGTGCTCTGGATGCGTGATTACGTAACATCTTCGAGCATCAATTTCGTTCAGGATTTGTTCGCTGATTCGAGCGGTCGTTTGTACTTGTGCGGAAGTGGTTTGCCCGTGGGCCCGTCGCCAGCCGACAGCACTTACAACTTCATCTGTTGCATCAATGCTTTTACGAACACTGACGTCTGGAATCGCCGCTATGATCTGAACTCTAATTATGGTTCACCGCGCTTTGCAGCTGATATGCGTTTGCGACAAGGGCGTAACGGTGAAATGCTTGCAGTGTTGCGAACTACACCCAACATCATCGGATATAACAACAAGCATTACCTGCTGTTGCTCGATTCAATCGGCAATCTGATTTCTGCTTCGCTTGATAATGGATACATCGATGCATTGGCAGCAATGCCTGATTCCGGATACGTTCTTGTGGGTGAAGGTGTGAATCAGCCCGTCGGCGGAAACATTTATCCAATGATCAAACGCATCAACTCGGATGCACAACCAACTTGTCTCGGCCAATATGCCGGATGCGTGGTTGTGCCGTTCACTGTTCCATATATCGTTCCAGCCAATGTGATGAGTGTGGTACCACTGGGGCTTGCGCCTGATTCTGCAGCGAGATACAAGCGCGCAACAATTATTCGCGAGACGTACTGTTCCTGTTCGAATCCTTTGTTTGTAACCGTTTCTGACGACACAACAATTTGTCCCGGTGATACAGCAATGCTTTCTGTTTCGGGTGGCCTCACTTACCAGTGGTGGCCGGTAACGTCACTCAGCAGTGGAACAGATTCTGTTGTGTATGCATTTCCAACAAGCACCACTAGCTACGATCTGTTCGTTACAGGAGTACCGGGATGTACGCACAACGATCAGGTAACAGTAACAATAGATGTGATTACTCCACCTGTGATCAGCGTTGCGGGCAATGTATTGAGTTCAGATTACGCAACGGGCAACCAATGGTATTTCAATGGTAATCCGATACCAGGTGCAATACAACAACAGTACACTGCAACTGCACCTGGAGTTTATACTGTCGAAGTCACCAACGCGAACGGATGTACAGCCATCTCATCACCGGTTACGATCAGTAGTATCGGGAATAACGAAGGTGGAGTGGCGCGCGTTTATCCGGTACCCGCTACCGATCGGGTGGAAATAGAATTGTACGAAACAGAGCCGTGGGTGATCACACTATATGATTTCACTGGCCGACCGGTTCGCCAATGGGTAGGTGAAAGCCGCACGTTCACACTTTATCTTGGAGAATTATCCGCTGCGCACTACGAGTTGATTATTACCACAGAAACGAAAGTGTATAGGCAAACGTTACCGGTGCAGCAATAAGTTCCAGATGCCATGTTGAAACCGGAGCTGAACAAGTAAACTTAGCTTGACATACTGCGTACTGCCAACTGCGTACTGTCTACTGGATTCCCGCAAGCATCTTCTCACTCACCGAACCGATAAGCGGTAGACCTTTGGTTTTTCCTCCTGCAGCGTTTACGATTCCGATTATTACGAAAGCCAGAAGTGTGAGCTGAATGAACGGAACAAGGAACCAAAGAAACCAAAGTACCCATCCGAGAATCGAGATCACCACGATAGCACCAACAGCAAAAATAAAGAGACCCAGTGACTGACGAATATGGTAAGCACCAAACTTTGTCTTGTCCGACTGGTGCATGATGATCGCGATTATCCAGCCGATCGGTAGGCAGTAACTAAGAATTGCTATTGTTTTCCCGCGCGTAACGTCATCCATTAGATTCTGCGGATTCTGTGGGTTCGGATTGTTGAAGTTCTGTGGCGGTGTATTTGGGTTATTATAGTCCATGGGTTTGTTTTTTGTTATTCTGATCCAAAATATATCGTCTAAGATAATCAGACTAAGCTCAACTGCTGTAAGGCTTTATAGATAGAATCTCAACATCCACTCTTCGTGGACCTTTATGACTTTGAGACTTTGTGGCCATAAAGTTTTGCCACGAAGACAGGAAGAAGCGAAGTCTCACTAAGCAAAAAGTGTATCCCTGCATCAAACTGAGACACGATCGATTTAAAGGCAAATTACCCCATCCTCGCATTAGCAAATTAGCACATTTTCGCTACTTTAGCCTCTCATTTTTAAGCCCTATTTATGTCAAACCAGCCTCCTTTTCCACCACCAAACACACCACCACCTCCAGGCGGAGGTCCGGGAAATCCTTACGGGAATAATCCTTACGGACAGAATCCACCATACGGCAACAATCCTTACCAGCAGAACCCAATGGGTATGCAGCGTGATGTTCCGAATGCAACTGCAATTCTCGTTTTAGGTATTGTATCAATTGTTACTTGCTGGTGTTACGGAATCATCGGTCTTGGTTGCGGGATTGCAGCTTTGATCATGGCTTCGAAATCAATGCAGGAATACAATCAGAATCCTGATGGTTTTTCAAAGTCATCATTCAACAATGCGAAAGCAGGAAGGATTTGCGCAATCATCGGTACAATCCTTTCAGGACTTTATCTGATTTATGTAATCTGCATTTTCGCTTTCCTTGGTACATCGTTCATGAACGGTAACATGTGGGATCGTTTCTAAACTGAATGTCGTGGCTCGATTGGCTTGAACAAAACCTGCTTCCGTGTCCGAGTAAATATTTTCTCGGAATGGATTGTCCGGGTTGCGGAATGCAGCGATCCATGATTGAAATGCTGAAAGGGAATTTTGTTGAAAGCCTGAAGATGTATCCCGGTATGTTGCCAATGGTTTTTACCATGGTGTTGTTGGGATTTCATCTGAAATACAAATTCCCGAATGGAGCAAAAATGTTGTTGTATTCGTATTCGTTTTCAGCAGGAGTAGTCGTAATTTCATACATCGTAAAACAAATTCAATTATTTAATCCCTAAACACACACAAACATGGAAAACACAAACCCAACAATGCCACCTCCTCCACAGGGGAATTATCAGCAACAGCCACAAGGCGGATACCAGCAACAGTACAACCAAGGCGGTTTCCAGGGACAACAGATCGATTTACCGGGTGCAGGCGGAACGCTTACCCTTGGAATTCTTGGGATTGTTTTCTCGATGGGCTTCATTGGAATTATTTTGAATATCATCGCTCTGAGCAAAGCAGCGAAACAAACCAACGAATACAACCTGTATCCGGGCCGTTACACTCCAGCTTCTTTCGGTAAAGTGAAAGCAGGACGTGTATGTGCAATCATCGGATTGTCGTTGTTCGTAGTTGTTCTGCTTATTGTCCTTGCTGCAAACGCATAACCAGATGCAGAATCAAAACCCACCGTACCCACCACAGCAGCCGTACAATCAACAGTACCAGCAGGCACCGGGTGGTTACCAACCTTACAACCAAGGCGGATTTGGTATGCCGACTGAAGTGCCGGGAGCAAGCTCTGCGCAGATCTGCGGTATTATCGGACTGATTCTGTTTTTCAACATCATCGGAATTGTCCTGAACATCGTAGCAATTGCTAAAGGTGGCGCGGCAATGAGAGAATATCAACTCTATCCGGGAAGGTACACCGAGGCTTCATTCCGAAAAGCAAAAGGCGGACGTACCTGCGGCATTGTCGGATTGTGTTTGTTCGGTGGAGCAATTTTTCTTGTGATTCTGATCGCACTCGCAGTTAACATGTAATAAATGAAAGTCCTTTCTGCAGCACAAACCAGGGAGGCCGATCTTTATACGATACAGAACGAGCCCGTTTCGTCAGTGAACCTGATGGAACGGGCTTCTCGTTTCTGCTCAGATTGGTTGCTGAAAAAATTTGACAAGGAATATGCTTTCATTGTTGTTTGCGGAAACGGAAACAATGGGGGCGACGGATTATGCATTGCACGTCATATTGCAGAAGCGGGAAGAAAGGTAGAAGTGAAAATTATCCGTCCGGCAAAAACAGATTCGCCTGATTTCATTCACAACTACGACCGACTAAAGAAAATCGGTGGAGTGATTGACGAATTTTCCGCAACGTTTTCTCTCCGCAACAATTTCAATTCACGAAAAATTGTAATTGTCGACGCCATTTTCGGTTCAGGATTGACCCGCGAGCCTTCTGGACTTTCTTCGGAAGCAATTGCAGCCATTAATGTTGCTCCGTTCGTGAAAGTTGCCGTGGATATTCCGTCGGGATTATTCTGCGATGTTGTTACTTCGAGCACTTCGACGGAGCCTGTATTGAGCGAAGTCGAAATGCTCAGCATGAACTCCGTCGAGAAGTCAACAAATTCAGGAGAACATATTGTGCGTGCCGATTACACACTCACGTTCCAGTTTCCGAAACTCTCGTTTTTCTTCAGCGAGAATGCCGGATACGTTGGAGAATTTCATGTGATGGATATCGGACTTCACCCCATGTTTCTTGCCGATGTGCAGACGCCGTTTCATTATGTGTCGCATGTCGGAGTGAAACAGATTTTTGGTGAACGATCGAAGTTTGCGCATAAAGGAACCTTCGGTCACGCACTTATTGTTGCCGGATCGGAAGGCAAAACCGGGGCGGCGGTTTTATGCTCACGTGCAGCATTGCGCACAGGAGCAGGATTGGTTACTGCATTTGTTCCGCTCGTAAGCCGCGATGTAATGCAGGAAGCAGTTCCGGAAGTGATGACGATTACAGCCGACGAGCAGAAATTTATCGGCGGACACATTCCTGCACAGAAATTCACAGCCATCGGAATTGGTCCGGGAATAGGAACTGCTCGTGAAACAGAAAATTCCATCAAGAATCTCATTGGCGAACAGGTTTCTCCAATGGTTTGGGATGCGGATGCGCTGAATATTCTGTCGGACAATAAAACGTGGCTTTCGTTTATCCCGAAACTCACAATTCTTACTCCTCATCCCGGAGAATTTGATCGTCTCACCGAAAAACACACCAGCGGCTATGCGCGTATGATTTCTCAGCGTGATTTCGCTGCGAAGTATGGTGTAATCGTGGTGCTGAAAGGTGCACATACTTCAATCGCATTGCCTGATGGAACTGTATATTTCAATTCTTCAGGTAATCCGGGAATGGCGACTGCGGGAAGCGGTGATGTACTCACGGGAATTATCACCTCATTACTTGCGCAGGGATATTCTCCAGTTCATGCAGCTGTTGCCGGCGTTTACCTTCACGGACTTGCCGGAGATATTGCGGCTTCGGTGCGTGGAGAAGAATCAATGATTGCCGGCGATATAATTGAAAATCTTGGTGGTGCATTCCGCATGATAAAAGAGGCTTAATTCGATTCTTGTTTCTAGTTTTGTCATTCCGCTGAACCGGAAACAAGAAACACATTCACATCATATTTTTCTGAAATGAAATACACCGTAACCGACCGTTTCCTGAAGTACGTAACTATCGATACCCAATCTGATCCTGAATCGCCGACTTGTCCATCGACAATGAAGCAGAAGAATCTCGGAAAAGTTCTCGTGGAAGAATTGCTCGCGATGGGTATCTCCGATGCGCACCTCGATGAGCATGGATATGTTTACGCAACCATTCCTTCTACAACAACGAAGAAAGTTCCCGTGATCTGTTTCTGTTCGCACATGGATACTTCTCCTGATTGTACCGGAGAAAACGTGAAGCCGCAGTTGATTACAAACTATGACGGAAAAGACATTGCGTTGCCTGCAGATAAGACCCAAATCATTCGCGTAGCCGAGCATACGGACCTGAAAGACCAAATCGGAAATACCATCATCACCACCGATGGAACAACATTGCTTGGTGCTGATAATAAATCAGGTCTTGCTGAAATCATGGATGCAGCGCATTACCTGATTTCGCATCCTGAAATCAAGCACGGGACGATCCGCATTCTGTTTACGCCTGACGAAGAAATCGGTCGTGGTGTAGACAAAGTCGATATGAAGAAGCTCGCCGCTGATTTCGGTTACACGATGGACGGGGCAACTGCAGGCTATATTGAAGACGAAACGTTTTCTGCTGATGGCGCGAAGATCACAATTCAGGGAGTGAGCATTCATCCGGGATTTGCGAAAGGAAGAATGGAGAATGCGCTCAAGATTGCATCACGGATTATTGAGCGTTTGCCAAAGGATAATTTCACTCCTGAGACCACTGAGAATAAAGAAAGTTTTATTCATCCCATGAACCTGAACGGAGCGCTTGATACAGCCAGCATAACTTTTATTCTGCGTGCATTTTCTGATGAAGGCCTGAAAAATATGAGAGATCTGCTTCAGAAAACCGCTGACGAAGTGATCAAAGAATTCCCGCGGTCATCGTTTAAGCTTGAATTCACTGAGCAATACCGTAACATGAAGAAGGTACTTGATCAGCATCCACAGGTTGTAGCCTACGCAATGGAAGCCATAAAGCAGGCTGGACTCACGCCGGTGCAATCCAGCATTCGTGGAGGAACAGATGGCTCACGACTTTCTTTCATGGGGTTACCTTGTCCGAATATTTTCGCAGGCGAACACGCATTTCACTCGCGATTGGAGTGGGTGAGTAAAGAAGATATGCAGAAGGCAGTGGATGTTATTATCAACCTCGTCCAGATCTGGGAGAAGAATTCCTGATTCTGGCATTCTGAAATTCTGTGATTGATACACGAAAAAATAAAAACCGTCTGAATTGCAGACGGTTTCTAATTTTATAGCAAGTCCAAAATTTCTGAATAACAGAATTTCTGAATCTCAGAATTCATTTACCATTTCGGACGAATAATCCGCACGAGTTTTCCGTTACGCCAAACCAATCGTCCGCGTCTTACTTTACTTCCGCCGATTTTCGAAGGTCTTTGTCCCTTAATGATCCGTCCATATTTTTTCTCATGGAAGTTGTCACTGTGCGACATGAATGCATAACTGAATTCTACAGAAGAAGTCAGGTACGAATCGTTGTGACTTGCATCACCGCGCTTGTTGCCCGGAGTAAAATTCTCTGCAAATGCAGGACTAACATAAGAGAGTTCATCTGTGCGGTTTGCTAAATCAATCGCGAGCTGGTTTGGAAGTGCAGATGGATCAACATATGTCGTTGAAACATCATCTAAGTAATCTGTGAACGTCGTGCGCCATGTCAGATCGAAACCAATGCGGTATTGATCCAACGTGAAGTAAAAGCCACCTGTTGCAGGAATCACTGCGGTTACTTTCGAATAGGATACTCCTTCGGTTGTCAGGTCTCGCAATGCAACGTATTCTCCATTGTAAGATGCTTTCGGGTTGTGATACGCAACACCAACGCCAAGACCAATGAATGCCCGGAAGTTATCGCGGTGACGGAACGAACGACCGAGGTCATAGATATCGTAGAAACAGAATTGCGCCTGCGAAGCCAGTTCTATAACGTCGTTCCTGAAATTGAGGTTACGTGTGTTACGTGCCGGATTCGTGGATAGCTTATCGTCGCCGGAAATACGGATCCAGGTTAAATTCGTTTTGAGCGACAGATACGGATTGAATTTGTAGCGCACAAAACCACCAACCGAGGGCCTTGTTTCCGCGATCTTCATGTCTGCTACGAAATCGCGGCGGGTTAGCATTCCTCCACCCATATCGCCGAGGTAGTTTCCGGCACCAACCGAAAATCCAATGTCCCAATTATATTGTGCGCTGGCAGCCGAAGCAATGAGTACACCAGCAATTACGAGTGATTTGCGCAGGGTAGTAAAGTGCATGAGTAGAGGTTTTAAGCGTTTTACGTAACTAACCGCCATAGGTTACTGACTGTTAACAAGTTCCCCGCCAGTAGGCAGTAAGCAGTAGTGCAGTAGGCAGTCAAAAAAATGGTGTGGATCGGAATGTCTGAAATTGATCCAAAATCATGGAAAGTATTTCGAGCAGGCATTAATTACTGCCTACTGCCCAACTGCTTACTGCCAACTGGTTTAGAATTTTGCGCGAACCTTACGGCGACGACCGTATTTGTTCTTCCCTTTGAAGATGCTGCCGTATTTCGACTTGTAGATCGAACTTTTGCCACGCATCACATAGCTGAACTCAACGTTACTTGTGATGTAAGAATCGTTATGCGAAGGATCACCTCGCTTATTGAAGCGCTGATTTCCGTCGGCATCCACGTAAGTACTGTAACCAAAGTTATTTCCCCACCCTTGTCCATAGACAGGGTTCGCTGCACCGAAAGCATCTGCCGCTGCGTGATTCGTGCGGTCGGAAAGTGCTACAGCATCAGAACTGGTTAAAAGGCTTGGATCAGGATAGAATGTACTTACGTCATCCAGGTAATCCGTGAAAGCTGTGCGCCAGCATAAGTTCCAACCGATACGGTATTTCTTATTGATCGTAAAGTAAAATCCAATAGTTGCAGGAATGACCAAAGTCACCTGTGTATAACGGACACCCTCAGTCATGAGCGGACGAAGTGGTACCCAATCGCCATTATAAAACGCTTTTGGATTGTGGTAAACACCACCAACTCCAAGACCAACATAAGCACGGAAATTGTCTTTGTAACGGTAAGTATGTCCAAGGTCGTTTACCTCGTAGAAAAACCATTCGAGTTCTGCCGCAGCTTCAATAAGATTGTTCTTGAAGTTCAGGTTACGATAATAACGTGCAGGATTAGTACACAGACTATCGGCACCGCGAACAATAGACCAGCTCATGCCCGCCTTCACGGAAAACATCGGACTCATCTTGTAACGCGCGAAACCATTTACACTTGTGCGTGTTTCAACGAGCTTCATATCAGCAATGAAATCGCGACGTGTAAGTTCCTCACCGCCCATTTCACCAAGGAAATTTGCAGCACCAAAACCACCACCGAAATCCCAATAATATTGAGCTTTCGAAAGCATCGGAAACGCAAGAAGAATAGCAAGTACGACGAGTTTTCTCATGTTCGGCCTTTTTACACAATACTGATACTACGAAAGTAGAGAAATTCGGGCATTTGGGCAATAGGGCATTGGGGAATTGAGGTATACGAGATAAGAACGCGGGGTAAGGCCTAAATGCCCCAATGCCCTATTGCCCTAATGCCTATTTTTGGACTCTTCCTATGAAAACACGGATTACCGAACTTTTTGGAATAGAACACCCGATTATCCAGGCCGGAATGATCTGGTGCAGTGGATGGAGATTGGCCGCGGCGGTAAGTAACGCCGGCGGATTGGGCATTATCGGCGCCGGTTCCATGTATCCGGATGTTCTTCGTGAGCACGTTCAGAAGTGTAAGGCTGCAACAACTAAACCGTTTGCGGTAAATGTGCCGTTGTTGTATCCGGATATTCAGCAATTGATGGACATCATTGTTGAAGAAGGTGTGAAGATTGTTTTCACTTCTGCGGGGAATCCGAAAACATGGACTTCATTCCTGAAGGAGCGTGGAATAAAAGTGGTGCACGTAATTGCAAACACAAAGTTTGCGGTGAAATGCGAAGAAGCAGGAGTAGACGCAATTGTTGCCGAAGGTTTTGAAGCCGGTGGACATAATGGTCGGGAAGAAACAACGACCCTGGTTTTGATTCCGATGATCCGTGATGCAGTGAAGCTTCCGTTGATTGCCGCTGGTGGAATTGGGGATGGAAGACAGATGCTTGCGGCATTTGCATTAGGTGCAGAAGCGGTTCAGGTAGGAACCCGATTTGTTGCTTCGCAGGAATCATCAGCGCACAATGCGTTCAAGAATGCAGTGGTGACAAGTAACGAAGGCGATACACAACTCACGATGAAGCAACTTGTGCCTGTGAGATTGATGAAGAATAAATTTTTTCAGGATATTCAGAATGCGGAATTGCGTGGAGCGAGTCCTGAGGAACAGAAGCAGATTCTTGG
>CAYUTR010000073.1:0-15357 GCA_964447465.1 uncultured Chryseobacterium sp.
GGAGAAGATCCCGATCTGCACTAATCATGTCTACATCTCCACTCAAGGAAAAGGAGCCGCTACCTGAAGCGCAGCGCCGGGCGATTCTCAAATTCGTGCGTTCACTCGACAAGTGCACTACACGCTGCTGCCCTGCGTGTTTCAGTTGTAGAGCGCGCATTACCAATGCAGCGTTGCGACTTGCGTACGCGTATGTCCTGCTCGCAAAGAAGTAGCGCGACGTGTTATCAACCTAATCACATTCAATGGAAAACATCGACAACAACCTCACTCAGCAAAAGTGGCTCTACCAAAAGCTACTGAAGGTCATTCCCAATCTGCCGGAACATTTGCAAATGGGGATCATAGAACTCGAAGGAAAAGTCGAAGGAGACAGAACCCTCGATTTCTTCATGAGCAACAAAGAGTCCGATGACGTCTACTACATCAGTCTGGAACAAAACGATGAGGAAAAATATGAAACACGCCTGGTGACAAATATGGAAGTCCGCATTTCGCTATCCGAACAGACGGCGATCCCGCTCGCATACAAGAACAGCTACGAAGACATGCGAATAGATTTGGATGATAAAGGAAATCCTGAGCCACAGCGCGAACACAAGAAGGAAGTGTACACGCTATTCAAAACGTGGCTCAAGAGTCTCGATCATCGTGGCTACCGTCTCGAAGCCGAAACTCTTGCGAACACCCAGGATAAGGCAGTAAGGAAAATTCCACGCGATATTCCAAACAGTAGACAAGAACGCTAATGTAGAGGCGACAATAATTAAAAAGCCACCCCCGAAGGAGTGGCTTGGCCAATGGAGTCATTTAGGATTCTTCAGGTCTTTAGTTTTTGCTGAATACTTTCCCAAATGTTTTTCTGTTCTTTTTCCCAGTCGATGTTCTCTTTTGCCAATAGTTTGGCAGCGAACTGTGGATCGGAGAATAACAATCGTCCTGTTTGATCTGCTTCGAATGTTTTGTCTGACTGGAGCAATCTTAGATACGTGGGTGCATCAATATTGCCATTTGTTTCGACAAGAATTCGCGCGGTTTCAATAGAGTAGCGATAATTCTCTACGATATACAAAATAGTTTTCTCATTGGCAGAGTTGAGGTTTGTGTTACCTTTTTTCATTTTTCCCGTGCTTTTTTGAGTCCGGACTTATAATGGACTTTCTTCTGCGTCCTGTCAAGAGTGGCCCCAACCAAGGTAATTTTTCTATTAATTTATCATTTGCGCGAACGCCTATTTGATCGAATGTATTTTTTCGGTTGATATCCCATTCCTCCATAAAGATTTTAATTTGCTCCGTTGTCGGTTTTCCATCGTTGTCCCAATACAATCTTAAGAAAGCAATGTCACGTTTGTCCTTCATGGAAATAATGACACCATTAATTTGTGATCTCATTTCCTCGGCACTTAAGAAATCAGGCATCTCAGAAATTGGATGCTCCGAAAGATCAAGATTTTCTAAAGGCACCTTCGGCTGATTCTCCTTCTTCCGCACATGATTAATAACCAGATTTCTGGCAACAGCAAATAGCCACGCCTTGATGCTCGTATTCACAAATCTTCTTTCCTCTAATGCTTCGTGAAGAGCAAAAAACGTTTCGGTGGTCAAATACTTGGCGTCTTGGTAATCATGTGTTACGTATAGATGCCGTTGAATGAAAACAAATACTGAAGCAGAATACTGCCGGTATACTTCTTCAACTTTGATTTCGCAGCGATTCAGGCTTCCAGGTTCCGCTGCTTGCTGTTGCTGGAGGCGCGTGTGTAGTTTTTTCTTCATACCTCAAATGTGTTTGGTGTACTTCTGGGGTTCTTCGGTTCTGTTGCGGCCTTTTCATAGCAGTTGGGTTTTTGGTGAAAGGTTTATTTCTGTTTTGGTTAACTTATATATAGATACCTGCTCGATCGAAATGATGACAGGTTTTTTTAAAAAACATTTCTGTCAGAATTGGGTGAATTCGAGGGATTTAGTTTTGATGTCGGTGAATCTTCTTTTTTTAGATCAAATTCCTGGGCTCCTAGGTTACAAAAGCATACGCAGTGCGCGGCGCTTTTGTCACAACATGGACATTGCAATACTCTCGTACCCTAATTCTCGTAAGAAATTTGTTCTAAAAGCTGATTTCGACGCTGCGCTTCTCCGTGTGACAATCTCACACTTGCAAAGTCGCTACGGCGAACTTCAATGGGAAAGTGCGTTAAACGCACATTTGAGGAATGACGCCATCAGCCTCATAAGACTCTACGATCTTAGCTCAGAAAAGTCGAATATCCAAGCGAAAGTCGGAGTTAATGGAAGTAAATTCTTATCAGACTTAAAAATCGCGCTGAATCGCGCAAAATCAAAATAATGGTAGACGCCCTATCACATCATAAATATCCTGGGCTGCACAAATACTGCGGTCAATGCCGGAAAGACATTACCGACACCTGCAAGCAAGGCAGCGCCGAAAAGCCAGTCCACAAATGCAAATATTCTGAGCGTCATCAGTACAAAATAATTCTCTACAACGAACAAGGAAAGCGCAAAACGAAGAATCTCGCGACACGCAATTTTGATGAGGCAGTTAAAGCACTACATATTTTCAAAGCAGAAATACAGGGAAACAATAAAGTGTTGCCCATGCAACAGCAGCCCCAGCCGGTGCACTCAGTGTCATTGGAGCCTCTCGTTTCTGCAAATGACAATCTGCTTGAAAATATGGCTATCTATGTTGCAACATTAGCAGGAGATGAAGCAGTCGTTCCCGCATTTCGTAAGCGTTCCAGATCGACTAAACACGTTAAAGAAGTGTCGCGCACATTCCGATACCTAGCATTGTCATTACAGCACGCAGGACATTCTGTCGAGCATCTCGGCATTTGCGATATCACCGAAAAAATGATGGAATCATTGCATCACTATCTTCTTGATGAGCGAAAACTTAGTAACCGCAGCTACAACAAGGCAATCGGTATCATCTCGTCGTTCTATACATTTCTAAAAGAAGAAGGTCATGTAGCTACTAACCCCTGTGCCAAAATACCGCATCGTGCCATTGGGAAAAATAGTAAAGCGATTACACCTGAAGAGTTTGAAAAGTTACTTGAAGTCATACTGCGACCAGAACTCGGTAACGCACGCGTTGGCAAAGAAAACAAATCATTCTATAGAACCTGGCTCGGAGATGCATTTCGCCTCGCATATCACACCGGAAGACGCAACTACGAATTGTCACGTATGGCCTTTGATTGCATCTACGAAGACGAGCAACAGAATCCTGCATACATCAAAATTCCCGATACCAAAGTCAATCGTCAAAAAGGAATCGAAGACACCGACCCCAACGCCAAGCACATATTCGTTCCTGTAACCGACCCGCTTCGTGAAGTAATAAATGAACTTGGATTCGCGCAGCATCGTGGCACGAGCCGCTATCTCATAGCCAGTGATGAAGCAACTTCACGCGACACGATCAAAGATGTTATGAGCCGTGCTTTCTCGGTTTATTACAAGCATGTGGGCACGCGTGATCTAACTCTAAAATCATGTCGAAAAAAATATATCACTGAACTCAGTTTAGAGATCGGGATGGAAAATGCCCGACACATTACCAAGCATAGTAATCTCGATGTCATCGGAGAAAACTATATTGATAACGAGCAAATGGTCAAAAGTGTGGCGCGCACCTTCAGACAGAAAGAGAAGAAAAATCCGGAGGTTGAACGGTGATCACCCTCCTAAAATTTGATCACTCATCACCCTACAAATCACCCTACATTAGAGCGCTAAAAACAAAAGCGACTCAAAATCTATTGATTTCAAGTCGCTTAAGTTGTGGGCCCACTCGGGATTGAACCGAGCACCTGCGGATTATGAGTCCGACGCTCTAACCAAATGAGCTATGGGCCCATGAATTGTGGTAAGGAGGCCAAAGGTAATAAATCCAGTAGGTGATTCAGCGCTGGCAATTGAGTGCCCCAGTTTTCTACTGCATTTTTTCGTTGCATATTTGCCTGACAAAATCAACCCCACGGCCAATTGTGTACTAAGTCGCTACTGTTAGTATTAATAATGCTGCTTTTTGCAGTTCATAATAGTAGTGCGCAAACTCCTGGTAAAAACGGATGCATCTCAGGCAACTGTGCAAATGGAACAGGCACGTATGTCTTTAGTAATGGAACTCGATATGAAGGACAGTTTGTGAATTCCAAACGGCAGGGGCATGGAACTTATTTTTACTCAGACAGTTCAGATTATTCTGGCCAATGGGTAAAAGACAAGAAGCAAGGGAAAGGGACAATGACGCAGCGTAATGGAACGGTATATACTGGCGACTGGAGAAATGATTCTGCGACTGGAGAAGGGACTGTTGTTTATCCAGATGGGGGCGAATACAGCGGTACCCTTATTCGTGGGAAGCTCGAGGGGGTCGGAACATACAAGTATAAGGACGGAGGAACTTACACGGGAGAATGGGAAAACGGAATTCGCGCAGGGAAAGGCACTTGCGTTTATCCGAACGGAAATAGATATACCGGAGAGTGGAAAAATGACAAGCATGACGGTTATGGAATTGCACACTACAAAGACACTGCACGTTATGAAGGGGAGTGGTTGGGCGATTCAATCACTGGAGAAGGAAAATATTTTTACGCCAATGGGGCTATCTATTCAGGCCGTTGGCTGAATGGTTATTACCAGGGAGAAGGAACACTCACCTATGTGGATGGAGCCGTTTATAGCGGGACGTGGGTTCATGGGGAGAGAAAAGGCCACGGGACAATGACATATACTGATGGGAGCAAATATTCAGGGGATTTTCTTGCCAACGACCGACACGGGAATGGTATCTATTATTACGCTGATGGAGGTAAATATGTTGGAGACTGGAGTAACGGAAACCGAAGCGGAGAGGGTGTGATGACTTATGAATCCGGAAGCCAGTATGATGGAGAGTGGTTGAATGACACGGCGAACGGACAAGGGAAATACACGTTTGTCAGCGGCACCGTCTACATAGGTCAATTTAAGGATGGAAAGTTTGATGGAGCAGGAACCCTCATGACGCCCGATGGGAGAGCTACAGTTGGTGAATGGGAAAAGGGAGTCAAGATCAAGAAGAAGAAGAAACGGAAAAAGAAAAAGTGATAGATTTTTTTCCACAAAAAAACCGTCCCGACAATATCGTCAGGACGGTTTTTATTTTGAGCTATTCTTGACTCTATTTACTTCCCATCACTTCCTGTCCGCAAATTGTGATTTCCACTCTACGGTTCGTCAGACTTGGTTGTTCGGTACCTTCAATGGGCTGTGTTTCTCCGAATGCCCGCGTCTTCATGCGGTTGTCTACAACCCCCGCTTTCACAAGGTAAGTTCTCACAGCATCAGCACGATCTTTTGAAAGCTGATCGTTGTGTGCATCAGTTCCGACTTTGTCTGTGTGTCCGTCGATGTAAACAACAATGAATGGATACGATTTCAGGAAATTCGCAAGTCCGTCAAGCTCGCTGTATGATTCAGGCAGAATCACTGACTTATCGGTTTCGAAGTTCAGGTTCTTCAGGCGATAACATCCACCCGCAAGAATGGTTGCGATGTCGTCATCAGGAATAACCGAAGGCGATACACCAACATTATCAATGTAGTAATATGCTTTACGCGAGTTGTTGGTGTTTGCAGGAATAACCTTGCTCACCAGCATGTAATCTTCAAAGCATCCGAGTGTCATGTAACGCTCGCCACCTTTAGCAACATATGTTCCGGTAAAACTATTCCATTCTGTAGCTGTGAGAACTTCTGCAGCTATGATGTGAGGAACAACATCAATGAAGCAATTCTTCTTCTCATCCATTTTGTTAGTGGTGAAATAAACGCCTAGTCCGGAAACTGCGAAAGCGCTGCGTTCAGCAAGACTGAAGTTGAACGTTACCGTGTATGCTTTGCCTGCAACCATCGGTTCGCGCAGATTGAATTGGATGTACTCGCTGTAGTCCTGATAACCGGGTTTGGTTTTGAAGAGTCCCATCTCCTGACCATAATAGGCTGTTATTCCTACATAGGTATTTCCATAAGTGCTTCCTTGTGAACCCATGTAGTTGTTGGGAACATCATAGTCGGAACCACAAGCATCTGTGCTGTACAAATCAATGGTTGTGTTGTTGGAACTGGAGATACTGTCGGCTTCATAATATTGTGCGCGACCACCGGCATTTTTGTCGGTTGTTTCAAATGATCCATTCATGACCAGGTTATTGTCCTGGGCCGTGGCTGTAGTGAATGCCAGTGCGGCGATTCCTGTTATTATACTGTTAGTTTTCATTGGGTTTGGTTTTGTTCTCCGCCGCTGCGGGGATGGTTTGTTTATTTAGAGTTGTGATTTATTATTGGATTGATTGTTTCATTTTACACTGTCCTTCGCCTTGTTTTTAAAATATCTTCTGAACAAAAAATTGTGCTGTATTGCTTCTGCGTCTTCATCCAGTTTCGCTGTTGCACTTTCTGCGTTGAGAATTGCACCTTTGAGACTTGCTCCTGCCTGTTCATCGTACATCAGAACTCCAAGCGGAGTATTCGGATTCTTTTGCGCTTCCTTAAGATTGTCAGCAAGCACCAGTGCAGTATCTGCTACCTGTTGTAACTGCTGAATGGTAGTTGCGAGATTGTTGAACACAACCGTATCTGTAACGAGATCGTGGGCCAGTGTGCCCTCTTTGTTCAGATTGTTGCTGAACTGTACAAGTGAAGTGAGCAACACCTGCGCGTTTTCCGATGCAAGCTGAAGTGAATTAGCACTCGCCGTTATGCTGTTATAAAGCGAATCGCTGTAAAGAAGTTTTCCGATTGTGCCTTCCCCGGAATTAATCCTGTTCGTGAGCGCAAGAATATTCAGGTTGTTTTCCTGTAACGTCGCCATGATGTCGTCCGTTGACAATAATGGTTCGTTCAGCAACTCATCACCGTCTTCTACCTGTTGCGCTTCTGCCGTTCCTCCATAGATCACGAGAATCTTGTTCCCGATTAAACCGTCGGAACTGATTTTTACTTTCGCGTCTTTACGGATGTACTGAGTGGCATCAACACTGATATTGATGATGACTTTCACCTGCGACTTTCCGTAGAATTCTACTTTCTTCACTGTACCGACTTTGACGCCGGAGAAAAATATATTGTCGCCAGCCTGCACTCCGTTCACATCCCCGAAAATCGTGAAGACAGAAATCTTACGGGTAAATGTTGAATGCTGATCGCCGATGACGAATACGCCACCAACAAGCAGGAGCAATCCGACAAGAATAAAAATCCCGACAATTACTGCTCGCTTCTTTTTTGGCTCACTCATGACTTACTGTATAAAATTGTAATCAATAAAATTTTTAATTTCTTCTTCCTGCGAACTGAATACTTCCTGGAATTTTCCGGTCCAGATAAATTTACCTTTCACCATCATGGCTACACGGTCGCCCGTCTCTCTCGCGCAAGTGAGATCATGCGTGATTATGATGGAACTGGTGTTGTATTTTTCCTGAACGCTATTGATGAGCTTGTTGATTTCTTCGCTCGTAATCGGGTCAAGTCCTGATGTTGGTTCATCATACAACATGATTTCCGGTTTTAGAATCAGTGTGCGTGCAATTCCGATGCGTTTGCGTTGTCCGCCAGAAAGATCAGATGGCATGTCTTCTGCTTTGCCGCTTAATCCAACTGCTTCGAGCACTTCTTTCACTGCATCATTTACTTCGTTTCGTGAAAGATGCGGTCGGTTCATCGTTAGCGGAAATTCAAGATTCTCTCTCACGTTCATACTATCGTACAATGCGCTGTTCTGAAAAGAGAAGCCGATCCGCAAACGAAGCTTGTCGAGTTCTTTAGGGGGGAGCTTGTCTACTTCTTCGCCAAGCACATGCACTTCACCTTTATCGGGACGAAGTAATCCAACCAGTATTTTGATGAGCACAGATTTTCCGGAACCGGATCTTCCGAGCACAACCATATTTTCTCCTTTGAAAACATCCAGATTGATGTCTTTCAATACATCCGTTTCACCGAATGATTTCGACAATCCACGAATGGAAATCACCGGATCCTTTTGCGTATGTGATTGTAGTGCTTCCATGTTACCTGAACCAGTTTGAAATCTGTACAATCGTAACTTCTGCGATAAACACCAGGAACATGGAAAGGATTACGGCTTGATTTGCAGCGCGTCCTACGCCACGTGTTCCTGACGTAGCGTTATATCCTTTGTAGCATCCAACCAGTCCGATGATGAATCCAAACACAATGGATTTTGTGACCGATGCAAAAATGTCGAGAAACGTAATCGTCGAAAATCCGTTGCGGAAAAAGCTCACAAGACTCGACGCTTCGTTGATGTGCACACTCATGTAAGAGCCCATCAGCGCAACAAAGCCGCAGTAAAGTCCGAGCATAGGCACGGTAACTGCGCATGCGAGAACGCGTGTTGTGACGAGATATTTGAAGGGATTGATTGCCGATACTTCCATTGCATCAATCTGTTCCGATACGCGCATGGAGCCAAGTTCAGCTCCGATGCTGGAACCAACTTTACCGGCGCAGATAAGTGCTGTGACGAGTGATGCAAGTGCGCGAACTATCGCAATTGAAATAAGAGAAGGCAGCCACGATGTAGCACCAAACTCTGCGAGCGATGGGCGCGATTGTTTTGTAAAAACAATTCCGGTAACAAAACCGGTGAGTGTAATTAGCGGAAGCGCCTTCAGTCCGATCTCATAGCACTGATTGATGAACTCGCGAAAGTGAAAAGGAGGCCTGAACGCTTCTTTAAAAAACCGGCGCACAAAAAGGGACGCGTCATAGATACCGACAAAATATTCGTCGGCATTTTTTGAGAGTAGATATTTTCGTGGCGTGCTGTGCGACAAAATATGCTGCTTTTGAATGATGATTTGGCAAATACCAGTCCTTCCCGTTTTCTGATGGACTTCGCTTATATCTTGCTGTAAGTGAGCAAAATTGATAATTGCACATGCGAGGAGTGTTGCACATTGTGTAGAAAATGTTGCATGATTCACGCAAATGGGAATACGGGATGAGGAACGCGGAATGAGGAACGGGGTGTGCGAGATGAGGAATGAGATCTGTGCGCAGTACGCGGTTAGCAGTGCGCAGTAGAGTCGCACTTACTTCGCAATGCTAACTGCGTACTGATTTTTGCAAATTCCCGCTAAATTCCACATCTTGCACCTGCAAATACCGCTGCAAACCAGCCCCTATGAAGTGCATAGTTATTGACGATGACAGTCTTACGCGTGGCGCCCTTGAACTACTCGCGCAGCGCAGCGAACAGCTGACGTATTCCGGCTCGTTCGATTCTGCCGCACCGGCATTCGACTACCTGCAGGAGAATCCACAAGACGTGATTTTCCTTGATGTGGAAATGAACGGAATGAACGGTTTCGAACTGATTGAGAAGCTGGGAGAACAAGCGCCGATCGTAATCATGGTAACTGCACATTCAAAATATGCAGTAGGTGCATTTGATTCGAATGTTGCAGACTTCCTGGTGAAGCCGATTACACCATCACGTTTTCAGCAGGCAGTCGACAAAGCAGCAATGCATCTCGAGATGAAGAAGAAGAACGAGCAGGGAACTGCGCTCGTGATCAAAACTTCAGAAGGCATGGTGAAGATCGCGAAAGAAGATATTCTCTACATCAAGTCGCTCGCGGATTACGTTACCATCTATACTGCGAACAATAAGTACACAACACACTCTACACTCAAAGGCATTCTCGAGCGTGTTGGCTCAGAACAATTCGTTCGGGCACATCATTCATTCATCGTTCGCATCGACAAGATCGCAGAAGTGGATGTGAATACGTTGCGAATTGGAACGGTTACGATTCCGATCTCTCGTTCACGCAGGAAAGAGGTTGGGACGAGGTTCAAAGAATACTTCGGATAACCTTGTCGCCTTCGACTCCGCTCAGTCTGACAAGGATACCGGCTAAAATCAATGCGCAATACCCAATGCGCAATTCGCAAGAACACGTATTGCATTGCGCATTGCGTATTGAAGATTGCGCATTGCACTAGTCTGGTTTCTTCCCGGGTGTCCTCAGATTTTCTGGCACAACCACATCACCGTTCTCTTCTTCATACGTACAATACGTAATCCACCAGCGATTCTGATCGTAGAAGATGTTGAACACATTTACTCCACGCAAATGAATCGTATCTCCTTTCGGCGTGATGTCAACCAACTCGTATCCGGAATAGATACACATCATGTGTCCGAAGGAAATTGTTTGCCGACCGGTTTCCCATTCTTTAAAGTAGTGCGTTGCGGTGAAGCCTTTCATGCTCTTCAGATATTCCTGCGGCGTAATTCTGAAGTTCACCAGCTTCGTGCTGTCTTTACGCGATGGAACAATTCCGTCGAGTTGCGCTCCAGGCCAAAAGAGATTCATGAAGCGCGTGCTGTCGATGTGCTTTCCTTTTTTCACGTCGAGGCAGGCGTAGAATGATTTCATGAGACCATCGGGAGTGGAGAGATCGTCTTGGGCTTTACCCCAAGTTCCAAATGCAATTATGAAGGTGATCGAAGCGAGACATTTTTTCATGACGCGAAATTTGCTGGATTCGAAGATAAAGCAAGATGCAGTGCGACCCCTACGGGGTCGGGATGAACGGTGGATTTTTTGTTCAAAGAACATGCGACCTCTAACGAGGTCGGTTCTCCAAAAGATGCTGTAGGCATCGCATGTTATTTGAACAAAAAAAGTTGAGATGAAATCGACCCAGGGGTCGCACCTTAGAGTAACCGCTCAATCGCTCCCGCAAAATGCTCATGCTCCAATCGTTGCACTTTAGCAGCAAGTGTTTCGACCGAATCACCAGCTTCCACCGCACAAGTGAATTGCGCAATGTGTTCTCCCTCATCAAAATTCTCATTCACATAGTGAACGGTGATTCCACTTTCTTTTTCTCCGGCAGAAAGAACAGCTTCATGCACAAACTTTCCGTACATGCCTTTACCGCCGAATTTCGGGAGCAACGCCGGATGAATATTCACAATCTTGTTTTGAAATGCTTTTATGAGTGTCGGTGGAATCAGCCACAAAAATCCGGCGAGCACGATGAGATCAATTCTGCGTTCTTGTAGTTTCGGGATGATCGAATCCGCAGAAAAAAATTCTTCGCGCTCAACCACCATCGTTTCAACACCATGCTCATGCGCAACTTTCAATGCACCTGCATCAGCGCGGTTTGTAACAAGCAAAACAACCTGTGCACGTTCGTGCAATTCGAAATGACGAATGATGACTTCAGCGTTTGTGCCGGTGCCTGATGCGAAAATGGCGATTCGTTTCACGCAGCGAAATTACGCAATGTGCGGATTGTGAGAACCGAATTTCGACACGCCTGCCGGCAGCAAGGAATATTTTTTTGTCGCACAGCCATCCGCGGGCTAAAGCCCACGGCTGTCATTGCGATACGCACATCATTCGTTACGCTCGATTTCCTCTTCCGTCACCGTAATTTTTCCGCCTGCCGCAATCATCCCCGTGTATGTTCTGCGCATGATGGAAATATCCTGTGCGACTTTGAAATCATCGTCGGCAGAAGTGTCACAAAGCAATGCACGAAATGAACCATCCGTAAACACGTTGCACGATTGAACAGAAACCCATTGCATCGGCGCATCGGCTCCTCCTAAATCGCGACCCATGCATTGTGTGGAAACCAGTTTGCCGGTAACGTCATATGTGCTGAGCATGAAAAAAGTTCCGCTGGCATATGGGCAGGATTGTGCCGTTTCATAAACCATCGTCCACGCTACCCAGGTTTCTGAGGGCGAGCGTTTGATGGTATCGTATACTTTCATCTCAACGAAAACAGTCTGACCCATATCGGTGTCGGGCGATTCACCAATCTTTTTCAGCGAATCGAGATAAAAGAAGCGCTGAAATGTCCACGCCGCTTCAAAATCACAAGTTGGATCCATTGGAGCAAATCGTGTGCGCACCTGTTTCACCGTAAGCGCTTTGTTTTTATTCTTCAGCATCTTATTGGTGAACGAATAAAAGATCAGCGATTGATCGGAAGGTGTAATTGTATCTCCGCCCAATTTTAACGCGACAACTTCTGCGGGAATTGTATCTGCCGGGATAGTGTCAACTGCTACTACAACTGAATCGGAAGTTGAGTCAATCGAGTTGTGAGTTGACGCTGATTCTCCGCATGAAGCAAGAAGCAGAATCGCTACGGGCAATGTAAATCGTAAGATGTGCATGATCAAATATCATCAATATTCGTGTCGCGCTTGTGAGTTGAGGCGAATATTGAGCAACTGTATCGTGAAAATCCATAGCTGTGTCGAATTGACCGAACTGTGACAGGAAGACTCACGTAAATTGATGAAACTTGCATACCCATGAAGTTTCAACCTGTTCCGTATTCACCAGAAAATATTTCGCCCGAAGAAACGCGCAAGCGTGCAGAAGATTTTTACGCGCTGATGAACAAGCGCCGTACAGTGCGTCACTTTTCGGATCGCGAAATTCCGGATGCAGTGATTGACAATTTGATCATGACAGGTTCTACCGCACCATCAGGAGCGCACAAGCAACCGTGGACATTCTGCGTGGTGCGTGACAAGGAGCTCAAGCGTCGCATTCGTGTTGTTGCGGAAAAAGAAGAACACGAAAGCTATAACAACCGAATGCCTCAGGACTGGAAAGATGATCTGGAAGTTCTCGGAACCGATTGGGAGAAACCATTTCTTGAAGTGGCGCCGGCGTTGATTGTAGTGTTCAAGCGTTCTTATGAAGTGATTGACGAGCGCAAACGGAATAACTATTATGTTTCCGAATCAGTAGGTCTTGCATGCGGATTTTTACTTGCTGCAATCCACAACGCAGGCCTGGTTGCCTTGACGCATACGCCAAGTCCGATGAACTTTCTTTCGCAGATACTGGAAAGGCCTTCCAACGAAAAGCCCTTTCTGTTGATTCCAATAGGGTACGCAGCAGCCGATTGTGTGGTTCCCAAGCTGAGTAGGAAGCCTGAAAATGAGGTGATAACCTATTATTAGCCAGTCGGATAGGGTATTCTTTGGTTATTTACCCCTTACCTCTATCTTTGCAGCCACAATTAACCAAAAAACTGCTTAAAAATGTCAGACGTTTCAGCAAAAGTGAAAGCAATCATCGTTGATAAACTCGGTGTAGATGAGAAAGAAGTTACAGAAACAGCGAGCTTCACAAACGACTTAGGTGCAGATTCTCTTGATACAGTTGAGCTGATCATGGAATTTGAAAAAGAGTTCAACATTGCTATTCCTGATGATCAGGCTGAGAAGATCAACACTGTAGGAGAAGCAATTAAATACATTCAGGAGCACGCGAAGTAATCGGCGTCCACTCTTGATTCATAAAATTTTACGGGCATGCAGTTGAAACGGGTCGTTGTAACAGGGTTAGGCGCTATCACGCCTCTTGGTAATTCCGTGAAGGAATACTGGGATAATCTTGTTGCAGGCGTAAGCGGAGCAGCAACTATTACGCGCTTCGACGCATCCAAATTCAAAACGCAATTCGCATGCGAAGTGAAAGGATTTAATCCTGAAGATCACTTCGATCGTAAAGAAGCCCGTAAGCTTGACCCATTTTCTCATTACGGAATCGTTGCTGCCGATCAGGCTGTGCGCGACTCCGGTTTGAATGCCGACACAATCGACAAGAATGAAGTTGGTGTAATCTGGGGTTCCGGTATTGGTGGATTGAAAACATTCCAGGATGAGTGTTTCAACTTTGCCAAAGGCGATGGAACACCACGATTCAATCCGTTCTTCATTCCTAAAATGATTGCCGATATCTGCTCGGGACACATCTCGATGCGTTTCGGTTTTCACGGACCAAACTTCACCACTGTTTCTGCGTGTGCTTCTTCAACCAACGCGCTGATCGATGCATTCAACTATATCCGTTTGGGTAAAGCGAATGCAATTGTAACCGGTGGATCAGAAGCCAGCATTTTCGAAGCAGGTGTTGGTGGATTCAACGCGGCGCAGGCCATGAGCCAACGCAACGGAGAACCTGCAACCGCATCACGTCCTTACGATAAAGACCGTGATGGATTTGTACTTGGTGAAGGTGCAGGAGCATTGATATTCGAAGAACTCGAACACGCATTGAATCGCGGAGCAAAAATTTACGGTGAAGTTATCGGAGGCGGAATGAGCGCCGATGCACACCACATTACTGCTCCACATCCTGAAGGATTGGGAGCAGCACTTGTAATGACACGTGCATTGAAAGATGCAGGTATCGATGCAAGCGAAGTTGATTATATCAACACACACGGTACATCAACACCACTTGGCGACGTTGCTGAGCTGAAAGCAATTTCTTCTGTATTCGGAGAGAACGCATGGAAGCTTAACATCAGCGCAACCAAGTCGATGACCGGTCACCTGCTCGGAGCAGCAGGAGCGATTGAAGCTATTGCAACGCTTCTCGCTGTACAGAACAACATTATTCCACCAACGATCAATCACTTTACAGATGATCCGGAAGTGGACCCGCGCTTCAAGCTTACCTTCAACAAGGCCGAGCAACGTGAAGTACGCGCTGCAATCAGCAACACCTTTGGCTTCGGCGGACACAACGCTGCTGTTGTCATGCGCAAATACAAGTAATGGTTTTACGCGCAGTAACAGCGCTGTTTCAGTCGAAGGAGGACCGTGCATTTTCACGTTCACTTCGCAATATGCTTGGCTTTACTCCGGGCAATCTCGCGCTGTACAAAAAAGCCTTCACGCATTCTTCTGCCGCGAATCATGCGAAAGATCGCGGTGTTGAAAAAGAAAGCTACGAGCGTCTCGAGTTTTTGGGTGATGCCATTCTCAGTGCGGTAATCGCCGATTTTCTCTTCAAGAAATTCCCGTACAAAGACGAAGGTTTTTTGACCAAGATGCGTTCGCGCATTGTCAGTCGCAGCATGCTTGGAAAACTCGCGCACAAATTCGGCATCGAGAAATTAATCGAAGCAGAAAATGGAGTTGCCGGAAGAAGCTCTTCGATTTATGGAGATGTATTCGAAGCAATTCTCGGCGCGGTGTATCTTGATAAAGGATATCCGTTCACTTCCGCGTTCATTCGTAATTCTATCATCAAGTATCACCTCGATATTGACGAGATAGAAAACATCGACACCGATTACAAGAGCAAACTCATCGAGTGGGCGCAGAAGAACAAGAAGGAATTAAAATTTCGTCTCGTCGAAGAAAAAGGGACAGGCACGCAGAAAATGTTTGTCGTTGAAATTGTTGTGGACGGCGGCGGAGTAGGTACCAGCGAAAACTTCTCGAAGAAAAAAGCGGAACAGGAAG
>CAYUTR010000074.1:0-15330 GCA_964447465.1 uncultured Chryseobacterium sp.
CCGCGAGATAGAAAATCGATTGAAACACCGCGAGCATGATGAGCAGGAAAATCACATAGCCCCACACTTTATGCGTGATGAGGGCATCCATCTTTTTCACGAATGCAGATCGTCCGCTTCCTTTGCTCATACACGCTTCAATGTGCTGCGCGATGATTCCGTAACGCGTGAGACTTTCTTCGGCTTGAGCTGCGGTAGGACTGAATCCAACCGCAGAAAGTTTTTCTCTCCACGCTTCATCCGTTTCATACAAACGATGTGCACGATACAGCGCAACATATTCTTCCGTGCGGTCTTTAAATTCGGCCTGAACGAGTTTGATGGCTTCTTTCCCAATGGAAACAGCATCCACAAAACGATAAGCAGGCTGAGAAATTTCTGTGACGAGCAAATCTTCCAGCGTATCGATGCCGGTTTTATTTCTCGCACTCACCGGAATTATCGGAATGCCTAAGCGATTCGAAAGTCGTCCAACATCAATCTGTAACCCCGATTTCTCGGCTTCGTCCATCATGTTCAGAACGAGAACACACGGAATATTGAGATCGATGATTTGTCCGGTGAGAAATAAGCTGCGTTTGAGACTTGTAGCGTCGGCAACGATTACAACTGTATCTGGAAAATCGGCATTCGAAGATTCCGTGAGAATTTTCGTTGCTACTTCTTCATCGGGCGACTTCGGATAAATCGAATACGTTCCCGGAAGATCGATGTAGCGCAATTCGATTTCCGTTTTGCCGGATGTCTTCGTTACAACCGCCGTTTTTTTGTCGACCGTTACGCCTGCAAAATTTCCGGTACGTTGATTAAGTCCGGTAAGCGCGTTAAATAGCGTAGACTTTCCGCTGTTGGGATTTCCGATCAGCGCAATTTTCCGTTGCGTTTTATCTCGCGATGTATCCAAGGAATTAATTTGCGCTGTTAACGCGGAGAATATTCACGGTTGCTGCTTCAGACAGACGAAGGCTCAGGGTATAACCTGCAACACGAAACGCAACTGGATCGCCGAACGGAGCAATTTTCTCCATCGTTACTTCTTCACCCGGAGTGCAGCCCATTTCAAGCAGCTTCACCGATAATTCAGCATCTGTAAATGAATCGATAATGGCTTTTTCTCCCGTTTTCAGCGACGCGAGGTTGTCGTTTTTCACAATGTAAAGGTACGGAATCGAGAGGGCAGAATGTCTCGTGATGGTCTACCTAGAACACGGTATTTCGTTAGGTAATAGGCGATAGTAAATAGGCGATAGTAGGTTGCCCTCACTATCGCCTATTTACTATCGCCTAACGGCTATTAGCGATGCTTTTTCTTCTTCTTCACCTTCTTCGGCTTCCCGTTGCTCTTAAAGCTCGGGCAGTCGCCGCAATTATTTTTGCCTTTGAAAAGGAAGCAGCCGTCGAGACCTGTGGTAGCTAAAGTACCAACAAGCAGAAGCGGGAGAAAACGACGGAATATGCGGCTCATGTTATTCAAATATACTCATTAGGAGCGTCTGTTATTATAACGATGGAAAGGTCACAATGGTACGTGAAATGAGGAATGCGGAATGTGAGACGAGGAATGTGGGCGTGCAATGGAAAATTACTTCCTTCTCTTCTCACTTTCCCTCATTCCCCGTTCCTTATCCCTCGTTCCCCTTTCCACATTCCGCATCGCTCATTCCCCGTCCCTCATCCCCGAATAATTGGTAATTTCACACCTTCTATGGATCCACTGCGACTTATTTATCATGTTGGCCGTTATTGGCTGATGCTGACGCAGGTTTTTCGCAAACCCGAGAAGTCCAGCATTTTCTGGGACAGGGTGTTTTTCGAGATCAATGCAATCGGAATTGGTTCACTGGGCGTAGTTGCGATCATTTCCATTTTCATGGGCGCCGTAATTACGATCCAGGCTGCTTTTGCTTTTGAAAGTCCGTGGATACCCCTTTACGCGGTAGGTGTGACTTCGCGCGATTCAATCGTTCTGGAATTTGCACCGACAATTGTCAGCCTTATTCTCGCAGGGAAAGTAGGATCGAGTATCGCTTCTGAACTTGGTAACATGCGCGTGAGCGAACAGATTGATGCGCTCGATGTAATGGGCGTAAACTCAGCTAGCTTTCTAATTCTTCCGAAAATTGTTGCATCGGTTTTCATCTTTCCGTTCATTGTCGTGATCAGTATGTTTCTCGGTCACCTTGGAGGACTTGTATTGGGTGTTGCGGCAGGTGTTACAACTCCTTACGAATTTGTTTACGGAATTCAGTACGATTTCCGTCCGTACAACGTGTTTTACGCGTTGACCAAAGCGCTCTTCTTCGGATTTATCATTCCATCAGTTTCTGCTTATCACGGTTATTACACCAAAGGTGGCTCGCTGGAAGTAGGACAAGCGAGTACACGTGCAGTTGTGTATAGTATCATCGTACTCCTGCTATTCAATTTCATTCTCACTCAAATGTTGCTCGGATGATCGAAGTCCGCAACATCAGCAAGACATTCGGCGAGAAGCAGGTTCTCAAAGATTTTTCTTTCGTTTTCGAGAAGGGAAAAGCAAACCTGATCATTGGTGAAAGCGGAACCGGAAAATCGGTTCTCATCAAGTGCATGGTTGGACTTATCGTTCCGGAGACAGGCGATGTGCTTTACGATGGTGAAGATTTCATCAAGATGTCGTGGGACCAGCAGAAAGATATCCGTAAGAAAATCGGAATGCTTTTCCAGGGTGCGGCGCTTTTTGATTCGATGACTGTAGAGGAGAACGTGATGTTTGCGTTGTCGATGTTCACCGATATGGCGTTGAGTGAAAAACGCGATCGTGTGCAGTTCTGTCTCGAACGGGTGAATCTTCCGAACGTGTTGAAATTATTTCCGGCCGAACTTTCCGGCGGAATGAAAAAACGCGTTGCGATCGCACGGGCGATTGCGTTGAAGCCAAGATATCTTTTCTGCGACGAACCGAATTCCGGTCTTGATCCGAAGACGTCGATCCTCATTGACGAACTGATCAAGGAAATCACAGTTGAGTACGACATGACTACGGTTGTAATTACACACGATATGAACTCCGTACTGGAGATCGGCGACAAAATTGCGTACCTCCATCATGGCGTGAAGCTGTGGGAAGGCACCAAGCAGGAAATTCTGCGTACACCTCAGAAAGAACTTTCGGAGTTTGTATATGCTACAAAATTCCTGCAGCAGTTCCGCGATCGTCTCGAAAAGGAATAGTGCTCGGTGCTCCGTTCTCAGTGCTCGGTTGTGCGAAGTGCATTGTTCTAAGTTTTGTTATTAATCAGAACAACCTCCTTTCAATGTAACCTTGAACAACCGAGCACGGAGCACCGAGCACAAAAAAGCCCTGACTTTTTCGGTCAGGGCTTTTTTAATAATGTGGTTAAAGCCTATTCAGCGATCACCATTTTCTTAGTCACTTTCATGCCGTCAACGTTGAGTGTGTAAAAGTAAACACCAGCAGCGTAATTCGCAGTGTTCAATTCAACCTGGTGAGCACCCGCAGCGCGGTTACCCTGATCAACAGTTTGAACAAGCTGTCCTGTTACGTCATACACTTCAAGAACTACAGAAGATCCAGCGTTAGCAAGGCTGTAGCTGATTGTTGTACTGTTGTTAGCAGGGTTAGGCATGTTCTGGCTCAATGAAATTCCAGTGTTAGGAGTTTCGTTGATACCAACACCGTCAACTGTGATTCTAGTCCAAACTGCCCAGTTTTGCAGGAAGTGTTCGCTATCCTGACCAGCTACGTGTCCAGCAACACCATCGCACTCATAATAAGTGTCAGCACCTGCAGCGTTCGGCAGCATGCCGTTAGCCGGGCTGAAACGCATGTCGTAGCGGTAGCTGTTTACTGCATGGTGTGAAACCAAGGCGAAATTCGGTAGAGTTGGATTCGCAGAGCAATTTCCTGCGCCAAGGTCACCGAAACCAGCGATAAGTCCGAATGAATCTGTACGTGCACCATAGTATTCAACCAGGATACCGAAACGTGTAGCAGGGTTAGTAACAGCATAGTTGATTTCAACTCCAATAACTGCTGTAGTCAGCCAATCATTAGTTGTTCCGAACTGCATTGCGATGATTGTATCGCGATCCAATACGTTAGCAGTTTGCGGATAACCTCCAGCGTTCAACGCAATCGTTTTGATGATGATCGTGTCAGGGTTACCAGAGTTGTTCTCGTGACCTGCAGCAATGAACACCGAGTCAATTACGTAAGTGTTGAACGTATTTGTTGGAACCTGAATAGGACCTGCTGCATTGTAAGAATCCCAGAAAACACTGAAATCTACAACTGCGTAATTAATGTTGGTATCACCCAACGCGAGGTCATAATTCATGTTCATATCCCAGATGTAGCGGGTATATACGCCACCAAGTGAGTCAACGTTGTAAGTTTCATCCTGATAGTCATAGTCCGTGTAAAAAGTCATGGACGACTGTGTTGTTGGAGGGTCTGATCTGTCAGCACTGTGCGAAGGTCTTGCTCCAGCTGCAGATGCTTGAATGCTTTGAGCATTCGCTCCGAACGTCAATAATGCACATGCCAATACGGCGTAGATTTTTTTCATGAGAAATGGTTTTGTTTTGGATTGTAACAAATATAATGAAAATCTGTACACGGCGGCGCGGCGAAAAATGGCGGCACGGCGTTAAATGTAAACTCCATTATTGGCTGGTATTTATGTGGTAGAATGAAGAAATCCTGACCAGACCCCTTCTCCGCGCCGCCATTTTCTCCGCGCCGCCGCGATATAAAAAAAAGCCCCAACCGTGAGGTCAGGGCTTTCATATAAGTTAACTGTGATTACTCAGCAGCTACAGTCATAATCTTAGTAAGGTTCTGTCCGTTTGCAGACAAAGAGAAGATGTAATCTCCAGCAGCAAGTTCGTTCACACCCATGTTGATTGAATAAGCACCAGCAGCCTGGTTGCCCTGATCAACTGTTTTAACCAGTTTACCAGTCATGTCGTAAACGCTAAGAACAACGTTCTCAGAAGCAGTTGCCAACTCGTAGTTGATGGTTGTCGAACCAACAGCAGGGTTAGGATAGTTCTGATTCATTTTGATGCCGTTGTAGAACTCAGTTACACCAACGTTCTGGTCAACGATTGCAAGGATGAACATGTCGAGGTCAAGACCCCAGTTGTTTGCATCCAGGAATGAGTGCCAAGAGTTGTCTGACCATTCTTCCCAAGCAAGGTCGAATCCACCAGCATCACCGTCAGTCGAAGTAACAAGACCTACAGTGTCTCCAGCAGCAAGACCAGCCATTGTGAAACCAAGAGCGAAATCAGAGCTGGTAGAAACTGGTGAAGCGAACATCCAGATGTTAGTTCCGGCAGCAAGCGTTAGGCCAGTGTCAAGAGCAGAGATCAACTCGTCCTGTGAAGCAAGAACTGTGTTTGGAGCTGTGCTTACAGTGTTTCCACCGCCGTCAGTTCCTGCACCGTCACAAGCATACATACGGTAAGTGATTTTTGAAGTACCGCTTCCTGAACCGTAAGTTTTAGCAGCAAACCAGTACATAGCACCTACAACATACATTGGAGTAGTGTTAAGGAAAATCTGTGCCTTCTGGATGTCGCCGTAACCGTTGTTACCGCAAACAAATCCACCACCTTGTGAGCTGTAGATTGTTGGAGCAGCAGTTGCGCTTGACCATGATGGTCCGCCCAATGTATCATACGGCGGCAAAGACTGAACTTGCTGCGCAGCTGGTGTACCGTAGTCAAGAGTTGGTCCGACTACAGACCCACGCTGTGCATTCAAAGTAAGAGCTGCAGCACATATAACTGCAATAGTGTAAATTTTCTTCATTGCTGAGGATTTAGATTTGGTTTAGGTGTTTTCTGGTTTTGAAAGGCAAATATAAGGAATAGGGCTTTTGAATCAGCAGGTGTTCACCGATTTTAAAAGCGACAATTGTTAAAATTCAGGTCAATTTACGCAGTTGCCGGTTCCATGTAGGCTTCGATTGGCAAACAGCTGCAAACCAGATTCCTGTCTCCGTACGCATTATCAACTCGACCAACGGATGGCCAGAACTTCGCTTCTTTTACCCAATTCATCGGGAAAACAGCTTTCTCACGCGAATAGGAGTGCGCCCATTTGTCACTGATCACAGAATCAGCGGTATGCGGTGAATTTTTCAGCACATTATCCGAAACATCAGCGCGACCCTCCGCAATTTCCATGATCTCTCCATGAATGTTGATCATGGTTTCACAAAAACGATCGAGTTCACTCTTCGGCTCCGATTCGGTTGGTTCAACCATCAGCGTATCGTGTACCGGGAAAGAAACTGTTGGTGCGTGGAAACCATAATCCATCAATCGTTTCGCGATGTCGCCCACTTCCACTTTCGCTGTGCGCTTGAATTCTTCGCACTGCAGAATCATTTCGTGTGCAACGCGTCCGTTGTGATTCGTGTATAGCGTTGAGTAATGACCTTTGAGTTTCTCCTTGATGTAATTCGCATTCACGATCGCCATCCGGGTTGAATCAGTAAGACCATCGCAACCTAACATCTTGATGTATCCATAAGACACAAGAAGAATCAACGCGCTGCCGAAGGGTGCTGCTGAAACTGCTGCGATTCCTTTTTCTCCACCGGTTTGAACAACAGGATGAGATGGAAGGAATGGCACGAGATGTTTCGCAACACCGATTGGGCCCATTCCGGGACCACCACCACCGTGAGGAATTGCAAATGTTTTATGGAGATTCAGGTGACAAACATCAGCTCCGATATTTCCCGGGGATGTTAATCCGACCTGTGCATTCATGTTCGCGCCATCCATGTAAACCTGTCCGCCGTTCGCGTGAATGATGGAAGTAATTTCCATGATGGATTCTTCGTACACACCATGCGTTGACGGATATGTGACCATCAAACAGGAAAGTCGGTCTTTGTGTTGTTCTGCTTTCGCGCGAAGATCAGCAACATCAATGTTTCCTTTCTCGTCGCATTTTACAACAACGATTTCCATTCCGCACATTGCGGCAGAAGCCGGATTTGTTCCGTGAGCTGAAGAAGGAATCAAAGAGACAATACGATGTCCTTCTCCACGACTCTTGTGGTATGCACGGATTACAAGCAGTCCTGCGTATTCGCCTTGTGCTCCGGAATTCGGCTGGAACGACATTGCCGCGAAGCCTGTGATTTCGCTTAAATCTTTATCGAGAGTGTTGATCAGTTCGCGATAACCCGCAGCCTGATCAGCAGGAACAAACGGGTGAATGTTTGCAAACTCCGGCCACGTAATCGGCATGAGCTGTGCAGCGGCATTCAGTTTCATGGTACACGATCCGAGAGAAATCATCGAGTGAACCAAAGACAAATCTTTGTTCTCGAGTTTCTTGATGTAGCGCATCATTTCAGTTTCGGAATGATACGTGTTGAAGATCGGATGCGTGAGGTAAGAAGATGTTCTTGCGTTTGACGATGGAATGCCATTGATAGTTGCAGCACCATTCTTAATGCCGAATGCAGCAAGAATATCAGCGAGATCGCCGTTGCTCACTGTCTGGTCGAGCGTAACCGAAATCGAATTTGCGTTGTAACGGAAATTGATTCCTGATTTCTCAGCAGCATCACGAATCGTTTTTGCTTTCGCCGCATCTGCTTCAACAGTGATTGTATCGAAGAATGTTTTGTTTACGAGTTTGAATCCTGCAGCGTTCAATGCGCCCGCGAGCCTGGAAACATTTCCTGCAATTTCTTCTGCAATTGCTTTCACACCTTTCGGCCCGTGATATACAGCATACATTCCCGCCATGATTGCGAGCAACGCTTGTGCTGTACATATATTAGACGTGGCACGATCGCGTTTGATGTGCTGTTCACGTGTCTGCAACGCCATGCGCAAAGCATGTTTACCATTACTGTCAACAGAAACGCCGATAATTCTTCCCGGCATTAATCGTTTGAAATCTTCCTGTGCTGCAAAAAATGCTGCGTGAGGTCCACCATAACCCATCGGAACGCCGAAGCGTTGTGAGTTCCCAAAAACTACATCGGCACCCCATTCTCCCGGAGGAGTGAGCAAGGCAAGAGAAAGCAAATCTGCTCCAACTGCAACACCAGCACCGGCGGCGTGAGCCGCAGCGGTAAACGCGCGATAGTCGTTTACTTCTCCGTTGATATCGGGATACTGCAGCAATGCTCCGAAAATTGAATCACTGAAAGTAAACGTACGGTGATCGCCAATGATGAGTTCGATATTCAATGGCTCCGAACGTGTTTTCAGCAGGTCGATGGTTTGCGGAAATGCAAGTTCAGAAACGAAAAATTTATTGGCGTTGCGTTTTACTGCGTCGCGACTTCTGTTTGAGTAAAGTAAAGTCATTGCTTCCGCAGCAGCAGTTGCTTCGTCGAGGAGAGAAGCATTCGCAAGCGGCATCGCCGTAAGATCCATCACCATCGTCTGGAAATTCAGCAAAGCTTCGAGGCGACCTTGCGCAATCTCTGCCTGGTATGGAGTGTACGCCGTGTACCAACCCGGGTTCTCCAGAATATTCCGCTGGTTAACGGGAGGAATGATAGTGCCGTTATAACCTAATCCGATGTACGTGCGGAACAATTTATTTTTCGCGCCAAGAGCTTTCAGGTGCTGATGATATTCAAACTCGCCCAAACCTTTATCGACCTGTAAGGGTTTTTTCAGGCGGATAGATGAGGGAATAGTTTGATCAATCAGCTCGTTTACTGATGAAACGCCGATCAGCTTCAGCATTTCTTTTGTGTCAGCGTCTGAAGGACCGATGTGGCGGCGCGTGAAATTGTCTGTGTACATAGTATGTGTTGTAAGCGGGAAAAACGATGTTGTGTGTGGGATGCAAAGATACGAAAACAGTAGGCAGTTGGGCAGTAGGCAGTAGGCAGTAGGGTGCAGAAGTTTTCAGAATAATTCCCACCTTATTTTTTTGACTGCCTACTGCCTACTTAAAAACTGCCTACTTTCTGTATATTTGACATTATCTCGAACCCGATGAAATTCAGATTGTTGTTGGTGATGTTCCTGTTGCCTGTGAGTTTTTTATTCGCACAGGAGAAGCTGGATACGGTGTACCTGATGAGCGGGAAAACTGTAGAGGGTGTGGTGAAAGACACTTCTAACGAAAAACTGAAAATCCTGATTCCAAAATCGGGTGGTGGATATAAAGCAGATTTTATTGACCAGGAACTGATTTTTTCGGTGAAATACAAAACCGGAACAGAAACAGTTTTCTATAAACAGGATACGCTTTTCGGAAATTACTATACACCAAACGAAGTACGTTTCTTCCTCCAGGGCGAACGCGATGCGCGAACATTTTTTCATTGTCCGGGATGGATCTTTGGTGGATTTGCAGTCGGCTTTGGTGGCGGATATACAGGTAATGCACTTTTTCTCGGAGTACCATTTGCGTATAGTGCAATTTCTATTGGCTTCCGGGTAAAAATCCGTCCAGGTTCAGTTTCAAATCCCGATTACCTGCGCTACGACACCTACCTCATGGGCTATGAAAAGGTGGCGCGTCAGAAACGCATGCTTCGATCATTGTTATCCGGTGCAATCGGATTTACCGCTGGAATAGTCACACGGTCAATAATCAACAATGCGCAACCCCGCTGATACAGACGGCAAGCTGTTCAGCAAGGTTCTGGATTTTTATCTCTTCAGTAATTTACACATTGCACTCTGCGCTGTAGCGCTGGTTGGAGTTACACAGGAACTTTTCGAATTTCACCTGCGGAGCGAACTTTATGTGTTCGTTTTTTGCGGCACATTTTTTCTCTACAATCTTCAGCGCTTGCCTTCGGCGTTTGCCAATGTGGAAATTGAACGCGTGTTTAAGCGCCACAGCTGGAATACGGAGAATCGCAAAATTCTATTGGGGATTTCCGTTTTAGCGATGATTGCAGCCGGTTGGGCATTTCTGCATTTGTACCCGCGGACACAAATCATTGCACTCATTCCTGCAGCGCTTTCAGTGGCATATGCATTCCCCACAATCTATTGGAAAAAGCGTTGGATCAAGCTGCGTGAAATTCCAATGATCAAAATTTTCATTGTTGGAATAGTGTGGGGAATGAGTTGTGTGTGGGTTCCTGCAGCAGCCGACGATAGTTTTCCGCAATGGACTTCTCCTGAAGTTACGGTGTGGATGATTTCCTGTTCGCTGATGATTTTCGCGATTACAGTTCCGTTCGATATCCGCGATCTGCATTATGACGGAGACAAATTGAAAACGCTTCCGGCAATGTTCGGTGTGCGGAAAGCGATTGTAATTGCGATTGGCGGAATGGTGTTATCGCTGGCGGGAATTTTTCTGGTGAACCACTTGAGTACATTAGTGGAATTTCATCACGTGGTGATTTACGCGGCGTGGACGGTTGTTACTTGTGTGGTTATTGCAATGAGCAAACCCGATCGGCACGAATATTACTATTCGTTTCTGATTGATGGGCTGTTGGTCATATTGTGGGCGATGCTGAGATGGTTGTGAGGTGCGACCCCTACGGGGTCGAAGGAAAAAGGGACGTTAGTTTTTTTAGGAACATGCGACCTCTCTGAGGTCGTAGTAACGAATAGAGAAGTTGCGGTAAATATAAAAGGTAAAGCTGTTCTCAATTCCTTGCACGATGCGGTAGGCATCGCATGTTCCTAAAAACAATCGTCATCCACTCACAACGACCCCGTAGGGGTCGCACATCACCACCATCATACGAAAACCTTATCCAACGCCACATTGAATTTCTCAACCGTCGCCGTGATATCCTCATCACTGTGCGCCGACGAAACAAACCCAACCTCATACCCTGACGGGCCGAGATAGATTCCATTTTCGAGCAGGTCGTGATACATGCTGCGGAAAAGTTTCATGCTGTCGCTATCAATTTCTTCAGCGGAGCGTATTGCTTCCGAGTCAGAAAATGCAATCCAGAAAATAGAACCGAGGGAATGCAATCTCACTTTGTAATTTCTTTTGTCGCAGTGTGATTGAATTCCATCCGTGAGCGTTTTGCATTTGCGCTCCAGTTCCGGATAAAAATTATTCGTAAGACACAACTTCAACTGCGCAATCCCCGCCGCCATTGCCACCGGATTTCCCGAAAGCGTTCCTGCCTGGTAAACATTTCCTTCCGGAGAAATGGACGACATAACTTTCGCAGAAGCGCCGTACGCTCCAACGGGAAGTCCGCCGCCGATAATTTTTCCGTAGGTAATAATATCCGGTTGTATTCCGTAATGTCCTGCAGCACCTGTAAATCCAATACGGAAGCCTGAAATCACTTCATCGAACAAAAGTATTGCACCATGTTTTGTGCAGGTATCACGCAGGAATTGCAAATATTCTTTTCTCTGCAGGAGCAATCCGTTATTTGCGGGAATAGGTTCTATGATTACGCACGCAATATCGTTTCCGAATTTCGAGAATGCTTCTTCCACTGCAGCTTCGTTGTTGAGTGAAACTACAATGGTTTCATTTACGAATGCTTCCGGAACTCCTGCAGATGAAGTATTTCCGAATGTAACCAGACCGGATCCCGCTTTTACCAAAAGAGAATCAGAATGTCCGTGATAGCAGCCTTCGAACTTCAGGATTTTATTTCTTCCTGTAAATCCGCGTGCGAGACGGATGGCGCTCATCACTGCTTCTGTTCCGGAACTCACGAAGCGCAATTTCTCAATGAACGGATTGTTTGATAGAATCAATTCAGCAAGCTCATTCTCGAGTTGCGTTGGTGCTCCGAACGAAGTTCCATCCTGAACCGTTTTTGTAATCGCAGAAATAATTTCAGGATGTGCGTGTCCGTTGATGAGCGGGCCCCACGAGCCGCAGTAGTCGATGTATTCGTTGCCGTCGGCATCCCAGATATGCGAACCCTTTCCCTTTGAGATAAACAAAGGAGTGCCACCTACAGAGCGAAATGCGCGTACCGGCGAGTTAACTCCACCGGGGAAATATTTTTTTGCTGCTGCGTAGAGCTCTTCAGAACGTTTGCTATTCATAGACGGCGCAAAGATAGTGGCTGTCTGCGACGCTTTACACGGCGACGCGGAGAAACGGAGATTTGATAGTGGTTTAGCCCACGAGAAACAGCGCGATCGCTGATGCGATCTTATTCGAGGGAAACGGGAGTGGAGAGAAAAGTAAAACCTTAGCCAGACCTGGATATATCCCAAGGTTAGCTAAGGTTTTGAAAGTGGGAGAGGTTTCCCTCTCCCATAATTATATTCCCGTCTACCAACTGCACACTATGAGTTACTTCTCAGGTACTTTGTATTCGTAAGTGGTTTTCAATTCCACCCGACGGTTTTTCGCTTTGCCGGCTGATGTATTGTTATCGGCAATTGGTTTTGATTCACCATATCCGATTGCCACCAGGCGTGATTCTGCAATTCCTTTAGACATCAGGTAGTCTTTTACAGCTTGTGTTCTGCGTTGTGAAAGATCCTTGTTGTATTCATCGGTTCCGTCTGAGTCGCAGTGACCTTCAATGAGCAGGATCGCACCTTCGTATTTATTAAGGATCAGCACAAGCGCATCAAGCTGGGCAAGTGATTCTGTTTTGAGCGTTGCTTTCGCAGTCTCAAAGAAAATCTTGCTTGCAATTACGTTGATACGTGTAAGATCTTCCGGTGCAATTTCAGGACAACCTCTGTTGGCAATTGTTCCGACTTTTCCAGGACAACGATCATCAAGATCCGATACACCGTCTTTGTCAGAGTCAGGACAACCTGCCAATGCAATTGTACCTGCAAGGGCCGGACAACGATCATCTTCATTGAAGACTTTGTCACCATCAGTGTCAAGTGGACAACCTGCTCCGTCTACTTTGTATTTCGCAAGTGTTCCGGAACATTTGTCGTCGAGATCAACTACACCGTCTTTATCTGTATCAGGGCAACCGCGTGCTGCGCTTGTTCCTGCGTCAGATGGACAACGGTCATCTCTGTCTGCAATTCCATCCAAATCTGTATCAGGACATCCTGCCAGCGGAATTGTACCGAACTGATCCGGACAATCGTCGATGTAATCTGCTGTACCGTCTTTATCTCTATCGAGCGGACAACCTTTTGCATCAACTTCTACACCTGTTGGTGTTCCTGAGCACAAATCTTTTTTGTCGGAAATTCCATCCATGTCGCCATCAGGTAATTTTCCGAGATCAAATACAAGTCCTGCAGTGTGCGAAAGCATCATGTCGTTCGTCTTGCCGCCAACCGTTCTATCGATGACATCTGTTGTGAGATACGAGAATGATTCTTCAAGCCGCATGCTCATCCAAGGGTTGAGTCGGAAGTTTGCACCCACACCGAAGTTTGGTAGAGCTCCTTCAACGCGTTGACGGGGAATGGTGTATTTTTTCTCGAACACCATCAACCCTGCTCCGGCGAAAATATAAGGTCGCACAATCGCAGAAGGTTTGAGGATGTTATAACGCAGTACGAGGTTTACCTGATTGTACTGTGCTTTAAAATGGGACTGACTAATGTCCTTTGGAGTACTCCAGGAAGAAATGGCTTCTGCGTGACTCCAGTGTCCACGTTCACCTGTTAACGCAACATCGAAGTGTGGCGACAGATATCGTGAAAACTGAATTCCGGCAAAACCATAAGTGTTCTGCTGTAATTGGTAGAATCCCTGTCCCCGGTCTCCGTTGTATTGGTTAAGACCTCCGCGTAAGCCTATGCTCCACGGACGTTCGTCGGTTTGTGCGTGTAATGATGTTAGTACCATTCCCAGCCCGACCATAATCACGAATCTCTTGCTCATGGTGTTTCATTTTAGTATTCCCGCCAGGTAACCCAATGTTTCAAATTGCGCACCATGTGCCAATGAGCAGAACTTTTCTTCGTTTTGAGAAGGAATTAAAGGTCACAGGTGAAATACGGGTAATCCCACCGTTGCAGATATTCCACAGAATTGTGGTAAACCGTAATCGTACAAAGTGACGTGTTGAGAAATAAAAACATAAAAAGGGAAAGTCCGGATATCATCCGAACTCTCCCTTGAAGAAGCATCATTCCGAAAACTGATGCGACTATATTGTTATTTCACAGGAACCTCATACGTTGTTTTCAATTCTACGCGACGGTTTTTTGCACGTCCTGCAGACTTATTATTATCATCAACCGGTTTTGTTTCTCCATAACCGTAAGCAACCAGGCGTGATTCCATGATTCCTTTTGACATCAGGTAGGCTTTCACCGCATCTGTACGTTGCTGTGACAGGTTCATGTTGTATGCATCTTCACCAACATTGTCTGTGTGACCTTCGATGACAAGAATTGCACCTTCGTATTTGTTAAGGATAAGAACCAAAGCATCAAGTTGTGCGTATGATTCTTTTTTCAAAGTTGCTTTTCCTGTTTCGAAATAGATTTTGCTGGCGATTGAAGTGATTTTTACCTGGTCTTCTTTCGTAATCTCAGGACAACCTTTGTTCGCTATTGTACCTACGATTGCAGGACAACGATCATCAAGATCAGATACTCCGTCTTTGTCAGTATCTGCGCAACCCTGGAACGCAAGCGCTCCTGCGATTGTAGGACAACGATCATCTTCATTGTAGACTCCGTCACCATCGGTGTCAACCGGACAACCAGTCGCATCTGTTTTGTATTTTGAAGCAGTTGCAGGACATTGGTCATCGATATCAACAACACCGTCTTTGTCTGAATCCGGACAGCCTTTTGCACTTACCGGGCCGAATGTTTGAGGACAACGATCATCCTTATCTGCAATACCGTCAAGATCACTATCAGGACAACCTTTCATTGCAGAAGTTCCTGCAAGTACCGGGCAATCGTCAATGTAATCGGCAACGCCGTCTTTGTCGCCGTCAAGTGGACAACCAAATTGATCAACTGCAACGCCAACCGGAGTTGAAGCGCAATTGTCTTTCTTATCGGCAACACCATCGGCATCAGCATCCTGCATTCTTCCGAATTCAAAAATCAGACCTACCGAGTGATAGAGGTAACCATCGTTGCCCGAACCACCGATTGTTTTGTCAACATTATCGGTTGTTGTATACATGAATGTTTCCTGCAACTGCAGCTTCACAAAATCTGTGACGCGCAGGTTCACACCCAGACCTGCAGTGGGAAGGGATCCTTCAACACGCTGATGCGCGATTGAATAATCTTTCTCGTACACGATAAATCCTGCACCAGCAAATAGGTAAGGACGGATATTGTGTTCCGGCGTTACAAGGTGAAAACGGAACAACAGGTGTGTTGTGCTTAATTGAGTACGGAAGTAACTTGTTGCGATGTCATCCGAAGTAGACCACGCTGAAAGTTCTTCCCGGTTACCGATCTGTCCGTATG
>CAYUTR010000075.1:0-15307 GCA_964447465.1 uncultured Chryseobacterium sp.
ATGATAAAAACAATTGTGAAGAGCGAGAGAATTCCCGGACTGATTGTAAAGCCAGAATCGTTTTGATCTTCCAGTTTCATGGAGTTCAGAACTTGTGCAGTTCGAGTAACTTTTCTTCGAAGCGCGTCACCGGAAGGAAATTCTGTTCCAACTCAGCTGCAAATGGTACTGGTGTATCGAGTGACGCCACGCGAACAACCGGAGCGTCGAGTGAATCGAAACAATTTTCATTGATCAAAGCGCTGATCTCTCCTCCTATTCCACCCGTCAGTGTGTCTTCGTGCAGAATAAGTGCTTTGCCTGTTTTCTTCACGCTATTGAAAATAGTTTCGGTATCGAGTGGCAAAAGTGTACGCAGATCGATTACTTCAGCTGAAATTTCAGGATGCTTCGCGAGAATTTCTTTCGCCCAGTGAACACCGTAACCGTAAGTGATGATCGAAATATCTTTCCCTTCCTGCGCAATTGCAGCTTTCCCGATTTCAACATTGTAATATCCATCCGGAATCTCTGCACTGATGCTTCGGTAAAGTGCTTTATGCTCAAAGTACATTACGGGATTCGGATCTTCGAATGCGGAAATCAATAATCCTTTCGCATCATAAGGATTTGATGGATAAACTATTTTCAATCCCGGGACGTGAAAGAACCACGCTTCGTTCGACTGAGAATGGAATGGACCTGCAGCAACTCCTGCGCCTGTTGGCATGCGAATCACCACATCGGCATTCTGTCCCCAGCGCCAGTGAATTTTGGCCAGGTTATTTACGATCTGGTTGAATCCTTCCGTAGCGAAATCAGCAAACTGCATTTCCATCATTGCTTTCATGCCGTTGATGGAAAGTCCAAGTGCTGCCCCTACAATTGCCGCTTCACACAATGGTGTATTGCGAACACGTTCTTTTCCGAACTCTTTCACAAATCCATCGGTGATTTTAAAAACGCCGCCATATTCTGCGATATCCTGTCCCATGAGCACAAGATTCGGATGCTTCATCATTGACTGACGAAGTCCATCGGAAATTGCATCAATCAATCGCTTCTCCGATTTTCTCGGAACAGGTTCTGCTTTCACAAAAGTGTGCGAAGCGAAAAGATCCTTCACCTCCAGCGCAGTATCTGCAACAGGACGAGCTTCGGCAAATGCCTTTTCAAGTCCGGTGTCAATTTCGTTTTTAATTTTTCCTCGAGTCGCTTCAGCAAATAATTTGTCGATGATTCCGATTTCAAGCAACCAGTTCTCATAATTGGTCACAGGATCTTTCACTGACCATTTATCCTGCAATCCTTCAGGATAATATTTTGTTCCGGAAGCTTCTTCGTGTCCACGCATGCGGAACGTCACGCATTCGAGCAATACTGGACGCGGACGCACGCGTTGCTGACGTGTAATCTCAGAAACGGCGTGATAAACTTCAAGAATATTATTTCCATCAACCTGAATGGCTTCCATCCCGTAACCAATTCCTTTATCCACGAATTGTTTGCAACGAAACTGTTCGGAGGAAGGCGTTGAAAGTCCCCACTGATTATTTTCCACTGCAAAAATCACAGGAAGCTCCCATACTGCTGCAACGTTGAGTGCTTCGTGAAAATCACCCTCACTCGCTCCGCCATCGCCGCTGAAAACCAAAGTAGATTTCGCCTCTTTCTTCAAAAGATTCGCGAGTGCGATTCCATCGGCGATACCAAGTTGCGGCCCGAGATGCGAAATCATTCCGACAATCTTGTGTTCCTGTGTGCCGAAATGAAAAGAACGATCGCGTCCTTTCGTAAATCCATTGGGTTTTCCCTGGAATTGCAGGAAAAGTTTGTGGAGCGGAATATTTCTTGAAGTGAACACACCAAGATTCCGGTGCATTGGTAATATGTATTCATCCTTGCGCATGGCAAGTGTAGAACCAACTGAAGTACCTTCCTGTCCGTAACCTGAAAACCATTTTGATATTCGTCCCTGCCGTAGCAGCACCAGCATTTTCTCTTCGATCATACGCGGACGAAGAACATGGACATAAATATCCTTGAGCTCATCATCAGTAAGCTTTTTGCGATCGAACTTTATAGCGGTTTCTGCTGTGATCATTGAGAGACAAAAGTAACACTTCGGCTCCGCTCAGTATGACTCGTATCTAAAATTAGCCATGAGTCCTCCCGAGCGGAGCCGAGGGGTAAAAAAAAAGAGAACGCAATCCGTTCTCTTTTTTTTCTGTTAAAGATTAATCTTCTTCAGATTACTTGATCAGTCCTTTAGCAACTGAATCCTGGTGATTTGCGTTAGCAGTTGAATCAGCAGCAGTTTTCATCATTGCTTCAAGATTAGCAAGTGAATCAGCGTTGTTCATTGAGTCAGCTTTTGCTTCCTGTTCGATTTTCATCATTGAGTCAGCACGAGCAATAGAATCCTGCATTTGCTTAGCAAGATCTTCTGCGTTTCCGCAGCTTGTGAATACTACCATTCCAGCAACGGCAGCAACAGCGAATAATTTTTTCATTTTGGTTGTTGGTTCTTTGGTTAAAACTTGCGCAAAGATATGTGAAGAAGGTATCGGTCAGTAAACTTTTGAACTTTTTTTTAACACGTAATTGACAATAATGAAAAAGCCCCGGACTTTCGTCCGAGGCTTCTTTTTTCCGTTAATCCAGGCTTATTTGTTAGCCCCTGGACGAGTTCCACCAACTTTAGGTGTCTCAGGATTTTTTGGTGCTTTAGGTGCTTTTCCACCTTTTGGTGCAGCAGCAGCAGAATCAGCATCATGAGTAGAATCAGCCTGCCAAAGTACATAAGCAGCTTTTACAGAGTCAGCGTCATGAGTTGAGTCAGCAACCCATTGAACATGTGCCACAGCAGCAGCTACAGAATCAGCAGCAGCAGTTGAGTCAGCGATACGTTTTGCCTCAGCTTCTGCGTCAGGTCCGCAAGAAACAAGGGCTACCATTGCAGATACTGCAACGAAAGAGAACATTTTTTTCATTTTGTAATTAGAGTTTTGGTTAACCGGCCGCAAATGTATAATAAATTCCGGAACTGCAAAAACTTTTTGAATTTGTGGTCTTAAGGCTTACATTTGCATGGCTTTTGTAACGATAACCCAAAACAACCAAAACCTATAACATGAAAAAGCAAATTCTTGCACTCGCATCAATCGTAATGATTGCCGGCGTATTTACAATGACATCATGCAGCAAAGAAGACATCACTGCTCCTGTAATTACAGTAACTGGTGGTAACACTGTTAACCACACACTGAATGCTTCCTGGACTAACCCAGCTGCAACTGCAACTGATGATGAGGATGGTGATCTTACTGCTTCTATCTCTGTCACTGGCGGTCCGGTGAACGAGAACGCTGCAGGAACTTATACACTTACTTACACTGTGTCTGATGCTGCTGGTAACACTGCAACTGAGACTGTAACTGTAAATGTTGTAAACTCTGCTGACTACCTCGAAGGAACTTACAACGCTTATGATACTTGCCAGGTTACTACTCCTTACAACTTCGTTTCAAGCGTATCTGCAAGCAACTCAACTAATGGTGCTTTCACCATCAGTAACTTCGGCGCATTCGGAACAAGCATCATAGTTAACGCTACTTTGAGCGGAACTTCGATTGCTATCCCTGCTTCACAGTCACTTGGCGGATCTGCGTCAATCGTTGCTGCTAGCGGTGCTGTAACTAACACTACTACTCCAGTATTCGGTGCTACATGGACGTGGACTGATGGAACTTCTAACGAGGTTTGTATCTCAGTTTACACTCACCAGTAAGCCTTATTCAATACTTAAAACCCGTCTCTACGTTGTAGAGACGGGTTTTTTTTATATTTCACCGCGAATGAAGAAGAACAAGAACCCAAATTCCGGATTTGTTTATTCCACGAATCCCGACTTCAAACCCGAAGAGGAATCCAACGACCATAGCAATGCAACATCCGGAAAGCAGGATTTACGGATATTTCTGGATCGTCTAGGTGGAAATAAATTGGTTACCCGCGTAAACGGTTATGTCGGGCGTGAAGTGGATCTGGAAGCCCTTGGCAAGCAATTAAAGCAGCATTGCGGAACGGGAGGTTCAGTGAAAGACCATGAAATTCTTTTGCAGGGTGACAAACGGGATCAGGTCCTGAAACTGCTTTTAAAAGCCGGTTTCAAAGCTAAAAAGGCTGGTGGATGAGCGAAAACGGCATTCTTAAAGGAATAAAAGTTATTGAACTTGCTTCGGTGCTTGCCGGTCCTTCTGTTGGAAGCTTTCTGGCTGAAATGGGTGCTACGGTAATCAAGGTGGAAAATCCTGAAACCGATGGAGATACAACAAGAAAGTGGAAATCGGCCGGAGAAGATCAGGATTCGCCCGTTTCGGCCTATTACGCCAGTGCGAATTGGGGCAAGGAATCGATATTTCTGAATCTGAAATTGGACGAGGATCGCACCATCTTGTCTCAACTTCTAAGTGATGCCGATATCATTCTCGAGAACTTTAAGCCGGGCGATAATACTAAATTCAAACTTGACTACAAGACCATTAAATCATTGTATCCTAAGATAATAGTCGGACACATTCAGGGCTTTCCAGATAGCGATCGGCCTGCTTTTGACATCGTGCTTCAAGGCGAAACCGGTTTTATGTCTTTAAACGGATCTGGTCCGGCAGGACTCAAATGGCCCTTGCCAATTGTCGATATTTTGGCCGCACATCAGCTCAAGGAAGGGATTCTTTTGGCGTTGCTCCAACGGCAGAAAACCAATTGCGGAGCATTCGTCTCTGTCTCTTTATTTGACGCGGCGGTAGCTTCCCTGTTTAATATTGCCGGCAATGTTCTGATGGGAGATGCAGACCCGAAATCCACGGGCAGACTACACGCGAACATTGCGCCGTACGGTGAAACGATTACAACTTCTGATAGAATCACACTCGTGCTTGCAGCTGGAACCGATCACCAATTCCAGGAACTTTGCAGTATTCTTGGTGTTCCTGAAGATATTAAGGCAAGGTTTTCAACCAACCAAAAACGCCTTACACACCGCACAGACCTTGAAAATACACTTCAGAATCACGCTAAGAATTTCGTTTTTGCCGATCTGGAGCATGCACTCATCGGCAGCAAAGTGCCATTTGGTATGGTCAAAACGGTGAAAGAGGTGATCAATTCTCTTCCGGCAAATTCATTTCTCGGGCAAATGATTGAAGGCGTTAATACTGTGAGAATGAGAACCGGAATTTTTAAAATCACCAGTTAATTTTGTATTTTTGCTTTAACCCTAACTGTACGTGCTGATGACAAGAAGGCTACTTCTTCTTATTATTCTGATTCTGCCTTTGATGGCCAACGCACAGCGTAACAAACGTTACAAGTGGGAAGCCTGTATCGGAATTGGAGCAACTAATTTTCTTGGCGACTTAGGTGGCGCAAATCAGATTGGAACAAATGGATTTAAGGATCTTGAATTCTCGCTGACAAAACCAGGGCTTTCTGGCAATGCTCGTTACCGTAAAGGACGGTATTGGGGATACAAAGGTGGATTCTATTGGGGTCAGGTGTGGGGATATGACTACCTAACGACTGAACGTTACCGTCACAATCGTAACCTTCATTTCAAATCGAACATTTTTGAATTTTCCGTGATGGGAGAATTCTATTTTACCAAAGAACGTCCGGGTCACGTATACCGCTACAAAAAACTTAAGGGTTGGAAACACATTGACATGCAGGTTTACCTAATGGCAGGTATTGGCGGTTTCTACTACAATCCAAAAGGATCATATGCTGGTACATGGATTCCGCTTCAACCGCTGGGAACGGAAGGTCAGGGAGTGAAACCTGGAACGAAGAAATACAGTCGCGTAAGTGTTTGCATTCCCGTTGGTATCGGATTCAAATATGCGCTCGATCGCCGGTGGAGTATCGGTTTGGAAATAGGAATGCGTAAAACATTTACCGATTACATTGATGATGCAAGTACGGTTTACGCCGATCCGACTGAAGTTGCAGCGGCTAACGGTAACATGGCGGCAGCAGCTGTGTTCTTTGCAAATCCATCACAGGGCGAAATCACGGCTGCCAACAACGATAATGTCGACCCAACTGGAGTTGGCCAGCAGCGTGGTGATGCTACAGACAATGACTCGTACATGTTCGTACATCTAACGGTTAATTACAAAATCGGAAAATTCCGCAAGACCAAGTCCAAGTTCTAAGACTTGATGTTCCGTGTAATTGAGCCTTCTTCACCCGAGCAATTCGAAAAAATCTTCTCACTTCGTTATGCAATTCTGCGCGCACCGTGGAATCAACATCGCGGCAGTGAGCGAGATGATGGTGAAGAAACTGCAATGCACGCAATGATCGTGGATGAATCCGGAAATTGTATTGCCACCGGAAGGTTGCAGCTGAATTCTCCGGAAGAAGCGCAGATACGTTTCATGGCGGTGGATGAAAAACATCGCGGAAAGAAGCTGGGTAAAATGATCCTGGATTTTCTCGAGAACAAGGCGAAAGAAAAAAAATGTTCACGCATTATTCTGCAAGCCCGTGAAAACGCTGTAGACTTTTATAAGGCGCGCGGATATAATGTTGAGGAGAAAACGTTTCTGCTTTTCGATTCGATTCAGCATTTCCGCATGAGCCGGAAACTATTCTGACTCTTTCTTCCACTCCGATTCTTTGCGGCTGCGGTTGCTCAGCGTTTCTTCCGGAGTCATAAACTCGCTAAGTACTTTCATGAGTTTCTGTCGTTCCGGTTGCGAAAGCTGAAACCCGAAACTGAATTCCCGGTCGTCTGTTGTAAGCCGAAGCGAATCGCAATCCGTATTCCAGAAATCCCCGCCAAAATTTTTCAGCCATCCCGGGGAATCGGAATCTGAAATACGCAATGTTTTTATTTTGGCGAGCGCAAAATCAAGAACCCATCCCCTGCCCTTCACATCCTTCTTGTATTTGAGAACGCCATCGTTGATCTTGATCACTTCGTGACCGTGTAGCTTCCATCGCCATAAACGGAACAACACGTAGAGAAAGTATAGCCAGAATGCGAGCCAGATGAGAACGATTATTTTGGTTCTGTCTTCGCTTATCGAAGGAAAACTCCAGATCATTATGATTCCACCGATGAGCCACAACAGAAGAATTGCTGCAACAACACGGCTTTTTTTCCGATCGACCATAGACGAAATTACAATGCTTGTGCCGGCATCGCTTTTCATTACTGATATTCGGTCGCTAAGAATTTCCATTGTTGTTTTTCCTGAACGGACGAATGATCAGGCGCATGCCGCGATCGTAATTGATATAACTCACAATCCAGTTGAACAATACGACAACACGGTTGCGAAACCCAACAAGCGCCATCAGGTGAACGAACATCCACGCAAACCATGCAATCAATCCGCTGCCTTTAATCCATGAAGCTTCCATCACCGCACGATTTCTTCCGATGGTTGCCATCGATCCTTTGTCGCGGTAACTGAACATTTTCATTGAACGCGATTTCTGCTGACGCACAAGATTTTTACCAACCATAGCCGCTTGCTGTATTGCAACCTGCGCAACCTGTGGATGTCCTTTTGGATATTTCTCGTCACCTTCAACCAGCGATGCGTCGCCCGTGATGTAAATACTATCCGATCCTTTCATCTTACAGAAACGATCGGTCAGAATTCTACCGGCTTGATTAATTGCTGCTGCGTCGAGCCCCTGGATAGGCACACCTTTCACACCTGCGGCCCAGATTAGTGTTTTTGAATGCAGCGTACGTCCGGCGTTTGTTGTGACCGTGAAACCATCGTAATCAGTAACACGCGTATTCACCCACACATCCACGCCCATTTCTTTCAGGTACTCCAGTGTTTTGCGTGAAATACTCTCACTGAATGTGGACAATACTCGTGGGCCTCCATCAATCAGATAAATCTGCATGCGCTCGAAATTCAGTTCAGGATAATCGTTCGGCAACACGTGTTTCTTCAATTCTGCAAGTGCGCCAGCCAACTCAACGCCGGTTGGACCTGCACCACAGATTACATAATCGAGCAGTGCTTCGCGTTCAGGACCTTCGTCTGTGGTAAGGGCCTTCTCAAAATTCTGAAGAATATAACTACGCAGGTCCAATGCTTCACGCACGGTCTTCATCTGGAGTGTGAGCGCGCGAAGTTTTTCGTTTCCGAAGAAAGAAGTATCCGTACCGGTTGCAAGAACGAGGTAATCGTAAGTCAGCGATCCGATGCTGGTAGTGAGTGTCTTTGCCGTTTCATCAACGCTAATTACCTCCGCCATGCGAAAATAAAAGTCGGCGTAACCTTTAAAGATTTTTCGAAGCGGAAAAACAATTGAATCGGCTTCTATTCCTGCAGTCGCAACCTGGTATAAGAGCGGCTGAAACGTGTGGAAATTATTTTTGTCGATCAGGACTATCTGAAACTGATCCTCGAGCTGACGAACGATTTCAATTCCTGCAAATCCACCACCAACAACTACAACACGTTTCTTATCTGATACGGGAATGTCCACAGTTTAATTTGATTGCTTCATGTAAATTAATGCGTGCAATGCGAGGCGATAACTATGCAAGCCGAATCCGCCGATTGTGCCTTTCGCTTTCGGGGCGATGTATGAAACGTGACGGAATTCCTCGCGGGCCATTACGTTTGAAATATGCACCTCAATTACCGGCGTGGTTATTCCTGCCACCGCATCGCCTAACGCGACAGACGTATGCGTGTAGCCACCCGGATTAAAAATAATTCCATCATGTGTGAAACCAGTCTTGTGTAGTTTGTCGATGAGTTCACCCTCTATGTTACTCTGGTAATACTCCAGTTCAACGGCAGGAAATTCCTGCTTCAATACTGCGAAATAATCCTCGAAAGAATCCGTTCCATAAACAGAAGGTTCGCGCTTCCCGAGAAGATTGAGGTTTGGACCGTTCAGGATGAGGACTTTCATTGTGTAAAGGTAAGAAGAAGGTACGAGGAATGGGGAACGAGGAACGGGGGCTGGAAAGTGATGTCATCACAAGTGATTACTTTCACAGTATGAGTTGGAAGGCAGACATTGGTGGATTCAGGAATTACCTGAGGTTGGAGAAGTCGCTCTCGGAGAACTCTGTTGAGGCCTACCTGCACGATGTGGACAAGCTGTGCCAGTATCTTGATTACCACAAGAACGCTGCTACGTCTTCGGAACTCAAGACAAACGACATACGCGGATTTATTGAATGGATCAACGGCCTTGGAATGTCGGCGAAGTCACAAGCGCGCATTCTTTCGGGATTGCGGGCATTTTACAAGTATTTACTGATAGAGAACATGGTCAATTTCGATCCAACGGAATTGATTGACGGACCGAAAACGGCACGCACGCTTCCGGATACATTGGATGCAGAAGAAATCGATCGGATGCTGAATACGATTGACCGCAGTACGCCGGAGGGAGAACGTAATCGCGCTATGCTGGAAGTGCTTTACAGCTGCGGACTGCGTGTGTCGGAACTGATTGAATTACGGATCTCACGCATTCACCCGGAAGAATCGTTCATCAGTGTAATTGGCAAAGGCGACAAAGAGCGATTGATTCCGATTGGTCAGACTGCTTTAGATCATATTGCTTTGTACCGCGATAGTATTCGCGTTCATGTTGAACCGAAGAAAGGCGAGGAAGATATTCTGTTCCTGAGCAAATTTGGTAAGCGAATTTCCCGCGTGATGGTTTTCCTGATCATCAAGGAACTCGCGATGAAGGCGCAGGTGAAGAAGAGTATTTCCCCGCATACATTCCGACATTCGTTTGCAACCCACCTTGTAGAAGGCGGAGCAGATTTACGGGCGGTGCAGGAAATGTTGGGACATGCGTCGATCACGACAACGGAAATTTATACGCACGTTGACAGGAGATTTTTGAAGGAGCAGGTGTTGAAATATCATCCGAGGAGTAAATAATCGAAACTACTTCTCTGATACAACTTCTGCAGCATGCTCCAGCAAATGCGCCTTTTCATCGCCCAGGTATTTTTCCACTATCCAGTGGAACAAATAAATCAGCGGTGTGAGTCCAATCGCAATCATTAGTTTAAACAGGTAATTCGTGCAACCCATCGAGAAGAAATCCGATAGGCCTAAAATTCCCGGCACTACAAATCCGATGAACAGCACAATGAATGTGTCGATGAGTTGAGAAATCACCGTGGAACCGGTTGCGCGCAGCCAGATGTATTTCCCACCGGTACGTTTCTTGAAATACCAGAACACGAAGGAATCTACGAGCTGACCAACAAAGAATGCAGTGATACTTCCTGCTATAATCCACATCGATTGGCCGAATACGGCGTTGAACTGCTCGTCGTTGGCAACTCCGGGAACTACGAATGCTTTTGGTTGCATTGCGAGGTAAACTATCAGAAATGTTATTGCAATCATCACTGAGGTAATGATAGAAACCATCCGCAGAATTTTGCGACCGTAATATTCGTTGATGATATCTGTTGTGAGAAAAACAATGGGCCAGGGAAATATTCCTACGATTGAAACGTAGGTTCCCATGCTACCGAGATCAATCTGGAATAATTTTGAACTGATCAACTCCGCGGTAATTGCGCACGTGATGAAAACTGCGATGAGCACAATGAGAAGGCGGGTTGGTTTGTTGAGCTTCACGAGATAAAGATAGGTGGGATTAAAACTTGATGTTCCAAATTGGAACATCAAGTTTCAGGGTCTGAATTTATCTTGAAGTTCCAATTTGGAACATCAAGTTTTCATAATTTCGTAAATTAATATACATTTGTATTATATTTAATCTACTTTTTATTTACTATTTATGAATTATTCATATGAAAGACGCGAAAACCCTCTCGACGAAATTGGTGCTGACCAATGAATTGATCCTCAACCAGATTTATTACATAAGAAGTCAAAAAGTCCTGTTGGATAAAGATCTGGCGAAATTGTATCGGGTTGAAACCCGAAATCTCAACAAAGCTGTACGCAGAAACATCAAACGATTTCCAGCCGACTTTATGTTTCAGTTGACTGCCGATGAGGTCAAAAACTTGATGTTCCAAACTGGAACATCAAGTTGGGGTGGTAACCGCAAGTTTCCATATGCATTCACTGAGCAAGGTGTAGCTATGCTGTCGGGAGTATTGAACAGCGAACGTGCGGTTATGGTTAACGTCCAGATCATGCGTGTGTTTACCGAAGTCAGAAAGATGTTATTTGACAACACTGAACTTCGTTTGGCGATTGAGAAGATCAAGCGAAAAACGGAAAACAACACAAAGAACATTGAGGTGGTATTTCGTTATTTCGATGAATTCGTTGCTGCGAAAGAAAAAGAGCAACGGAAAATAAAGAAGCGCCAGCCGATAGGATTCAAACTACCGAAGGCTGCGAAAAAGCGTGCTGTAAGAAGGAAGTATATTTCTATGAAATAGCCTGATCTTGATGTTCCAAATTGGAACATCAAGTTTGGAGTGTTTGCAGGAACTCTTCAATACAATCGAAAACATGTTTCAATTGAGTTTCTGTAATACAATAGGGTGGTATCACATAAATCACATTACCCAAAGGCCGCATAATAATTCCTCGTTCATGAAAAAATGAAGCAACCTTCTCTCCTATTGTATTCAGGTATCCCGATTGTTCCGACGATCTTAATTCAAGCGCCAGTATCGCACCTTTTCTTCGCACGTCTGCGACTGATGGATACTTACTAAAACGTCTCACGGCCTCAAGAAATTTTTCTTCCAGTGAATCGATCACGGTCAATACGTTGTTCTTTTCAAAGTATTCCAGGTTTGCTACCGCCGCGGCACATGCTAGCGGATTAGCAGTATAGGAATGCCCGTGAAAAAATGTCTTCGTGCGATCGCTGGTTACATAAGCCGAGTAAATATTCTCCTTACAAAGCGTCGCACCTAAAGGCATAAACCCTGCTGTTAGCCCTTTTGACAAACACATTATTGAAACCTCACTGCACTCATCAGTGGCAAACATATTTCCGGTACGTCCAAAACCTGTCATGACTTCGTCCGCAATTGTAATGACGCCAGCATCACTACAAAAATCAATCATGTAACTGAGCGCTGCGGCATCGTAAATTACCATCCCCGCAGCACCTTGCACGAGCGGTTCAAATATAAACGCAGAAGTATTTTCATCGAGTGCATTCTTCAACGCATCAATGCTTTTCTGTTCTCTTCCGATGACCGGAACAGGAATATGAACTACTTCAAACAAAAACGGAGAGAACGCGTTACTGAAAACATTTCTCGCGCCTACAGACATACTTCCAAACGTATCACCGTGATAGGCATTTTCAAATGCAATCACTTTTGTGCGAGGAGTGCCTTTGTTGTGCCAATACTGGAAAGCCATTTTCAACGCGACCTCCACCGAAGTTGATCCATCGTCGCTGTAAAAAACTTTGTCCATTTGTGGCAACAGTGCTTTCAGTTTTTCGGCGAGCTCAATTGCTTTGGGATGCGTGTAACCGGAAAATATGGTGTGTTCGAGCAGATCAAGTTGCTCCTTAATTTTCTGCGTTATATAAGGATTGCAATGTCCGTGAAGATTTACCCACCACGATGAAATTGCATCGATGTAGGAATTACCATCAGCATCGAACAGCAAAGTACCTTCACCGCGAACGATTGGGATATTAGGAGTAAAACCGAGTTGTGGAGTGAACGGATGCCAGACGTGCTGCTTATCGCGATCGGAATAATTCATTATTTCAATTCGGGCCCGAACTGTGCTGCGTACTTCGTGATCACATCACGATTGATTACAGATTCTTTCTGGATGCGGCCAAGACACTTCAGTCCGCTGTAAGCGAGAATAATGTCTTCAGAGAGCTTATGTGGCGGACCATTGAAGATGATCCCCATCACCGGAATGTTGCGGAACTTCAGCGAATCAATTGAAAGGATGGAGTGATTTATACTTCCGAGGTAATTCTGAATCACCAGCACAACCTCTGCATCGCATTTGATGATCAGATCGACAATAAATTCCTTGTCGTTGAGCGGCACCATAATTCCACCGGCACCTTCGATCACGAGAACATTATCGGCCTGGGGAACGTGAATGGAATCGAGCGTAATGTGCTTGCCTTCGAGTTCAGCAGCAGCGTGTGGCGACATGTACTGACGCAGTACGTATGACTCAGGATGTATTTTTGTACGCGTATTTGTGATGAATTTCTTCAGCTTATCGGAGTCTGTTGAGAAATAGCTACCTGTCTGAACGGGTTTCCAATAGTCGGCCTGCAGTGCTTCACAAATAATTGCTGAGGCTACTGTCTTTCCAACGTCTGTACCGATTCCCGTGACGAAAATCTTCTTCATAACGAATAAATGAACTCCTGATTAGGTTCCCAAAAATGGCTTATTTATCCGAAAGAAATAAGCGTTTGGAGAAATAATTTCATGATTTATCGACAAGCGCCGAGGAAACAGCTGCGATCAGACGATCTATCTCCGTAGTTGTATTGTACGCATGCAGGATTATCCTGAGACGTTCTGTGCCTGCCTTCACCGTAGGAGACAATACAGGACGAGCATCTAGCCCTGCGGTCTGACACGCTTCAGCCACGCGACGTACATCCTGATTTCCGGGGATAATAATTCCCTGTATAGGCGATTCAGAGAAAATGAGTCGCGACTTAAGTGTGGAAGCGTCTGCTGCGAAGCGGAAGTAGTCTACCAGCCGGCTAAGATCAACTCTCATCTGCTCTGCTTCTTCCGAATACTTCAGGCTGCAACGAATAGCGGTGAGGTCAAGCAATGGCAACGCTGTGGAGTAAATGAATGGCCGTGCAAAGTTGATCAGGTAATTAACAAGTGTATGACTGCCACAAACTGCTGCACCATGAACGCCGAAAGCCTTTCCGAATGTGAACAGTCGGGCGAATACACGCTCGTGAAGTCCGTTCTGCACGCACAATCCACTGCCGTGTTCACCTTTAATTCCACCGCTGTGTGCTTCATCAAGAATCAATGCTGCATTATAGTATTCACAGAGCTCAACAAGTTTTTTCAGGTCAGGACTATCACCGTCCATTGAGTAGATCGTTTCAGCAACTACCCATTTTTCTCCTTGAGATTTTACCAGCAGATCTTCGAGGTGATTCAGATCATTGTGCCGGAATGACCATGCGCGACAGCCCGCCATGCGTATTCCGTCGCGGACTGACGCGTGTATGAGATCATCGTAAATTACGGTTCCGGTTCTCGAAGGAAGCGCACTAAATAGTGCAAGGTTCGCGGTGTATCCTGAATTGAATACCAGTGAAGATTCACTTTGGAAAAATTCCGCGATGATGTCTTCCAGGTAATGCGCGTACGTTGAATCGCCCGACAACAAACGTGATCCACCCGATCCTAAGAAACGTGTTTCACCTTTTGATTGCACGCGTGCCCAGGCTTCACTACAAATATCAGCGAGCTTACCTGAACGCGCGAAGCCGAGATAATCGTTGGAAGAAAAATCTGCTTTGGAAAAATCTGCAGGACGAAGTGTGCGGAATGAATTCTCGTTGAATCGTTTCCTGAGCCTTTGGGAAAGAATTTCCTCTGGTCCCGGTGCTTCCATAAGTCTTAAGTCGAAAAGTATTTAAGTTGGCAAGTCAACACCGATCACTTCAAATCATCTGTTACAGAAGGGTCGTAACGGATGCCGATCATCAGAGAATAAGTGAGAATGCTGTGACGAACTAATCCATACGAATCAACTGCCTGGTTCTTGAAGTATTTGAACTCACAAACCGGACGAACGAAAAGCGAAACACCCGGGAAGATTGCGATATCAGCAACAGGACTGATGTTTACAAATGAGCTGCTCGCCAACGCATCGGATCCGAAGAGATTAATGCGATCGACATTGTTGAAGCTGAAGAGGCCAACATTCATGTTTGCGCTCAGTGAATATTTTGAACGTGCTTCCGGCCAGAACGGAACTTCGAACTGCATGTAGAGTTTGTCGAAACGAAAACTTTCATCGAAGATGATGCTGGTTCCGCCCGTGCTTTGCTGAATGCTGTTCTGTAGAGTAATTTGTGTCAGGAAAAACTTTTCGAAGTTCAATCCCAATCCGAAACGGAAATTGCCAGCAGGAAAAAGCACTCCGAGATCATAGAACTGCGATGAATTTCTAGCGCGGAATTTCAGATCGCCGGTTGTAATTGCAGAACCATGCGCATCGTAGATGGATGTCTGATTCAGTTTAGAAAACCAATGTGCGTTACCCAATCCATATGCCACATACACGAGGTACTTTTCGTTGTTCTGTTTAGGAACAGAGTACCACTTCTGTGC
>CAYUTR010000076.1:0-15115 GCA_964447465.1 uncultured Chryseobacterium sp.
CGAATGGTTTGCTCATTGGACATTCACTGATGACAGCAGGAAATATTCATGGTTTGAGCTGGCAGGTTCGCGGAAGTCAGAAAATGGCTGGGAATTATTCCACACCTGTAGATGGAAATGTTGCGAACACCGGATTCAAAGAATATGATGCCAGCGGATTTATCGGACTCAACAGAAGCTGGGGTGTTTCACAGCTTTGTTTCAGCACATATAATATGATGGTCGCATTACCAGAAGGTGAACGCGATTCACTGGGCAACTTTCTTGTGCCCATTGCCATCGATGATACCACCACGGGAGAACAATCATTTACATCGGGACAACTCAAAGGATACAATCACTCGATGGACATTCCGCGACAGACAATACGCCATCAACGATTGGTTTTTTCGAACAGTTTGTTCTTCGGTCAATCACAATTACAAATTGATATCGGTTACCAGCGAAACGACCGCAATGAATTCGGAAACATTCTCGTTCCGGAAGAAAAGGAATTGTCGATGCAACTCACGACATCTACGCTTAACTCCAAATTCATTTTTCCTGAGAAGCAAGGAAATCAATTCATCACCGGAATAAGCATGCAGCGACAATTTAACCGGAATCTTGGAGCGGAGCTTATTATTCCGGAATACACAGCGCAGGACGCCGGAGCATTTTTGCACTTCAGAAGAATTTCAGGCAAATGGTACTTCGGTGCGGGACTACGTGGCGATATGCGACTGCTTTCCGCACGCGCAGTTTACATCGACAGTACCGGAAATTTCACGAATGAAAATAGTCCCGGGTATACTACCAAATTTGCAACAATTGAAAGAACATTTTCTTCCTTCTCTGCAATCGCGGGTGTTTCGTATAAAGCTGCAGACCCTGTTGTGTTCCGTGTAAACATTGCTCGTGGATTTCGTGTTCCGAACATTTCGGAGCTCGCATCGAATGGCAGACACGAAGGTACTTTCAGATACGAAGTCGGAAATGCTTCTCTCCAACCTGAAACAAGTCTGCAGATCGACCTGGGCATGACGTACACATCCGATCACTTCAACTTCGAGTTAAGTGCGTTCAGTAACGATATTCAGAATTACATCTATCTCTCAAAAGTTAATTCAGTTTTCGGTGGCGATTCAATTCGCGATCCTTCTGATCCCGCACCTGTATTTACATTTCACCAGGGACATGCTCAATTGCTCGGGGGCGAAATTTTTACAGACCTTCATCCTCACCCACTCGACTGGTTGCATTTCGAAAATTCGCTCTCCTATGTATTCGGACAATTATCGGAGCAATCTGATTCCATGAACTGTCTTCCTTTTATGCCGCCGATGAAATACCAATCGGAACTGAATGCACATCTGGAAAAAAAGGTCGGACCTTTCGAACACGCTTATTTCAGCACATCCGTCGCTGTCTATTTTGCACAGAACAGAATTTATTCGGCGTATGGAACAGAGACTTCAACTCCATCATATGTTTTACTCGAAGCAGGAGCCGGAACAGAAATCGTAAACAAAAAAGACAAAACAATCTGCCGCATATTCTTTTCAGTGAACAATCTGCTGAACACGAAATACCAATCGCACCTCAGTCGGCTGAAGTATGCGCCGATAAATTCCGCAACCGGGAACCGCGGGATTTATGGCCAAGGTCGAAACTTCAGTGTGCGCGTAATTTTTCCCTTTAGTTTCAACGTACAATAAACCTTAACTTTACGTAAAGGCATTTTCGTGAAGTCAAAGGTCATTTATACAATTGTTGCGTTTGTTTTGTGTGCTTCGGTTTACTCCGGGTGCAGACAAGATGAACCTGCATTTGATCTTGAAGGCTCAGGGTATCCAAACGAGATCGGTCAGATCATTCTTGGCAACTGCGCAATCAGTGGTTGTCACAATTCTGCGAGTGCACATGCGGCAGCAGGATTAGAACTGACTTCGTGGGAAACCATGATGAAAGGTGATCGCAACGGCGCAGTAGTGATTCCGTATTCGCATGAGCACAGTACGCTTTTCATGTACTGCAACACGTACGAAGATCTCGGAATGATGATGGAACCAACCATGCCATTCAACGACGACGAATTGACGCGCTCACAGATGATCACACTACGCAACTGGATTAATTCAGGCGCACCTTCACGCACAGGGAAAATTGCATTCGCGGAAAATTCTCACAGAAAAAAATATTACGTGATTAATCAAGGTTGCGATATCGTCACTGTAATCGACGAAGAAAGCGGAATTCCTATGCGATACATACCCGTTGGAAGTTCCGCGACAATAGAAAATCCGCACGGCATAAGATTGTCGCCCGACGGAGAATATTGGTACGTGTGTTTTGCCAGCGGAAGTTACATTGAGAAGTACCGCACTTCTGATGACGCATTTGTAGGTCGGGTTTTGCTGGGCGCGAATGCTTCTGCAGCATTTGGCAGTTGGAATACATTTGCAATTACTCCGGATTCGCGTCACGCTTTTGCAGTTCACTGGAATCCATCCGGCCCGGGAAGAATTGCATGGGTTGACCTTGAGACCATGCAGTTTCTGCAGGAGTACCAAAGTAGTGTACTCAATCAGACACACGGTTCATCTGTTTCTCCGGATGGAAACACGCTCTACGTTACGACAACCGCCGGAAATTTCATTTACAAATTTGACGTTACTGATCCAACTTCCCCTTCATTCGATCAGATTATTATCGACGGTGTAAGCAGCACGCCACAACCCGGAAATTCAGAGAACGGACACGAAATTGTATTTGCACCAGACGGAACAAAATATTTTATCACGTGTCAGGGAACAAGCAAGGTCCGTGTGTTTGATGTGAACACCGACACGTTGATCGCAACAATTCCTGTTGGTGCTGTTCCGCAAGAATTGGCATTCTCGCAGACAACACCTTATGCATATGTAACGTGCACAGAGGATACGATTACATATCCGGGCAAACGCGGATCGGTGTATGCGTTCAACTGGCAGACGAATACATTGGTTGGTTCACTTTATCCGGGACATCAACCTCATGGCATTGCGGTGGATGATGATAAGCAGCAAGTGATTGTTGCGAACAGAAATAATTCAATTGGCGGCCCCGCTCCACACCATTCAAGCGCATGTGGCGGAAGAAACGGTTATGCATCTTACATCGATATGAACACATTTACTTTGCTGGCAGGAAGAAATCTTGAGCTCAGCACCGATTCTTACGCTTGTCTTTACCGTCCATGAGCGACCTGAAAGACAAAGGCATTGTATTGTTTGATGGAGTATGCAACTTCTGTAACAACAGCGTCAACTTCATCATCCGCAAAGACAATACAGATTATTTCCGTTTTCTCGCTTTGCAAAGTGAGAAAGGAAAAAAAATCGTGGAGCGTCACAATCTTGATCCGGAAAATCTTCAGACGATTATATTTCTTGAAGGCGGCAAAATTTATACCCGCTCAACCGCAGCGTTGCGCATTGCAAGAAAACTGAAAGGTGGGTGGAAATTGTTTTACGGATTCGTAATTGTTCCGACGTTCCTGCGCGACATTGTTTACAATTTGATTGCAAAGAACCGTTACCGCTGGTGGGGAAAGCAGGACAGCTGCATGATGCCAACAACTGAGGTGAAGAAAAAATTTCTCTGAGTTATTTTTTCTTGCGTCGGATTGCGGGTTTCTTTACAACAATTTTTTTCGCAGATTTTTTCCTCGCCACTTTCTTCGGAAGATAAAGTGTCATTGACTTTTTCCTGAAGTCGATCACGGCTTTGCTCGCAACCAGAACATCACTCCCTAACACTCCGGCGATTGCAGCAAAGCCAAGTGCTTCGTAAGTCTGATTCACATGCTGCAGATCAAGAACCACTGCAGGAAAATTTTCCATCTTCAGTTTTCCCAATGTAAAACTGCCTAGTGTAACAACCTGGCTCACCATGGATGATGTCCCGAGACCGGTTGACACACGATCATGCACTGCAAGTTCCTCGCTCTTCAGGTAACGTGCGATTTCCGTTGAATCGAAAACAGTACGCGAAGCCCCCGTATCAACGATAAGCAATGCCGGCTTCCCATTGATTTTTGCTTTCGCCTGAAGATGATAACCGTCACCTTCAATATTCAGAAGACGTAAAGGAATTTTTATTGTCATATCCCGATAAAAAAGAAGGTTGGAATTCACTCCAACCTTCCAGGTAAAATTTCCGTTCAGTTATGCAGGTGTATTCATGCCGTCGAGGACAGACATTACTTCTTTCACTGCTTTAGCAGAATCGCTGAGCAATTTCTTTTCTTCATCATTCAGCTTCAGTTCGATGATTTTCTCAATTCCCTTACGTCCGAGAACACATGGAACGCCGAGATAAATATCTTTCAGTCCGTATTCACCTTGCAGCCATGCACACACAGGATAAATACGTTTCTGATCGCGCAGAATTGCCTCAACCATTTGTGCAGCTGCAGCTCCCGGAGCATACCACGCAGAAGTGCCGAGAAGATTTACGATTTCACCACCGCCTTTTTTCGTGCGCTCGATAATTGCATCCAATTCTGCTTTTCCGATAAGTTCAGTTACCGGAATTCCTGCAACCGTTGTGTATCGCGGAAGCGGAACCATCGTGTCGCCATGACCGCCCATCAGAACAGCCTGAATATCTTTTGGTGAACAGTTCAATGCTTCAGCAAGGAAAGCGCGGTAACGTGCAGTGTCAAGAATTCCTGCCATTCCGAACACGCGACTTGAATCAATTTTCGCTGTGAGGTAAGCGCAATACGTCATTACGTCCAAAGGATTTGAAACGATGATGATGATTGCATTCGGAGAATATTTGATAATGTTATCTGTAACGTGCTTAACGATTGCAGCGTTTGTTGAAATCAAATCATCGCGGCTCATCCCCGGTTTACGTGGAAGTCCTGATGTGATTACAACTACATCTGAATTTGCAGTTTTCGAATAATCATCTGTAGAACCTTTCACGCGCGTGTCGTACAGATTGATCGGAGATGTTTGCCAGATATCGAGTGCTTTTCCTTCAGCAAAATTTGGTTTGATATCGAGCAATATCACTTCATTGCAAAGCTCATTGTGCGCTATTACGTCAGCGCATGTAGCGCCAACGTTTCCGGCACCGACTACTGTTACTTTAGACATTGTGTATTGTGTTTTTGTGTGAGTTCATAAGATTCGCAGTAAAATTAGAAATAGAAAGGGTTTAGCCTTGCCTGTGGCACGATTTTTTCGACCACTTGTTAAGTCGGATGGCGAAAATGTAACCGCTATTCCTCGTAAACGTATATTTGTTCACATGCCCCGAATTGCCCAATCTTTACTCCTTTTGATCGCGTTTCTGACGCCGGGCATCATTTGTGCGCAGGTTCCAAATAACCAGGATTGTCTGGCCGCAATTCCGATCTGCCAGAACGTATACAGCACTACAATTTCTTACAGTGGTGAGGGAAATTACCCGAATGAAATCAACAGCGGAAGCTCTTGTCTTGGTTCTGGTGAATTGAACGATGTTTGGTACACATTCACGGTTCAGCAAAGCGGAAACCTCAATTTTCTCATCACACCAAATAACAGTGCCGACGATTACGATTGGGCGGTTTACAACCTCACGAACAACAACTGTTCTGATATATTCACAAACCCGAGCATTGAAGTAAGCTGCAATTTTTCCGGAACATCAGGAACAACAGGGCCAAATGGCGGTTCTGCATTGAATTCGCAGAATGCAGCGGGCACGCCTTTTAATCAGGTTGTACCTGTGGTGGTTGGTCAAACATATGTGGTGAACGTGAGTAATTACAGCCAAACACAGAACGGTTACACAATCGATTTTTCAGCTTCAACGGCAGTCATATTTGACCAGATTCCTCCACAAATCTTGTCGGTGAACAACCCGGGATGTGGAGGAAACACGCTAACGGTTACTTTCTCAGAAAATATTTTGTGCAATACAGTGCAGAATGGAGACTTCACATTCACTGGTCCGGGAGGTCCTTATACGGTTACAAATATCACATCTGTGGCTTGTGCGGCCGGCGCACAATACGACAACACGTTTACGTTTACGATCAGCCCGGCGATTGGCGGGGCCGGAACGTATTCTGCGAACCTCGTGGGGCCTGTAACCGATCTATGCGGAAACGTTTGCATTTTTCCTGCATCACTTCCATTTACGGTGGGTTCATTCACTTACACAACTTCCTCAATTCCTGCGACGTGTTCTTCCTCAAATGGAGCTGCCTCTGTAAACGTGACGGGAACAGGACCATTTACTTACACATGGTCACCAAACGTTAGTACGACAAATACTGCTACTGGAATTGCCGCTGGAATTTATACGGTTACAATCACCGATCAATCGAACGGTTGCACAAGTACAGATACAATTCATGTAAACTCTAACGTGAACCTTCAGACACTCACTTCGGGAGATGATACGATCTGTCCGGGATCTCAAGTAACAATGAGCGTGAATGTTGTGGGGGGTAACAATCCGATCACATATACGTGGAGTCACGGTTTACCAAATGCAGCGAGTGTAGTTGCTTCTCCTGCTGTAACCACAACGTACACGCTGAATATCGTGGACGCGCAAGGTTGTTCTGCCGGCCCGCTTTTGTTCACGATTACAGTTGCAAGTCCGGTTGGTGTAACGGTTGCAGGCACTTCTCCGATTTGCATTGGGGGCAGTTCTACGCTCAGCGCGAACGTGACTGGCGGTTACGGAACACTAACTTACACTTGGATGCCAGGCAACCTCAATGGCCCTACAGTAACTGTAACACCAACTACTACTACAAATTACACACTGACAGTTACTGACCTCTGCGGACAAACTGCAACTCAAACGTACAACGTGCAGGTACAGCAGGTACCAAGTGTTGATTTCTATGCCGACACAACATTGGGTTGCACTCCGTTGATCGTGAATTTCTACGTCGACACAACCGGATTCGGTCCATCAACTTTGCTTTGGGGTTTTGGTGAAGGCGGCTCAACATCTTCACTGGTGCAACCATCGCATTCATACACAACTCCGGGTTGTCACGATGTTTCACTCACAGTAACGGTTCCGCCGGGATGTTCAGTAACACAAACGTACACGTGCATGATCACAACACTTGCACAGCCGATTGCGCAGTTCACCGCTAATCCAACTGTTGCCAGCATCCTGGATCCGTTGGTGGCATTCACAAATACATCAAGCGGCGCGACTAACTGGATGTGGAACTTCGGTGATAGCACAACGAGTACAACATGGTCGCCAGAGCATTTATACGACGCGATCGGAACATATCCTGTATATCTCGTTGTGTCGAATGCTTCCGGATGTTCTGACACGATGTGGATGGACATTATCGTGAATGACTTCTATACTTTCTATGTTCCGAACGCATTCACACCAAATGCCAATGGAAACAATGATGAATTTGGTCCGGTGTTCACAAACATTCTCACTGAGCGTTACGAGTTTTACATTTTTGATCGATGGGGAAATATTGTATTTCAAACAACAGATCCCTACTCAAAATGGAACGGAACTTGGCAGAACAAGGGCGACAAAGTGCAGGAGGACGTGTACGTTTACAAGATTGCGTTCATCGATAATATGTATGGTGAACACTACATGATAGGCTCTGTAACCGTGTTGCCATAAATCGATTCGTTTACAATTCCCGCTTTTTCCTCGTTTTTGGCTGATTTTGTCAAAGGTATGAGCCTCATTTCCAGTTGCTTTTAAGGGTAGGTCTGCCTATATTTACACGGCACACCTTAAAGTACCCTTACCATGACCACCATTAAAATTCCCATTAATGGCTTCCTGTTGTCTCTTCTCCTGATTTTTTGTTCAGTGAGTATGCGCGCGCAATTGGTAGTCGCTCCCGGCGGAACACCTGCTGCAATTGTAAATGGACTCATCGGAGGCGGCATGACTGTTTCTAACGTTACGATGAACTGTCCGACCAATGCGTATGGGACTTTCTCCAATGGAAATACGACCAACCTTGGATTAACAAACGGCATTCTTCTTACTACCGGTAACGCGAATATGGCCATTGGGCCCAATAACAGCGCCAGCCAGGGATTCTGTAACAACACTTCGTCAAGCGATCCTCAATTGATCGCTATTGAACCAAATGCAGGATACGACCTTTGTGTTCTCGAATTCGACATCGTTCCGGAATGCAGCCAGCTTACAGTTCGCTTCGTTTTCGGCTCTGAAGAATATCCGGAATATGTCAACGCTGCTTTTAACGATGCGTTCGGATTCTTTATTTCCGGACCCGGTCCTCAACCAGCATGTACTCCAGGCTATTACAACAACACGAATGTTGCGGTACTTCCGAATTCAACTCCGGTGTCTATCGACAACGTGAACGCTGGCATGAACGCCGGTTTCTATGTTAACAATACACCCGGTACTACAATCCAGTATGATGGATTTACTACTGTAATCACCAGCACAATCAACTTATGTCCGTGTCAGACTTATCACTGGAAATTTGCAATTGCAGATGCGGGTGACTGTATTTATGACTCAGGCGTATTCCTTGATTTCCTGACCTGCTCGAATGCGCTTACAATAAATCCAAGTTCCACCCCTGTAACAAGTTGTACTGGCTGTGATGGAACCGCAAGTGTTGCCCTGGTTGGTGGCACTGGTCCGTTCACATATAGCTGGGCACCAACGGGTGGAAATGCTGCAACAGCAACTAATCTTTGCGCTGGTACATATACTGTAACGGTTACAGATATGTTGTCTTGCTCACCACCAACTACAGTGGCAATTACGGTTACTGCTTCAGTTCCTACTATCACAATCACACCAACGCAAACAAACGTTGCGTGTTTTGGTGGTTGCACTGCTACAACATCGGTAAGTGCTGTAGGTGGAACACCTCCTTACACTTACAACTGGTTACCGTCGGGAGGTAACGGTCCGTCGGCTACGGGATTATGTCCTGGAGTTTACACCTGTGATGTTTCAGACAATGGTGGTTGTACCGCCACGCTCACATTTACCGTCACGCAACCGACGCAACTTACAGCAACGGCCACATCAACACCCGCCGCCTGTGGTAATAACAACGGAGCCGCCACCGCGACTCCGGCGGGAGGGGTGGGTCCATATGGATGTACATGGTTGCCGAGTGGAGGACCGGGATTGAACGCGACTAACTTATCCGCAGGAACTTATACGTACACGATTACGGACGCGAACGGTTGCACGCTTACACAAACTGTAACCGTTGCATCTACCGGTGGACTTTCATCAACCATTGCCGGAACAGATGTTCTGTGTTTTGGTGCTGCTACAGGATCAGTAACAATGACACCTGTTGGAGGTAACCCGGCGTATACATTCGCGTGGACACCAAACGTCAGCGCAACAGGAACTGCATCGAATCTGGTTGCAGGAAATTATACATGCATTGTAACAGATGCAAACGGATGTTCGTCTACTTCTTCGTATACAGTAAGTGAACCGCCACAGCTTACAATATCCGCTGCAGGTTTTAACGTTACCTGTAACGGAGCATGCGATGGACAAATGGTAACGATACCTGCTGGTGGTACACCGAACTACACGTTCCTTTGGAACACAGGTTGCATCACTGCGTCGTGTAATGGTATCTGTGCAGGAAACTATACGGTTACAGTTACGGATGCGAATGGATGTACAGTTAGTGATACTGCTAACGTATCACAACCAGCAGCTGTCGTTGCAAACACAAATACAACTCCTGCAACATGCGGTCAGTCTGATGGTTCTGCAACAGCAAACGCGGTTGGTGGAACTGGTGCTATAACTTATCAGTGGATTGGCGGACCTGCAACTGCAACGTACAACAACATTCCTGCCGGAACTTATTCAGTTATTGCCACTGACGCCAATGGATGCGCCGATACAGTAAGCGCTGTTGTCGGAAACTTAAACGGTGTGACCTTGGCCAGCTGTGGTGTAATAAACGTAAGCTGTTACGGACTTACAGATGGAGACATCACGGTATGCCCTGCAGGCGGAACCGGTCCGTTTGTTTACACGTGGTCGCCGAACGTTAGCGTGACTGCCAATGCAGCTAACCTTGCAGCAGGTAGCTATATTACAACGGTGACTGATGCTAACGGTTGCAGTTCGTCTGTAACTGTTGTCATCACCCAACCACCACAGCTTTTGATTACTGCTTCAGCAAATCCGGCATCAGTATGCGCAGGAAGTCCTGTTACTCTCACCGGTACGCCTGCGGGAGGTGCACCAGGTTATGTTGTAACATGGAATCCAGGACCATTGGCGGGTAATGCTCAGAACATCACTCCAACTGCGACTACTACCTATACAGTTGATGTAGTTGACGCGAACGGGTGCACGGCCGATACAACCGTTCTTGTTACTGTGAATGCAATTCCGGTTGCGTCGTTCGTTGGCGATTCACTGTCAGGTTGCGCTCCACTCTGCGTGAATTTCAGTGATCTTTCTACAATCACTGCGCCTTCTGTAATCACAGGATGGAGTTGGGATTTTGGTGACAACACCACTTCTTCACAGCAGTCACCGAACCATTGTTATACAACAGCCGGACTATATTCGGTGACGCTTACGGTGACCACCGGAGACGGTTGTACGCAAACAATTGTGTTCAACAACTACATTAGTGTGTTCGGAATTCCGGTTGCTGCTTTCACTGCAGGTCCACAGCCGACAACGATTTTGTCACCGACAATTTACTTCACCGATCAGTCAACAAATGCAGCTTCATGGCTGTGGAGTTTTGGTGATCTGACAGTGGCAACATCAACTTTACAGAATCCTTCGTTCATGTATCCTGATCCGATTTGTTACCAGGTAAATCTTGAAGTAACTTCTGTTGATGGTTGTGTGGACACAGACTCACAAGACGTGTGCATTGATCCTGATGTGAGCATCTATGTTCCGAATACTTTCACACCTAACGATGATGGGCTCAACGAATTGTTTGTTCCAATCACTATTGGAGTTGATCCTGATAAATATGAGTTCTGGGTGTTTGATCGTTGGGGCAACCTGATATTCTATTCTGATGAGCTCGGTGAAGGTTGGGATGGAAAAGTACTTGGTCATTCAGATCTTTGCCAGGAAGACACGTATGTATGGAAGGTAAAATGCGTTGATGTGCTGAACAAAAAGCACAACCTCATTGGTCATGTCAACCTGATACGATAATCGAAATCTGCTCTCTGAAATCCCGGTCTTTGCACCGGGATTTTTTTTGCAATGCCGCATCAAAATGTTCCTGCGTTCAAGCTCAGACTTGAAAAGTAATTCGCTGCCGCTCTTATTCGATAATCAGCTAATTTTCCGCCTTAAATAACCCGGGTTCAACGAAAGTCCCAAACGGTGTAAAACTATGACGTTAAATAATTGATTTCTAGAGGTGTAGTTTGTATGTTTGGTATTAGGCAAACGCATACACACTCCTACATGAAACACTGGCACTCTTTCACGTATCCACGAAGAGTTTTTCGCGCGCTGCTTTGCGTGTCTTTACTCTTCATTGGGACGAATTCTTCCGCGCAGTTAATGGTTACTGCTGGTGGAACGCCGGCAAACCTCGTTAACAATCTTGTTGGCGCTGGTATGACGGTCAGTAATATCACACTGAACTGCACGACCAACGCATACGGAACCTTTTCAAATGGTAATACCACCAACATGGGTCTTGCCAATGGAATCCTTCTGACTACAGGTAATGCTACGACTGCTATCGGCCCCAACAACAGTACTTCAGCAGGCTTTTGCAATGGAACTTCGACCTCCGACCCACAACTAATTGCTATTGAACCGTTGGCGAATCAAGATCCATGTATTCTTGAATTCGATGTTATTCCCCAATGTAACACGATGACAATTCGATTTGTTTTCGGTTCTGAGGAGTATCCTGAATTCGTCAATTCTTCATTCAATGATGCATTCGGATTTTTCATCACTGGGCCCGGACCTGCGTGCCAGCCCGGCTTCTATAACAATACAAACGTTGCAACTCTTCCGAACAACGTTACTCCTGTGACAATCGATAATGTTAATAACGGCATTGTCCATACTGGACCATGCACCAATTGTGCATACTATGTGAATAACACTGGAGGAACCACAATTCAGTATGATGGATTCACCACGATCCTGACACGAAATATTGCGTTATGTCCATGTCAGACTTATCATTGGAAAATCGCGATTGCTGATGCAGGTGATTGCTCCTATGACTCCGGTGTATTTATTGACTTCATATCGTGTTCTACAGCGCTTACTTTAACGGAAACTCATGTTAATACCGGTTGTTCCGGTTGTACCGGTTCTGCAAACGTAACGGTAACAGGTGGTACTGGTCCATTTACATACACCTGGTCACCTGCTCCTGGAGGTGGACAAGGAACTGCTAATGCGACAGGATTGTGTGCAGGTACTTATACGCTTTCAGTAGTCGACGCCCTTTCGTGCTCACCCGCATCAACTATTGCAGTTACAATTACTTCTTCAGGAACACTCACACTCGCCGGGTCACAAACAAACATTACCTGTAACGCTGCTTGTACCGGTTCAGCAACAACAACAATTGTAACCGGCACCGGACCGTTTTCATATGCTTGGGCACCGTCTGGAGGTACGGCAGCTTCGGCCACGGGATTATGCGCCGGAACATACACGTGTACAGTCACGGCGTCCGGAGGATGTACGGCCCAACAGACCTTCAACATAACTCAACCACCCGCCATAACGTTAACGCCGACGCAAACGAACGTCGTTTGCTTTGGAGCCTGTACGGGCACGGCTTCGGTGGCCGCCACAGGCGGCACTGGAACGTACACGTATGCTTGGGCCCCCTCGGGGGGCACGGGGTCAGCCGCTGGAGGATTATGCGCCGGTACATACACATGTACTGTCTCATCACCTGCTGGATGTACGCGCACACAGTCGTTTACCATCACGCAGCCTCCTGCGATTACCGTAACTCCAACTCAAACTAACATCACGTGCTTTGGTCAGTGCACAGGCACTGCATCTGTTGCTGCAACAGGTGGAACAGGAACTTATACTTATGCGTGGGCACCTTCGGGTGGAACAGGTTCGAGTGCCACGGGATTATGTGCGGGAACTTATACATGCACAGTTTCATCACCTGCTGGTTGTACCCGAACACAAACGTTCAGCATTACACAACCGCCAGCGATAACACTTACACCTACGCAGACCAACATTGTTTGTAATGGAGTATGTACTGGTAGTGCTTCAGTAGCTGCCACCGGTGGAACAGGAACATACACATACGCGTGGGCGCCTTCTGGCGGAACCGGCTCAAGTGCAACTTCATTGTGCGCAGGAACATACACATGCACGGTCTCTTCACCTGCAGGGTGTACCGCAACACAAACATTTAACATTACGCAACCTCCTGCAATAACTGTAACACCTACGCAAACCAACATCACCTGTTTCGGAGCGTGTACTGGTACTGCATCGGTAACTGCTACAGGTGGTAACGGAACGTACACATACGCCTGGGCACCTTCGGGTGGAACTGGTTCGAGTGCAACCGGACTCTGCGTGGGAACATATACTTGTACAGTTTCTTCACCTGCTGGTTGTACACGAACTCAAACGTTCAACATAACACAACCACCTGCGATTACACTTACACCAACGCAAACGAACATTACGTGTAATGCGGCGTGTACCGGAACCGCATCTGTAACTGCAACCGGAGGAACCGGAACGTACACATATGCGTGGGCTCCATCAGGCGGAACAGGTGCAAGCGCAACCGGACTGTGCGTTGGAACATACACGTGTACTGTTTCCTCTCCGGCTGGATGTACTGCAACACAGTCGTTCAACATTACGCAACCACCAGCAATCACACTCACTCCAACACAAACTAACATTACCTGTAACGGAGTTTGCAATGGAACTGCTGCAGTGGTAGCTACAGGTGGAACAGGAACTTATACCTATGCGTGGGCTCCTTCGGGAGGAACGGGTGCGAGCGCAACAGGATTGTGTGCAGGGACGTACACCGTTACTGTTTCATCACCTGCTGGTTGTACTAGAACGCAATCATTTACAATTACACAACCACCTGCACTTACAATTACGCCGACTCAAACTAACATCACGTGTAACGGACAATGTACAGGAACTGCATCCGTAGTTGCTACAGGTGGTCCGGGAACTTACACTTATGTGTGGGCGCCTTCAGGTGGAACGGGTGCAAGTGCTACTTCGTTGTGTGCAGGAACATACACTTGTACAATTACGTCGAATCCCGGCGGATGTACTGCAACACAAACATTCAGCATTACACAACCACCTGTCATCAATGCAACACAATCACAAACAAACGTTCTGTGTAACGGTGTTTGTACGGGACAAGCAGCGGTGGTAGCATCTGGCGGAACAGGAACTTACACATACGCATGGACGCCTTCAGGTGGCACAGCTGCAACTGCAACTGGACTTTGCGCAGGAACTTACACATGCACTATTACATCGGGGCCTGCAGGTTGTACAATTACAAGAACGTTTACAATCACACAGCCTCCTGCACTTGCAGCATCTACTTCATCAACTCCTGCAACCTGCGGAAGTCCTAATGGAAGTGCTTCTGTTTCTGCGTCAGGCGGAACTCCCGGGTATACTTACTTGTGGACACCATCAGGTGGTACGGGTGCAACTGCTTCCGGATTACTTGGCGGTTCTTACACTTGTACAATCACTGATGCGAACGGGTGTACCATTACACGTACTGTTACGATTACAAACAGCGGCGGACCAACAGCTAATATCACAGCATCGACCAACGTAAGTTGTTTCGGTGGAAATACCGGATCAGCAACAGTTGCAATGGCTGGTGGTACCGGACCGTTTACGTATGTGTGGTCTCCTGCTCCGGGCGGTGGACAAGGAACGGCGACAGCTACCGGTTTACCTGCAGGAACTTTTGTAGTAACTGTTACGGATGCAAACGGTTGCGTGGCTACTGCTACTGCAGTAATTACCCAGCCACCAGCAATCACAGTTACAGCAACACAAACGAATGTCACTTGTTTCGGTTCTTGTACAGGAACTGCTTCTGTTACCGCGACGGGCGGAA
>CAYUTR010000077.1:0-13282 GCA_964447465.1 uncultured Chryseobacterium sp.
CTGGAAGTAGAGTACGAGTACGATTTCATTCTTGTTGGAATTTCTTCCCACGAGAAGCCACACCGCGTCGCGTGGGGATTGAATACTTCGCTTCAGCTTGATCTCACCCGTACAGAACCATATGCATTGTCCTTGAAGAAAGCTGATCCCGTTTCGGAGTTCGCTTGTTTCACATGGGAGCATCCCGACTTTGAAGCAACGTACACGATGTTCAGCAACAAGGGCACCCACGGATTGCTGATTCCTGAACAACACCAGGCCGATTATTTTCTCATCGCACAAGGACCGTTTACTTTACAGGACGAGCAAACGATGATTACCGGCTTGCGGACTATTCCATTTATTCTCATGGCTTACCGCATCGATCCCGAGATGCTGAAGTCGAAACAAAACCTGATTTTTTAAATCATGAGTGAACGACTGCAATTCAACCGCACGAAAATTGTTGCCACGCTTGGCCCTGCTTCTTCTTCACCGGAGATGCTGGAAGAAATGGTAAAGGCGGGAGCGGATATTTTTCGAATCAATTTTTCTCATGGAGATTACGCTGCTGTTGAAGCACAACTGAATAATATTTATGCTGTCAACCGGAAACTCGGATCTCACGCAGGAATTCTTGGCGATCTGCAAGGACCTAAATTGCGCATTGGAGAAGTAGAAAATAATGGCGTTGAATTAGTGGAGAATGCGAAGATCACTTTCACTACCGAAAAAATGATCGGCAACGCTTCTAAGGTTTACATCACGTATCCGCAGTTTCCGAAAGACGTTCAGCCGGGAGAGAATATTCTGATCGATGATGGAAAATTGGTTCTGCGCGTCGACACAACAGACGGCGTCAAGGAAGTAACTGCTACAATTCTTCACGGTGGAATTTTATCGTCGAAGAAAGGCGTGAATCTTCCGAACACGAAAATATCCTTGCCTTGTCTCACGGAGAAAGATCTCAAGGATCTTGAGTTTGCACTGAAGCACAATTTCGATTGGATCGGATTGTCTTTCGTGCGTTCATCGAAGGATATTGTTGAACTAAAGACGATTATTCAGCAACTCGATCCGGGATGCAAAGCTAAGGTGATTGCGAAGATTGAAAAACCGGAAGCGGTGAGCGACATTGATGCAATCATCGAAGAAACGGATGCAATTATGGTTGCACGCGGCGATCTTGGTGTTGAAGTTCCCATGCAGCGGGTTCCGGTAATTCAGAAGGTGTTAGTGCGCAAGTGTCGACGTGCAGCAAAACCAGTAATCATTGCCACGCAGATGATGGAAAGCATGATCACGAATATCTCTCCTTCGCGCGCGGAAGTAAGTGACGTAGCAAACTCAGTGATGGAAGGTGCAGATGCGGTAATGCTGAGCGGAGAAACTTCGGTTGGACGTCACCCGCACAAAGTTGTTGGAGCGATGTCGAAGATCATTGCGCAAGTAGAGGAGGAAAGTGATATTTATTATTCGGAAATCTCCAGCCAGATTTCGCGACCAGAAAGATTTTTATCGGATCACATTTGTTTCGGAGCAACACAATTGTCCAAGCAGGTTGATGCAGTTGCGATTGTTACGATGACACATTCGGGTTACACTGCGTTCAAGGTTTCGTCATATCGTCCGAAAGCAAACATTTTTGTGTTCACCGACAATTACCGCATTCTCACGCAGCTTTCTCTTGTGTGGGGCGTTCGCGGGTTATACTACGATCGCGACATCAGCACCGATCACACCATCGCCGACATCAAGTTCATTCTGAAAAAGGCCGGGCACATCCTGAAGGATGATTTCATCATCAACATTGCGAGTATTCCGATCAGTGAGAAGGGGAAGACGAACATGATTAAGTTGACGCAGGTCGAGTAGCCGTTGTCAGACTTCGGTACGCCTGAAATTCCCGCCAACCGACTCCGTCGAATTTGCGGCTACTCAGCCTGACAACGACTAATTGTCAGTTCGAGTAAGCGACTAAATCATGTTTGCGCAGATCTTGGCTGTACCGAGAAGTGACAATTAGTCTTCCAGTATCAAAATCGCCGTATTCAACTCTCCCAACGTCTTCGTATTGTTCTGCTTCTTCGCAACTTCCGCACCGCGACGATAAATGTCTAGTGCTTTCGCATCGCACCGTGCTTCTTCGTAAAGCTGTCCGAGTTTATAATATGCACCGAGATAATCGGGTTGATCGGTGATCAATGCTTCGATACGTGAAACCGCTTCGGGATGATTTCCCGCAACTGCATATTCAATAGCAACTGCGTAGCGTAGAAAAGAATCGTTAGGTTCTTCCTGCAGCATCACGAGTAACTGTTCGAGGCGGGAAGACATTTTCAGAATCAGATTTCAGATTCGAACTGCGAGAGGAAGCGCACATCGTTCTCGGAGAACAAGCGCAAATCATTCACGCCATACTTGAGCATCGTGATGCGTTCGATTCCCATTCCGAATGCATATCCCGAATAAACTTCCGGATCGATTTTGCAGTTTGTGAGTACAGCAGGGTCAACCATGCCGCAACCGAGAATTTCTACCCAACCGGAATGTTTGCATACCGGACAACCTTTTCCGTGACAGATCGTGCAGGAAATATCCATCTCTGCACTTGGTTCAGTGAACGGAAAGTAGGAAGGCCGCAAACGGATTTTTGTATCGGCACCGAACATTTCCTGTGCGAAATACAAAAGTGTTTGTTTCAGATCGGCAAATGAAACGCCTTTGTCGACGTACAATCCTTCCACCTGGTGAAAGAAACAATGTGCACGCGCAGAAACTGCTTCGTTGCGATATACTCTTCCCGGCATCATGATGCGCACAGGAGGTTGTGTTTTCTCGAGGATGCGAACCTGTACACTTGAAGTGTGTGTGCGCAATGCAATTTCATTTCCGATAAAGAATGTATCCTGCATGTCGCGGGCAGGATGTTCTTCAGGAAAATTCAACGCAGTAAAGTTGTGCCAGTCATCTTCAATCTCCGGACCTTCTTCAACAGTGAATCCAAGTCGACCAAAAATGTCAAGAATGTTTTTGCGAACGATTGAAATCGGGTGACGCGATCCTTTCCACTCAGCGATAGGTCGTGTGAAATCTTCTCCGGCAGATGACGAAGATTCATCATCACCACCTTTTACGCTATCTAGTTTTTCCTGTGCTTTTACTTTCAGACGATTGAGTAATTGACCAACGTCTTTCTTCAGCTCGGGAGAAACATTTTTGAATTCATCAAACAGCTCGGAGATCTTTCCTTTACGACTAAGATATTTCAGACGGAATTCTTCCGCGTGCTCTTTCGTCTTCGTGGAGAAATCTTCTACTTCCTTTAACAGTGTTTCAATCCTTTCTCTCATACTAGCCGCAGATAACGCTGACCCTTCGACAAGCTCAGGACAGGTGTATTTGGTGTTAAAATAATTTTTCAATTGATTTCACTTGCTGTGCAATTGTTGATCTAAATGTGGTGTGCTTCTGATAAATTCGTTTAACACCTCCGCCCGTCAAATTATTTTTTCTTTTTCAATCAGCGGGATCAGCGCAATCAGCGGCAAAAATAACAGCTGCTATTTACTTACAACTTTAATCGTCATCCTGATATCTCTCAATGGACGATCATTCTTATCCTTGGGCTGACTTGCAATTACATCAACTACTTCCATTCCGGAAACAACTTCACCGAATACTGTATATCCGCCGTCAAGATGCGGAGTGCCACCTTGGGTTGTATATATTTTGCGTTGCTCTGCAGTAATTGTGCGGTGCGGCGTTTTTACAAACTCAGCTTCAATGATTGGATTGATTTGTGCAACCCAATAGTTCAGACTATCAGGATTGCGCTGCATCTGTGCACGCTGTTGTGCACGGATGAAAGCCATTTTGGTTCCAGCATTCTCTGGCTTGTTGATGTAGCCATCAAAAATTTTCTGTTTGATTGGCCCATCAATACGTTGTGCAATCAATGCATCAAGCGTACTGTCTGTCCACACGCTGCCTTCAACAATATAAAATTGGCAGCCCGATGATTCTTTATTCGGATTCACATCATCGCCCTGGCGTGCAGCTGCAAGCGCACCACGCTTGTGATACAGGTTAGGATGAATTTCTGCTGGAATGGTGTAGCCAACATCACCATTACCCAACATTGCACCTTTTGTGGCTTTCTTCGAATCGGGATCTCCACCCTGAACCATGAATTGTTTGATCACACGGTGAAAAAGTGTGCTGTCGATCGTGTGATTCTTGACCAGTTTCAGGAAGTTGTCGCGGTGCTTAGGAGCCTCATCATAAAGGACTATTTTGATGTCACCTAAATCGGTATGAATCAATACCTTAGATCGATTATCTGCGGCTATAAAAGACGTACAGAAAACGATGACAACGGGTAGCACTAAGAGCGTCTGTATCCTACGAAGCATGTTGAAAACTTTTGTATATTTGTTAGAATGTAAAAGTAGTTATTCGGCTACTTTGCAGCAAACCCGCTTAAAATCAGGCCTGATACTGGCAGTCAGAGCACAAAGATGAACAGATTCCTCGCAAAACACGCAGGCTTAGCACTTTTAGTGCTCATTCTATCTGTATCCGTTCTGTTGATCGGTTGCGGTAAGAATCAGCCGTGTAAGGCAACTATCACTTGTCTTGATGGCAATGGCGTACCAATGGCTGGAGCAGAAGTAAAACTGGAGCATGGTGATGTGTTGAAGACGGCAACAACGGATGGTTCAGGAACAGCGAGTTTTGAATCTGACCTTCCAATGATACTGGATATTTTAGTGAATGGCAATGCAACCGGACGCGTGGCGCGAATGGAAGAAGGTAAAACTGATAATGTAACAGTTCAGTAATATGAACAAACTCGTAATAAAATTCGCTGGTCTTCTGATTTTCGTTGCACTCGTTGGAGTGACTTCCGGAATCACCAGTTGCAACAAAGAAATTAACTGCAAAGCAGTAATCACCGTACTAGCTCCAGGCGGATCGCCAATGGCCGGTGCGCAGGTTGATTGCGTAAGCGGAGATGTAACACTTACTTCTGCTACCGACGGATCGGGCACTGCTAATTTCGAAACGAATCTTCCAATGATTCTCGACATTATCGTTAATGGAAATCCTACAGGACGCGTTGCGCGTTTTGAAGACGACAAGACCGACAACGTTACGGTACAGATGTAATCTAATCTGAAAAAGCTTTTTGTGAGAGCCCTGGTCTTCGGATCAGGGCTTTTTTAGTGTGCTAATTTGCTAATGGGTTAATGTGATATATGAATGAGCTTCGCGGGATGACGGCTTTGCTATACGTTTAGCCACGATTTCATTCATCACGACATTTAGCATCCCGATAGCTATCGGGACAAACTAACACATTAGCACATTACTAGATGAGGCCCTGGCGCCTGAAATACTCCACCACTCTGATCTGCATAAAGCGGTTTTGTTCCATCGGAGTCATGTGCGGCATTTTCCCTGTGTTCTCCCAATGCGGCCAGTTGTCTTCGTCGCGACCTTTGTAGATGTAGTAACCCAATGGTTCAAGTAGCGTGCAGATTGCAACGTGCATGATGTCGACCTTTTCCTCTTTCTCCAATTTCTTTGGACCTTGTCCAAGCTCCTGCGTTCCAATGAGGAACAGAATGGCCTGCATATCGATATCGTCACCGAACTGCGGCTTGAGTGCCACTTTCAGTGCTTTCCAACTGGAGATGAGTTCATCGATGTGCATTTGAGCAATGTGCTAATGTGCTAAACAAAGGTACAGGTTAGCTACTTCCAATCAGCGTGCGAGAAAAATCAAATCGAGTATGGCGTGCGACACAACCAATCTGACTTGTCAACCAGCAGCTATTCACAACTGCAATCGGCATATCGGCATATCGGCATATCGGCACATTAATTTAGTGCCGTGAATTTTATAGACATACTGATTCTCATTCCCGCACTGTGGGGATTCTGGCGCGGCTTCATGAAAGGTGTGATTATGGAAGTGGCTACACTGCTCGCTTTTTTTCTCGGCGTGTGGGGCGGAATGAAATTTTCTGATCTCATCGCAGGATGGATCCGCGATTGGTTCAGTTCGCAGTCGCCCTACATTCCGCTGATAGCGTTCGCGGTGGTGTTCGTCACCATTCTGATCTGCGTTTTTGCCATTGCAAAATTTATCGAGCGATCGATGGAGAAAACAACGCTGGGCATTTTCAACAAGATTCTCGGGGGAATTTTTGGATGCCTGAAATTCCTTCTCATCATCAGCGTACTTTTTTTCGTGATTGACGCCATAGAAAAAAGTATCACTGTGATTCCGCATGCAACCAAAGACAGTTCTCTGCTTTATCGGCCGGTTGCATCCGTAGCTCCGAAAATTATTCCGGGATTACGTGATAGCGATCTTGGGAAGATGATGCCCGATGCGGATAGTGCGGATGTGAATGTCGACGTAACGATTTCGCCGAAGGACTCTATTAAACCTTAAAGGTTTTTTTGAAACCTTTAAGGTTTAAGCTTGAACGAGTCGAGAAATTTGTAGATATGCGAATTCTCCAGGTATTCATTTCCTGTAATCACTACAAGTGTATAGAGATGTTTCCCTTTCGCGAACTTCCGCATTTTTAATATACCCGAATTCTGCGCGAGAAGAATCGTGTATTCGTAGCCGATGTAATTTCCGCTCTTCACCACTTTCCCGCTATCCGCGAGAAATGCACCCATCGACCACGCAAATACTTCCGCGTCTTTGAGCATCACATCATCCATCAGATCGCCCATCGTTTCAACAGAATCATCCAGCGTGTAAACTGAAATGGCATAATAGATATTGGAGTCAAGTCCGTCTTCAACCGGAATGAAATATAATTTCGCGCCAGCTGCATCACCAACCGCGGTAGCTGTATCGATCGGCGGACCAGGAAATTCAACGGTAAATTCGTCACCATCTACAACGCGCCAGCCGCCTGATGCGCACGAAGCGAGCAGAAACAAAATTGCGAGATACGGAAGAATTCGTTTCATGACTAGTTGTTGATCGCTTCAACTCCGGGAAGCGTTCCGGCCTCAATGTACTCCAAAAGTGCGCCGCCACCGGTCGATACATAACTCACCTTGTCAGCAAGATTGTACTTATTGATCGCAGCTACGGAATCACCGCCACCAATCAGTGAAAACGCACCATCCGCAGTTGCAGTTACAATTGCATCCGCAACAGCTTTCGTTCCGTGTGCGAAGCTTTCCATTTCAAAAACACCCATCGGTCCGTTCCACAGAATCGTCTTTGACTGAGCGATCGCGTCGGCATAAACTTTTTCTGTTTTCGGTCCGATGTCAAGACCCATCCAGCCATCCGCAATTTCCATTACATCACATGTTGTTTTGTTCGCATCGTTTGCAAACTTGTCGGCACAAACTGCATCAACAGGAATGTAAATATTCACTCCTCGCTTTTTTGCTTCTTCGAGAATGTTCAATGCATTCGGCAAACGATCTTCTTCTACCAGCGAGTTTCCGATGTTTCCACCGAGCGCTTTCACAAATGTAAATGCCATGCCACCGCCGATAATGATGTTATCCGCTTTCTTAATCAGCTGCTCAAGAATAATAATCTTGTCCGACACTTTCGCGCCGCCCATGATAGCAGTAAAAGGTTTGGAAGCACCATTCAGCACTTTGTTTACGCTGGCAATTTCTCCACTCATTACGTAACCGAAGCATTTATTTTCCGGGAAGAATTTTGCAATTACCGCAGTGGAGGCATGAGCCCTGTGCGCAGTTCCGAAAGCATCATTCACATATACATCACCAAGTTTCGCGAGTTCCTGTGCGAACGCTTCATCACCCTTTTCTTCCTGTTTGTGAAAACGAAGATTTTCAAGAAGAACTACTTCTCCTTTTCCAAGATTTGCAGCGGCATCCTGCGCCGGCGCACCAATACAATCTGAGGCGAAGTGAACATTCACACCACCCAGCAGTGATGACAAATGACTCACAAGATGTTTTAATGAAAACTTCTCCGCGGGACCTTCTTTCGGGCGACCGAGATGCGACATGAGAATACAGCTTCCTCCATCGCCAAGAATTTTTTTGATGGTAGGAATCGCCGCACGCATGCGTGTATCATCTGTAATTGAAAATGATGCATCCAGCGGCACATTGAAATCTACACGAATCAGTGCTTTTTTATTGGAAAAATTGATTGCGTCAACAGTTTTCATAGGAGTGCAAAGATATTACATAGATGGGAGCTGGGAGATGGGAGACGGGCGTTTAAAGGACGTTACAAAGCAAAAAAGTTGTGATTTGCGCTCTATTGGTAGTAAAGGCACAAGTTTTTTATCCTCCCGACTCCCATCTCCGAACTCCCATCTATCTTTGTAATAGCAAACCAAAAACTCATGAAAAAACTCTTTACTCTCCTCGCGATTTTATTTTTCTCATTCGCTGCAAAAGCACAATGGATCGACTCCATGGTAGTGACTCCTGCGATGCCGGATGCAAACGACACGCTTCGCATTTACGTTTATCTCACATTTCCTCAAGGCAATTGCGAGGGTGTGGCTAGTGGTTCAGTGGTAGGAAACAATATTTACGCAAGTACCCTGCACTGCATGGGCGCAGCAATGTTTATCTGCAACGATGTCGATACTCTTGTGTTTCCTCCGGTCACGGCGGGAACGTATACAATGTATTTCACGTTGAGTTCGGGTTACGGAATACCCAACTGCACACCAGGATTTCAGGCAGATGATGAAGACACGTTGATATTTCAGGTATCAACGGTTCTCGACGTTCCAACTTTGCCGGAAGTAAGCGCACGCATTTTTCCGAATCCTGCTTCCGATAATTTGTCGGTACAGATTTCTGCAGGAACAATTGAGCAGGTGGAAATTGTGAACGTAATCGGAGTAGTTGTGATGACTGTTGCCCCTATGCAATCAACGAGCGAAATTTCTATCGCAACTCTTGAGAACGGCGTGTATTTCTTGCGCGTACTGGATTCAGAAGGAAACATGTATCAACAGTTGGTGGAGGTATTACGTTAAGCGGGTTTTTCTCCCGTCTCCCATCTCCCTCCCGATAGCTATCGGGATCCCGTCTTAAATACTATCTTAGCCGAAACAATAATAAACCCACTCTCCTATGATGCGCGCATTTTTTATCTCTACGTGTGTTCTTTCACTCATCTACATTATCTCCGCGTTTGCAATTGCAGCCGTGGTACAGGAAGCTCGCTGGAGCTCATGGCTGGCACCAAGTTATGATGACTATTATGATAGCTACGACACGTACGACAGCTATGATTACAGTTATGATGATTCGTCGATGTACGAAGAACAGGCCGATGCCGGAACACGTCTTGGAGGAATCGTGAGTGTTCTGTTCATGCTCATTTCTGCAGCGGCATTCGTTCTTGCATTGCTGAAGATCAAAACCAAAACTATGAAAGTGATATCCATTATCGGACTATCGATTTCCGGATTATTCCTTTTATGGGCCATGCTTCCATTGGCTTCACCAAGTGCGGCATCATTCGATGAAATCGGTGCAGCATTCGGTCTAGCTGGAATTGCATTGTTAGGTCTGCACATCGTAGGAGTTGTACACGCATTCAAGACATCGACGTAGAACCATGACAGCCGTGCGATCCCGATAGCTATCGGGACGCGCGGATGGCGAACACAAACGAGATATTCAGATCATGAACAAAGGCGGGTTTAAACCCGCCTTTCTCATGCTATTTCATTTGCGCGTTCGCATAACACCGCGGGATAAATCCCACGGCTGTCATCAGGATAATTTCGAAACGAAGTTTTTAGAATTTTATTCGGAACAATTTCAGAATCATCAACCTCAATCCGTATTTTCACGCCATGTTATTCCGCGATATCATCGGTCAGCAACCCATCAAAGAACGTCTCATCAACAGCGTTCGTGATAATCGTATTTCACACGCGCAGTTATTTTTCGGACCGGATGGATGCGGAACACTTCCGATGGCATTTGCATATGCACGATATGTACAGTGTACAAATCGCGCTGAGAATGATTCGTGTGGAACTTGTCCTTCGTGTCAGAAGCACGACAAGCTTGTTCATCCCGATCTGCATTTAGTATATCCGATTCCGCTCTCGAAAGAACTTCGGGTGAGCACCCAGGTAATCAAAGAATTCCGTGAAGCGTTTCTCGCTGACTCGTATTTCACGCTAAACGATTGGTTCAATAAAATTGAAGCCGACAATAAGCAGCCCACTATTGCTACTGATGAAAGCGCGGAGATTCTAAAAAAACTATCGCTCACCACATTCGAAGCAGAATACAAGATCATGATCATCTGGATGGCGGAGAAAATGAATCACGTTGCGGCGAATAAACTGCTGAAGATTCTCGAAGAACCGCCGGACAAAACGCTTTTCATTCTGGTAACAGAAGCAGAAGATCAGCTCATGCGTACAATTGTTTCGCGCACACAGCTCGTGAAATTATCGCGACTGAACGATGATGATATTCATTCAGCTCTCAAAGTTCGTTTCTCTTTGAGCGATGGCGATGCAACACGAATCACTTTCCAGGCCGATGGAAGCTTCTCTACCGCAACGCAACTCATCACGCAGGACGAACAGGCGATTTTTAATCTGCAGGTTTTTCAGAAGTGGATGCGGGCCTGTCTCAAGTTCAACATGAGTGGCGTGATGGAAGCTGTGGATGATTTTGCATCTGCGGGTCGAGAGAGACAAAAACAATTTCTGAGCTATGCACTTGAAATGGTTCGCGAAAGTCTTTTAATGAACTATGCGCACTCATCACTCATCCGCATCGCCGGCGACGAAAGAACATTCGTTACGAAGTTTGCACCGTTCATTCACGCAGCAAACGCGTATAAGTTCATGAATGAAATCAATCTGGCGTTGCAACACATCGAGCGGAACGGAAGTGCCAAGATTGTTTTCATGGATTTGTCGTTCAAGGCGAATGAGCAGTTGAATGTTCCGAATCCGGATAAAGCTCCGGCGTAAGCGCAACTTGAAAAATGGAACGCGGATTTTAATGCGCGCAACTTGCTAGTTCGCTCGCCTGGATCATTGCGGTAAATACGATACTCGGATTTTGATCTTATGAGATACGTTTGAGTTTATCTCATAAAATCCACGGGAGAATTTGGCTATTTACCTTCGTGATCCTGATTGGATTCTAGAAAACAACGAACAGCGAAATCCGCGTTCCCATCGTAGAGAACGAGTTATCCACAACCGATTCGTTAAAATTAGCCTGAATTAAGCCCTTTATTCCGCAGAGCCGCGTTTCTCAGCCCCCGTCTGAGCTTATATTTGTGTTCATTCAAATTAAGAACAAACATGGCCTGCGGAGGATGTAGTAGTGGTAGAGGTTGTAGCACGGCGACTTCAACGAAGTCTGGCGAGGCTGCAACGGGCAGTTCATGCTCATCCGGTGGATGCAACAAGATGAATGTGTTCGACTGGTTGTCGGACATGAGTTTACCTCCCGGACAAAAACCATTTGATGTGGTTGAAGTTCGTTTCAAGAACAACCGCAAAGAATTTTTCCGCAATGTAAACGATTTGGCACTTGGCATGGGCGATGTGATTGCTGTGGAGTCTTCTCCCGGACATGACATCGGAACAGTTTCTCTTTCCGGAGAACTCGTGAAGAATCAACTCAAGCGTAAGAATATTAATGCTGCCGATCCGGCGATGAAGAAAGTGTATCGCAAAGCGAAACAGAACGACATCGACAAGTGGATGGAAGCGCAGGCATTGGAAAAAGCGTCACTCGTGAAGGCACGTGAGTTTGCAATTCGACTTGGATTGCAGATGAAAATAGGCGACGTAGAATACCAGGGCGATAAAACAAAAGCAGTTTTCTATTATACCGCTGAAGATCGTGTTGATTTTCGCGAGCTGATCAAAGTGATGGCGGAAGATTTCCGTGTGCGGATTGAAATGCGACAGATTGGTGCACGACAGGAAGCGGCACGTCTCGGTGGAATCGGTTCTTGCGGAAGAGAGTTATGTTGCAGTACATGGCTCACAGATTTCCGTTCGGTTACAACAAGTGCTGCGCGTTACCAACAGCTTTCTTTGAATCCGCTGAAGCTCGCAGGTCAATGCGGAAAATTAAAGTGTTGTCTGAACTACGAATTGGATTCGTATCTCGATGCGCTGAAAGATTTTCCGGAAGCAACCGATATCGAGACCGTTCGCGGAAGAGCGCGTCACCAGAAGACAGATATTTTCAAAGGCGTGATGTATTACACGTTCTTCGATGAACCGGATCAGTTTATTGCAGTTCCGAATTTCCGTGCGAAGGAATTGATCGAGATGAACAAACGTGGCGAGAAAGCAGAAGTGCTCGTCATCCAGGTGAAAGAGAAAGTAGAAGTGAAGCAACCTGATTTTGAAAACGTAGTTGGACAGGATAGTCTCACGCGTTTTGATAAAGCGAAATCAAGTAATAATAAGCGCAAGAAGAAAAAGTCGGGAGGCGGAAATCGTCCTGCCGGTGATGGCCCGAGACCACAAAACGCTGAGAACAAAGGACCGAATCCCAATCCGAACCGTCCTCCGCAAAATAAAGGACCACAGCAAAACCGTCCGCCACAGAACAAAGGACCTCAGCCGAATCGTCCTCCTCAACCAAAAGGACCGAACCCGAATCCGAACAAGCCGCAGAATAAGAATCAGCTGAATCCGAATCAGCGGAACCCGAATCCAAATCAGAACCGCAACCGGAACAATAATCGTCGTCCGCCAAATGCAGGGGGGAACAATAATCCTCCGCCTCCTCCGTCTACGTAGTACATGAAGCTGTTCATTCCATTTATCATTGCATCGTTATTCGCATTCACATCGTGCGATGACACGCGTTTGTACGAAGAGAACCGGGAGATCACAGACGGCATCTGGAATATGGATGAGCGTCCTTCATTCGACTTTGAAGTTCCTGATACAACCACGCTCTACAATTTTTACTTCAACGTGCGCAACACCGACGATTATCCGTTCAGTAATCTCTACGTGTTTTCGCACATCACTTTTCCCAATGGAAAACTCGGAACAGACACGGTAGAGCTTCCGTTGACTAATCCTGATGGTTCGTGGATCGGAAACGGTCAGGGAGATATTCACGATTGCCAGTTGATCTTCCGTAAAGGCGTTCGTTTTCCTGTTGCAGGAAAATACCACATGGAAATTGAACAGGCGATGCGCATGGAAGCGTTGCCGGGCGTGAAGGATGTGGGGATTCGCATTGAAAGAGCCGAATAGTTCACGGTTTCCTGTTCCCAGTTTTGTCACCCTTCGGC
>CAYUTR010000077.1:13382-14880 GCA_964447465.1 uncultured Chryseobacterium sp.
CAGTCTGACAAAATTCTTGAATCACGATCCTTGTCATACTGAGCGTAGTCGAAGGATGGCGAACCGAAAGAATTTTCCACACACAATCGGCCTTTTGGTTGCTTTCCACCTCAATTTCAAGGACTCCTGTCTTTCGTCTTCTGTCTTTTCCTAACTTTAACTTAACACGTGAAACCTTTCATCTCCATATTGCTGGCTTGTTCTGTATTCATTTTTTGCGCTATGTGCAAAAAGGATCCGGCAATTCCTCCGTACAAAACGGAGCACGTTGTGATTATCGTTTTGGATGGTGCTCGCTACCAGGAAACATTTGGCAACGGCGAACTGACTTACATCCCGAACATGGCTACGATGAGTCTCGACGGAAGTATCTGCACGAATTTTCATAATCCGATTTATACATTCACAAACGGTGGTCACGCTGCGATGACAACCGGGGTGGATGAATACATCAACAACAGCGGTTACCAGTATCCGACTTTCCCGAGCATCTTTCAATACTGGAGACAGGCAACCGGTGCTCCTCAAACAAAATGCTGGATAATTTCGAGCAAAGACAAATTGTTTGTGCTTTCGAATTGCGACAACGCAACAGACTCTACTTACGACAATCAGTTCATGGCTTCGTACGATTGTGGTGTAAACGGACCATTCACTGGTTACCGCGATGATTCTACAACGTTCAATCGCGCAATGAATATTTTCAATCTGCATCATCCCGATTTAGTGTTGATCAATTTCAAAGAGCCTGATGCAAGCGGACATGCTGCAAGCTGGAGCGGATATCTCAATGGAATTATACAGGGAGATCTTTACGTGAAGCAGATCTGGGATTATTTGCAGAGCGATCCGTATTACGCAGGAACCACAACGTTGTTTGTTACGAACGATCATGGCCGGCACGACGATGGACATCTTGATGGTTATGTAAGTCATGGCGACAACTGCGAAGGATGCAAACACATCATGCTGCTCGCAATGGGTCCCGACTTCAAAGAGAATTTTTCTACCAATGAATCTTACGTGCTTGCTGACATCCCCAAAACCATCAGTCAGCTTATGCTATTCCCGATGCCTACGGGTACTGGAAGAATGATGCAGAAGATACTGAAGTAATTACGCTTCAATCTTTCTCAATGCGTGTAATTTCTTTTTGTGCGGTTATTTTATTTGCGTCTGCGGAATTATCTGCGCAACTTATTGTGTCGAACGGCATTGATACGGCTGCTGTTCATACGTTGTTGCAGCATCCTTCACTTCAGATCTCCAACGTAGCTGTACGCTGTGATGCGTTGGCTTACGGAGAGTTTCGAGGCAACTCCGAGCTTCCGATCACGCACGGTCTGTACATTTCCACGGGAAGAGGAAGCGATCTGTTCACACAAAACTTCTCGGAAAGTACAAGCACGCAATTCGGAACTACAGATACAATTCCGGGATTGTCATCAACCCGTGATGTATGCGCGATTGAATACGATGTACGCTCAACGAACAACAC
>CAYUTR010000078.1:0-14855 GCA_964447465.1 uncultured Chryseobacterium sp.
ATCAGTAGACCATGTCCCGGTGATTTCTCCGTCGATGTTCATGAAATCGACGTATGATCCAAGAACTGCAATTCCTGCATCGTTCTCCATCATCGTAACCTGGTGTTGCAATCGCGCCGGGAGTGAAACATCATCCGCATCCATTCGCGCGATGTATTTTCCCTTGGCTTCTGCAATTCCACGATTCAGTGACGCAATGAGTCCGATATTTTTCCCGTTGTTCAGCACACGAATGCGCGAATCAGTGTAAGAAGAAATGATTTCACCGGAAGAATCTGTTGAGCCGTCATTCACGATGAGCAATTCGAAATCGATATACGATTGAGAAAGTATACTGTCTATTGCTTGTCGAAGAAACTGAGCAGCATTGTACACCGGCAACAGCACGGTAACTTTCGGTGTATGTGACGAAGTGCTCACGACTTACTGGTGAGCGTTTGATACAACTCAATATATTGTTGCACAATTTTCTTCCACGTGAATTTTTCTTTCCACGCTTTCCGGCCACTAGCACCCGCCAATTTCATCGCAGCACGATCGGCACAAACTTTTTCCAGCACTTTGATTGATTCGGAAATATTCACTTGCGCCCAACCGTTTTTCATTTTATCGCCGGGAAGAAGCCATCCGCCATTTGACCATTTGATAATTTCAGAAGTATTCCCTGCATCGGATGCAAGAAACGGAACTCCGGCCGCCATTGATTCAAAAATCACAATCGGTGAACATTCCACGTTACTTGGAAAGAAAAATAAATCTGCTTCACGAAATGCTTCAACCGTTTCGGTTCGTTCCAGTTCTGTGAAAATGATTTTCTTCTTTCTCAACTTCGCCAATATGCGCAAGCGGATGTAACTGTAGTGACTGCGGAATGCACCTTCGAGGTACTTGACTTTATTTCCAGCGAGCACTAACACCGCATTTCCGATTTCCGATCCGATGAAGATTTTGATCGCCTCACGATGCCCTTTCACTCCAGTGTAAGTTCCCACGTGAAGCAACATGAGCTGGTCCTTCCCGACTCCAAGTTTCTCACGAACAGAAATCTTAGGCGAAACTTCAAATTCTTCTTCTGCTGCACCATTCGGAATCAGCGTGATATTCTTCACCCCATTTTCACGGGCAAAATTGATGTCCTGGTAATTATCAGAGAGAAATACATTCATATCGAATAAATGCATCCACTTTTTCATGGATTCGAAATATTCTTTGTAAGCCGGATTGTGAAAATGCGAGAAGCCGGTTGGAACGAATATTTTCTTACCCGGAATTTCATGCAAGCGTTCAATCACCGAATCAACGGACCATTGTTGTGCTGCGAAGAATACGACCACGTCAAATGCACCTTCCTTCAGTGCACGGAAATACGATTCTATATCGCCTTTGATTCCTTCCACTTTGTTGCTCTGAATCGGAAAGGAACAGATATTCACTCCGTTGATCATATCTGAGGTTCGATCGGCATGTGCAGCTGTGAACACTGTGACGCGATGTCCTGCAAGCACCATTCGCTCCGAGAGCTGTTTCACCACCTCCGGCATTCCACCTTTGGCCGGCTCGTAGCTCTCCACGCAATGGGCTATGTTCAGAGCTTTATCCATGAAGCGGGAATGATATCATCTTGTGGCGAAGCGTCATTGAACCATTGCTTTGGCGCAATTACAATTTTTTCTTTCGAAGGATTGAGCCATGCTCCCCACCAACTGAAACTGCTGTTGGCAATAATGTGATGTTTGCAATTGCTCATCAGGCGCATATCCTCAAAACTCGACTTGCCGGAGTTCCAATCGATGTAAGTTGTTTCCCCGGAAAATTTAAGATTGTCTTTTGCCCACTGTGGCTCGTCCGAGAAAACAAAAAATGTATGTTGCTTCCCGGTTTTAGCGGCAATCTGTCGTGCGCCCTCTGCGTAGTACTCAGCCCCCATGAGTCCGTGAAATGCATTTGCCGAAGCAAGTGTGACGTAATCACCACGCCGAACGTGAATACTTATCGCCTCAGAATTCCTGATCTGCTCCAGAACTTCTGCATTGCGATCCTTAGCGGGTTCAAGAAATTCAAAATCGGTGCGGATCTGCGCTTCGTGTTTTTCGAAATATTTCTCGCTCTGAAAATAGCCGTGGAGATACGTGTTCTTCGGGTAAGTGAATATCTCCGGGTGAAAAATATGATCAGGCTGATAGAAATTACGATACGGAAAAAACCAAAGTGAAGAGTCCTGTAGACGCTTCATGTAGTTTTTTGTATTCAGACTACGTAAAAAACGGATTCGACCGCTACGTTCGAACTTATACTGAATATTGAACACGTCCAACTCATATTCGCGTTGCGTCCACCTTCCTTTTGAATCTTCGTGAAGGAACGATGGATCGAGATACACCCACGTACGTTTCTCCAGCGCGAGCGAACGTGCCGCTGCGTACTGAAACATCTGGTTGCCCAGACCACCCATGAGTTTTACTATGATCATTTTTGTTTATGCATAAACTAATGTCATCCCCGGTAAACCGAGCTGCGTACTGATAGTTTTATACTTCGTTGCTTGCTGAGCCAGTACATCACGCACCGCTTCGTGTGGACCAACATTGTACTTTGAATCCGGCGATTGATAAAATGTATCATGAAGCAATACAATCGCCTTCGGTACCTGAGCACAGATTGCAGTCAGCTCCTTATGTACACTTTCATAACTGTGATCGCCATCAACGAAAAACAACACGTTGCCGGCAGGATTTTCTTTTGCGAGAATTTCCATTGAACGCGTAATTCCATCCGCCTGATGTAATGTTACTCCTTTCATTCCACGTACCATTTTGCCGCGATCGTTTTTCGGATGTTCATTGTGAAAAACATCGTCGGGCAGATCTATAGAATGAACGTGACAAGGAATATCGAATCCATTTGCAATTTCTCTGAAAATTCTTGCGGACTTACCGATGTTCGTTCCCCACTCGAAAACTAACTGCGGACGGAAGCGACAAACAGTTGCCGTCATCAATGAAAGTTCATCCAGCGGAAACGGATGCATTCCAACTACAGGGACAAGGCGCTCAACGATGAACTCTGAAGTAACCCAATTGTTCACTTCAAACGAAGCCGAATCAAGGTTCTTTGCCGGGTTGTCAATTTTTTTCTTCGCGAATAGTCCCATCCTATTTGATTTTCAGTCGTTCGAAAAATGAGCGGCCGTTATTTTTCATTGCTGTGCGATATGCCGCGCGGATTGCATCGTGGTGTTTGTCCTTTTGTGGTTGCGATTGATTCCACTTGTAAAGATCGCGCATCACATTCTCCCGCTGCACGGCCTCCTTGATTCCTGAACGAATACTGTTTGTTGCATCGTCCGTGTATACTGTTAATGCTTCCTGATTGTAGGTGAACGAAGTCTTCGTTGCAATCCGTAGCCACAATGCAAAATCTTCAATGGCCTTCAATGAATCGTCTTCCGGAAAACCTCCTGCTTCCAACAACAGTGTTTTACTGATCATTGTTGAACTGCAGATAACATAGTTCGTGCGAAGCAATGTTCCAAGATCAAAAGCTGTTTCGGTATTGTTGAGATATTGTCCGGAGCGACCTTTTCCGGGAACCATCCTGAACGCGTTTGTGCACGATGCCTGCAAGCCTGAGTTGCTTAAGTCTGCCAATTGCTTTTCGATTTTCGTCGGCAACCACTCGTCGTCGCTGTCGAGAAATGCAATCCAGTTTCCCTTCGCTGCTTTAATACCGCGGTTTCTTGGAACAGCCGGACGACCAGCTCTGGTTCCTTCGATAAATTTAATTCGATTGTCTTTAAATCCGCTCACCACTTTACGCGTGATGTCAGTTGAACCATCATCACACACCAGAATTTCATTCACGGCACGCGTCTGCTCCTGCACACTCCGAATCGCTGCACCAATTGTATGGGCACGGTTCCAGGTGGGAATTACTACGGTAACAGAATCGCTCATAGCTACTGACAAAACTCCGTTCCGGTGATGTTACCGTTACCGGATTATTTTTTTACGAACCAAAAACAACCGCAACCGTATTTCTGACGGTCCGATTGTTCTTTAGAAGCATTCCTGATCAATCCACCTTCCTCATCCGAATCAGGAACGAGACTGAATTCTTTCAGTTCAAATCCTGAAAAGTGTTCCATCACCTGATCGTAGGAATAAATGCGGTGTGCATTGTATTGGATACGTGCTTTTCCAACAGGCGTAACGAAAAGTAAGGATCCATCCGGTTTTACAACGCGTTTCAATTCTGCTATTGCCTTGATGTCTCCATCATAATCAATAGGATCGCCGTAGCGTCCCAGACCAACGTGTTCGATTGTATGTAAACACGATAGTGATTCAACACTATTATCCGGGAAAGAAATTTTAGTGAGATCGCCCTCGAGTGAATCCAATCCAGACAAATTCAGTTTGGCTGGACGAAAATCATAAAATTTCGTTGGTACGAACGCCGAAACAGTAGAACAGAAATACAGGCTGGATGAAAAATCAATGTGAACTGCCGGATTAATCGTCTGCACAATTCTGCACGCCCAGGCAACATGAAACACATAATGCCGATCGAAAGCAGTGTATGGTGTGTTATCGTGAAGGCATGGATAGAGATCTTCCTCACGCAGGGGAAATCTTGATTTCGTCTTCGCCTCACTAGCGCGGAATGTGTCGAGTTCCTTGCGGAAGTTCTGCATCACCCGGCGGTCATTGAAATATTTTTTGACTCTTCCTATTCCTAACATTACCGGTTTACTTTTTTTGCAAGGGCTTTAATCAAAGCTCCAACTGTGTGTTCACGGCTGAGATCTACATTCAGCATCGGAAGCTGTTTCGCATCGGGAACATATTGACTCAGATCACTGCAGTGTTCATATTCAAAGGCCGCATGCCATTCAAATCCTTCGAAAAAAAACTCCGGAATGCGGGTAAAGTACTGGTCATATCCTGATGTCAACGTTGCACGCATAAACTCCTGCACAGGTGAAAACTGATTCAGTGCAGTTGTTGATTTCTGTTCGTACAGCAACTTCTTTCCATCGTACTTCAGATAATTCAGGTGTACGCCGAAATTAAACATGTACTCATACGTGATCAGCGGATATTCCATGTATCCCTTTTTGCACGTACGGAAAATCTCTTTGAGAAAACCATTTACATCCGGTACGTGTTCAAGAACGTGTGAACATATCACGTAGTCGAATTCGTTGTCACCAAAAGGAAAAGTAACTCCGTCGTAGAAAACAACCGGACGCGTTGTTTCGAGTTTTCGTTCGTGACCGAATTGCTTTTGGTAATCTTCGTCGGAACCCATCTTCAGCTCCAAAAAAACATCAGAACGTGGATGCGGATCAGCGCCGGGCCCGATTTCCAAAACGCGGTCGGAATCTTTTATACTTTGTATTTTCTTTGGATAAAACATCAGCCGCGCCTGTTGATTTTTACGTCCATCTGGTTAATGATGAGTCCGCTCTTTGTGTTGATGATGCGTTCATCCTCGGCAATCGTGCTCACTTCGGAAATTGCAAGAATTCCTCCATTCGGAATGAATTGATAAGTGCGCTTTTGCGAAGACAGTCCGATTGCAATAATATATTGTCCATCTGCGAGCTGCAACGCGTCATTGCTGAATACCGCGTCGTAATTGCCCGGTTCCATATTCGCAGGAATACTCCAGGTTGTGCGCACCGCCTGGTCCATCAGCGTAGTCAGGCCTAATGCAATTACAAAATCATCGACCCGTTTTCGTATCGTGAATTCCATGCGCACCTGAAAATATTCACCAACTGCAACTTCGTGCACAGGATTCGCAAGAGCATCTTCCACCTGCATGCGTGTTACATAACATGGTGCTGTTTCATCAAGCGGCGGCTCGTATTCATAACTTGCGCGTCCTTCCGAGAAAGTCTCGAGATAGCGATTTGTAATTTTATCAATAGGACCCTCCATCGCAACAGAGCCTTTATTCAGAAGAATCCCTTTGTTACACAAACGTTGCACCGCCATCATGTTATGGCTCACAAAAAGAATTGTGCGACCCTCTTCTGAAACTTCCTGCATACGACCAAGACACTTTTTCTGGAAAGCGGCATCACCCACTGCAAGTACTTCATCTACGATAAGAATTTCCGGTTCAAGATGCGCAGCTACTGCAAAAGCAAGTCGCACATACATTCCGGATGAATATCGTTTTACTGGTGTGTCAAGGAATCGCTCGACTTCTGCGAAAGCAACAATTTCATCAAACTTTCGTGAGATTTCCTTCTTCGCCATTCCGAGAATCGCTCCGTTGAGGAAAATATTTTCCCGTCCGCTGAGTTCCGGATGAAACCCTGTTCCTACTTCAAGAAGGCTGGCGATGCGGCCGTCGATTGTAATTCTGCCTTTCGTTGGCTCAACAATTCTGCTCAGAACTTTCAGCAACGTCGACTTTCCTGCGCCATTGCGACCAATGATTCCCACGCGGTCGCCTGATTCGACAGTAAAATTCACATCATCGAGCGCGAGAAAAGTATCCTTCACAACAGACGAGAATTTCCCTTTAGCAAATGACTTTACCTTATCTGCCATTACATCACGCAGCGCAGTATAACTCCCCACCTGCTGCTGACGCAACACGTATTTCTTGGTGAGATGTTCTACTTTAATTGCGGTGTAAGACATTTGCGATCTACTATTGGATATTTATGGTTTATATAATGTCGGCAAAGTCGCGTTCGGTTTTTCTGAAATACCACACGCCTGCAATCAACATCACAACGGTTACGCTGAGCGAAATGATCAGTCCTTTTTCATTAACCACGAATTCCGTTCCAAGGATACACCAACGGAAACCGTCGATAACTGCAACCATCGGATTCAATGAGTACAATCCTTTCACCAAGTCCGGGATCTCCTCTTTGCCATAAATTTGGGAACTGCTGAGCGCAATCGGAGAAACGAACAATCCTAATTGCAACAGAAACGGAACGATATAACGGAAGTCGCGATACTTTACGTTGAGTGCAGCGAGAAACAATCCGGATCCCATTGAAGCTAGCACAGCGAGGAGGAAAAAAAGTGGCAGATAGAAAATATTCCACGTTGGTGCTTTGCCAAAATAAATCATAATGCCGGCCAGAATCACGAGAGAAATCAGGAAGTCGACTACACACACGATGATTGTACTGATGGGCACGATCATTCTCGGGAAATATACTTTCGTAACCAGATTCGAATTAGCGACGATAGAATTACTCGCCTCGCTGAGTGATGTGGAAAACAACTGCCACGGAATTGTTGCAACTGCAACGATCAGGATCGCACTTTCAAGATCGGCAGTAGGATTGAGTAACGTACGGAAGAAACTGAACACAACTATTGTCAGGAGCGGACGAATGACTGCCCATGCCACTCCGATCACCGTTTGCTTGTAACGCACAAGCAGATCGCGCCAGGCCAGAAACGTGAAAAGACCTCGGTAAGCCCAGAGGTCCCTCCAGTATCCGCTTATCGCGTGATCGGGGTCGATAATTGTTTTAGGTCTTGACATTCTTTATTGCATCGGCATCAATATCATTAACCCCGGACTCAAGTCCGGGGCGATAGCTCTACCGCCTATTTAGCGTAACCAACAGCACGCGTTTCACGGATCACGGTAACTTTTACCTGACCCGGATACGTCATCTCCGTTTGAATTTTCTGCGAAATATCGAAAGCGAGTTTCTCCGCGTCTTTGTCGGTGCACTTTTCAGATGCAACAATTACACGCAGTTCACGTCCCGCCTGGATTGCATACGTTTTTTCTACACCCGGATACGAAAGCGCAAGTGCTTCAAGATCTTTCAGACGCTTGATGTACTGCTCAACGATTTCACGGCGTGCACCAGGACGCGCTCCAGAGATAGCATCACATACCTGAACGATTGGCGAGTACAATGAATTCATTTCGATTTCATCGTGGTGAGCACCAATTGCGTTGCAGACTTCCGGTTTCTCTTTGAATTTCTCGGCGAGCTTCATACCAAGAATCGCGTGTGGCAATTCCGGTTCATCATCAGGCACTTTTCCGATATCATGAAGAAGACCTGCGCGTTTTGCAACTTTGGGATTCAATCCAAGTTCAGTTGCCATAATCGCACAAAGGTTTGCTACTTCGCGTGAGTGCTGCAACAAATTCTGTCCGTAAGAAGAACGGTATTTCATACGACCAATCATGCGGATCAGTTCCGGATGCAATCCGTGAATGCCGAGATCGATAGTTGTACGCTTTCCGGTTTCAACGATTTCGTCTTCTACCTGCTTCTTCACTTTCTCAACAACTTCCTCAATACGTGCAGGGTGAATACGACCGTCGGTTACCAACTGGTGCAATGCCAATCGTGCAATCTCGCGGCGAACCGGATCAAATCCGGAAAGGATAATTGCTTCAGGCGTATCATCAACAACGATTTCAATTCCGGTTGCAGATTCGAGCGCGCGGATGTTACGTCCTTCACGACCGATGATGCGTCCCTTCATTTCATCACTCTCGATGTGGAAGATGGAAACTGAATTCTCAACCGCATGTTCAGTTGCAACACGCTGAATCGTTTGGATCACGATGCGTTTCGCTTCTTTGTTTGCAGTCATCTTCGCTTCATCCATCATTTCTTTGATGTACGACATCGAGTCTGTCTTCGCTTCTGCTTTGAGCGATTCTACGATTTGTGATTTTGCTTCGTCGGCAGAAATTCCCGATATAGTTTCGAGTTGCTCAACCTGTTTACGGTGCAGCTTCTCAATATCTTCCTGGCGAACTGCAATCATATCGAGCTGATGTTCGAGATCGCGTTTACGTTTATCGAACTCGGCTTCTTTGCGTTTCACCTCTTCCATTTTCTGGTTGAGCGTGGTTTCTTTCTGCTTGAAGCGGTTCTCCGCCTGGTTGGCCTGATTGTTACGTTCGTTGATAGCTTTCTCGTGTTCCTGTTTCAGCTGGAGAAATTTCTCTTTTGCCTGCAACAGTTTTTCCTTCTTGATATTTTCTCCTTCGAGTTCAGCCAGCTTCAGCTTATCGCTTGCTTTGCGTTCAACGGCTTTGCGGAGAATAGTTGCAGTAACAAGAATTCCAACGAGTAGTGCGCCAACACCAATAATGATAGGAATAAGATACGGTGGCATACTTTCGGTTTTAAATGCGTTTTTGTTTTTGCCACCCTTCGACTACGCTCAGGATGACAAAGTGTACGTTAAACAAAAATCCGCTTTAAGCCCTCTGAAGAACCAGTCAATGTTGTGAAACCGTTAACAGTAACTTGTTAACCCAGTACGCAATAATCAATGCGCAATGCGCAAATATTATGCGCTTGCTGGTTTAACGGCCAGGAAAGAGTCCATAAGTCCGTGCAGTTGGTTCAGGTTTTTGATGATGTCGTCCTGGTTGTCAACTGTTTTCGACTTATTGTCAAGATATTGAGATGCGAATTGAAGTGCAGTCATGGCAAGCAGATCCTGCTTGTCTTTCACGAGGTACGTGGTTTCAAGTTGAGCGACACGATCGTTGATGCGTTTTGCTGCATCGATCACTGCCTGCTCTTCTTTCACATCCACGGTGAGCGGATATGTACGACCTGCGATTGTTATTTTGACTGACTTTTCGCTCATTTTCTAAACAATCCAGACATGGTTTGCATCGTCCGGACACTCTTCTTTACTGACTTGATTACCTGTTAAGCTGTGCGATACACTTATCGATTTCACGCACTAACTCGTTTATTCTAAGTTTTAAAGCAAGATTCTTTTCATTGTCACCGGAAACAGCTTTCGCGATTTTGAGGCTTTTGTTTTTATTCTCAAGATCTTTGTTGGCCAGTTCCAGCTCTTCCACCCTGTTTTTCAGTTGGTTAACAGCGTCTTTCAAGCGCTCATTTTCCTTCTGCCGGGTGTCCAACAAATGTAGGATTTTTTCGGTCTTTTTGATGAGGCCCGAGGAGAGCTTGAGGACTGAATCAGCCAATTTTAACAGAGTTAAGCGGTACTTTGGCTAAGATAGGGGGAAAACTTAACGTTCAATGACTTAAGGAAGTTTGTGCGGCTAAATCAGGGTGAATTTAATCGGAACAACGTACATCCAACGGACGGCCTTGCCCTTAATCATTGCAGGACGGAATCGGGGAAGCGAATTCACTACCCGAATGGATTCGCGTGTCAAACCAGGAGCGCCTTCAACTTCCTGAATTGCATACACGTTATTTACTTTACCATTCCGTTCGACAGTATATGAAATATAAACCGTTCCCATTTTGCCCATTTCCTTTTCCATCTGTGGATATCGAACAGAATTATAGATAAATCTGAACATTGCGGATTCTCCTCCAACGAATAGTGGTGTTGAGTCAACGATATGAATATCCACATACAAGGTGGTATCATCTGACGGAGGAGGAAGATGAACTAATGAATCGGGCAACTCAAAATACACCCAAGATTCACCTCTGCCTGCTATGGGCCGACCATTTTTAGTTGCAGGATTCCAGTTCGGCATTGAAAGAACTAAACGTTTACTTTCATCCAGAAAGCCTTTTGAACTTCCACTGATAAAAACTGGGTTCGGATTGGCAACTGCTCCTTCTTTCGTAATCTCGAAACTAACTGAAACAATCGATTCGAGACCTTCTTTTTTTTCATAATCCGGGTAACGCAAGCTATCCTTGATAAATTTCTCCATAGCTGCTTTTCCTCCCGGATAAGTGGCCCATGTGTAATCCGCTATCATCCATGAAACGCATGTCAGGCTTGCAATAACTGCAGTGAAAATAAAAATCGTACGTTTCATCGCTATTTCGTTTTTTTCTTTTCCGCTTTCTTCTGCTCTTTGATTTCTTTTTTCCTTCGGTCGGCATCTTCGATCGTAATTTGAAACCTGACTGGAACAGACATTACAACTTTACATCGCTTTCCATTCATGGTTCCCGGAGTCCAATCAGGCATGGCAGAAATTACACGAATTGCCTCGCGATCGAGAATGGGTGCGCCCGGAACTTTCTTAATCACTTTCACATTACCAATCTTGCCCGTGGAATCGATTTCAAAAGAAACATATGCAATTCCCTCCAGTCCAAGATCAATTGCAGAATCCGGGTAAACAATATTGGCGCGCAAATAGGCCTGAAACGCACCTTCTCCTCCAGGGAACATCGGCATCGTTTCTTTCGGAAGTGTATCCTGTGCAAATAGTCGCACTGAACAAATGAAGAATAAAATTGTCAACGAATACCTCATCTCATTGCAGTTGAAATCTCATAGGCACCGTCATTCCAACACGCACTGGTTTGCCATTCATTCTTCCAGGAATCCATCGGGGCATTTCTTTAATTACCCGTATAGCCTCTTTTGCTAAACCAGGTGCACCCGGCACTCCCTTCTGACATTTTACGTTCGCGATACTGCCTTTAATCAGTCACCTCAAAATAGATGTAAACGGTTCCATCTTTCCCTTGCTCCAGTTCCATTTGCGGATAATGAATCATCCATTGCAAATAAGTTTGGAACGAACTTTCTCCACCTTGCATGTGTGGCATTTCTTCAGCAAAACTATAGACAACAGAGTCGTTGCCGCCTGGCACTTTTACTAACGAATCCGGCAATCGAAAGCTAACAATTGTATACTCCATCGAGGCGATCGGCTTTCCTTTCCCGTCTACGTCCGGTTCCCATTTCGGCATATCACTGATGAGCCGCTTAACTTCTTCATCAAAACCTATTGACCCTCCGAACAGTGAAGTCATCTGAGGATTTTGAGCTACCCCTTCAGCTGAAACTTCGAACGTAACCCGGATAATTTCTTCCTTACCCGCTTTCTTCTCGGATTCCGGATAGCGCAAACTGTCCTTGAAGTATGCTTCCATTGCAGTTTTTCCTCCGGGATAATAAGCCTGAGAATAAACTCCAACGGCCTTCATCGAAAGCAGAAACAGGATTGCACTGCAACCAGAAATTAGAGCAATTGTCTTTTTCATATCAGAACCGGTTCTGGAAGGTTTCAATGCAGTGAAAATCTCAAAGGCACAGTCATACCAACCGTCACATTCCTTCCATTCATTTTTCCAGGCTCCCATTCTGGCATTGCAGAAATGACCCTCATCGCCTCCTCACATAGCTCCGGTGCATTGTGAACGCCTCTCATGCATTTCACGTTCTGAATTTTTCCGTCCTTCTTCACCTCAAAATATACATACACCGTTCCTTCCCGTCCGTATTTCTTTGCGGAATCCGGATAATGAATATTCGTCTTCAAGTACTTTTGAAACTCACCTTCACCACCGGGAAAACGCGGCATTTGCTCCGCGAAAGAGTACACTGCATTTGTGTCAGTTACTTTGGTTGTCTTAACCGTCACTCCTGGAGGAGGTGGCGGTGGCGGAGGTGGCGGCGGTGCCGTTTGTGCAAGTAAAGAAAGCTTGAAAAGCAGTACGATTATCAGCGCGAAAAATCTCATAACACTAAGATAGTGATTAGTGCATCGACTATTCAGGAAAACGCCTCACTTATCAATCCGGCAAAGTCGCCGGTATGACTGGCTGTATAACTTGTAAAGCCAAAGCTTGCACTTGTATGATTGCCCAAGACAACATGCTGCAATTCATGGAATTTTGAGACTATAAACTCAACTCCATGAAGACAATCCGACTTTGCACATCAACTCTTTTACTTCTTTTCTTTTCAATGCTAACCTCCTATGGTCAGCACAACTTCAACCATGCGTATAGTATTGGTGGTGCCGGACAAGAAAATCTGGGACGAAGCTTAACAGATTATGATGGATACATGTATCTATATGGCAGCTTTTCAAGTCCATCAATCGATGTTGCTCCTGGGGCAACTACGGTAACACTAAACAATCAAGGTGGTGAAGATGCGCTTCTTGTAAAATATGACACTGCAGGAATGTATCTTATGTCGATTCCGCTGGCAGGAAACTTCGGTGAGCGCATCAATGATGTGATCGTCGACCCGTCTGGAATTTATGTCTGTGGATTTTTTAATGATACGGTTGATTTTGATCCTTCCCCTGCGACGTATAATCTCATCAGCCCTTCAGGAATTTTCGGAAGTTTTGTTGCCAAATTCAATCCCAGTGGCGGACTTATCTGGGCAAAAGCGTTTACCGGTTGGTCGCAGGCGAATGCAATCTGTTTTACTACAGGTGGTAATTTATGCGTTGTAGGAATTTACGGTTCCTTTACGGGCATGGATGCAGATCCGGGCGCAGGCACAGTGATGCTGAATGGCAATGGGGCTCATGAGTGCTTCTGCATAGAGCTTACTACAAGCGGCAACTACGTACAGAGTGCTTCCTGGGGCGGCGGATATCTTGACAAAGCTTACGACGTAGCGAAAATGAACGGCAATATTGTTATTGCAGGTGCCTTTTCAGACACATGCGATTTCGCTCCCGATTCTTCCAGTCATGTGATCATGGCGACAGGTGATTTGAACGGATACGTACTAAGTCTAAATTCGAATTTTCAGTTCAACTGGGTTTATACGATTCCGTCGCAGTCCACAGAATTTAAGTGCGTCGCAGAACATCAGTCGTCGACACAAGTTGTTGCTTCAACCGATTATTGCCTGAAAAATTTTGACGGCGCTGGAAATAATTATTGGACAGTTGATCTTGGCTACAATGCGTACATCCAAAGTTTGTTCTTTATGCCGAGCGGGGATATTATGGCCGCTGGAGTCGTTGGAGCCATCACCGATTTCGATCCCGACACTGGTTACTCTTTTGTGTACGGAGGCATTAACGTCTTCTGGGCCGCCTACAGTTTGAGTTGGGGCCAATTGCAATTCGTTAAGTCGCTCCATGGTAATGGTACGATCGCAGGAATGGGATCAACACCCGATGGCCGATTCAATATCAGCGGTGCGGTTTATGATTCCATTGATTTCAATCCGGCGTCAGGAGTTACAATGATTACTACGTCCCCTATATACACTGCAGATCTCTACATTTCCCAGTACCAGATGTGCACTCCTGTAACAATGAACTACACAATGAACCTGTGCTCTGGCGATACGGCAATACTCAACGGCCTGCACTTTGTAGCAACTGAATTTTCTCCTGGCTATGCTCAATTAGTTTGCCTTGAATTTAACCAAGCCTATACACCCACAGAAAAATTCAGCTGGATTGATAATTCAGAAAATGGATGTGATACCATAAGAATTGTAAACGTCACCGGAATTCCTGCGGTAGCCACAACACAGACACTCACGATATGCGGCGGCGATTCGGTTGTTGTGGGCAGCAACGTGTATACGTCCAGCGGAACTTATATAGATCTTATACCCCGACCGAACGGATGCGATAGCACAGTTACAACCAGTTTAACTGTAAACACGGTAGACACTTCACTCACGGTTTCGTGGTCGACACTTTGGTCAAATGCTGCCGGAGCAACCTATCAATGGATTGATTGCAGCACCGGAAATCCAATCGCGGGAGCAACTGCCTTTTCATACACCGCAACTGCCGATGGAGAATATGCGTGCGTCGTGACTCAGAATTCCTGCACCGACACATCAGGTTGTTACACGATGACCGAGGTAGGAATTAATGAAACAGCGTCGGAGTTAATTGTAAGCTGTTATCCGAATCCTGTGCACGATCTTCTGACGGTAACTTCAAACAGTGCATTCACTGAAATCAGGATTCTGGATCTCACCGGAAGAATCGTGTCCAGGCAGAATGCAAATGCGCCGATTGCTGTGATCGATTTGTCGGCATTAACGGTTGGATCTTACATCGTTGAAGTAATTGCAGGAGATTTGCGCACAACGCAGCGGATTACACGGGAGTAAATACCCGCGGCACACGTTGTAATTGTTTATTTTCGT
>CAYUTR010000079.1:0-14784 GCA_964447465.1 uncultured Chryseobacterium sp.
TACACTCAATGGTGTTGGCGGACTCATCGGGCTTCACCGCACGATGAACTTCCAGGTGCTGAGTGATGGTGTTCGCAATAATTCACTCGACACTATTCTTTTCCCGGCGGATCCTGTTGCGAATATGAATACCATTCTCTCCAGTCTGGAATCAGCATTTCCGATCCAGGACGGACGCTATTCTTTCGGACCGATGGCACTCATTGGTTGGGGAAGCCCTACGTTGATCACAGCAGAAGTTGGTTTGTTCATCGAGCTGCCCGATCCTGTACGACTGGCGCTCATCGGAGTGATCAAAGCTGTGCTTCCGGATGAGAACAAGCAGTTGCTCAAACTGCAGATCAACTTTATTGGAACGATTGACTTCGAAGCGAAGTATATCACCTTTGATGCGTTACTCTTTGATTCGCGACTGATCTGGATGACGCTGTCGGGTGGTATGGCATTCCGCATGAAGTGGGGAGAGAATCCTGTGTTCGTGCTTACCGTTGGTGGCTTCCACCCTAGCTTCCATCCACCCGCGCTCAACTTTCCATCGTTGGGCCGCTTAACGGTGAACCTGCTTGGCGGAGATAATCCGCGATTGACATTGCAGTCCTACTTCGCTGTTACATCTAACACAGTGCAGTTCGGTGCAGGAATCGATTTCTATTTCAAGGTCAGCAACAAAGTGCATGTCGATGGGCATCTTGGTTTCGACGCATTGTTCCGGTTCGCACCATTCTATTTTATTATTTCGGTTGGCGGTTCGCTCACGGTTTATTGGAAGAACGACGCGGTATTCGGAATCTCTCTCTCGGGAACACTCGAAGGACCTACACCATGGCATGTGTGGGGTTCAGCAACCTTCAGCATCGGCCCGCTCGATTTCAGTGTCGACTTCAACAAAACATTTGGCGACTCAGCTACAACCACGTTGCCGAATATAGATGTGCTGCCAAAACTGATCGAAGCGGTGCAGGATAAAAAGAACTGGGTAGCGGAACTGCCGACCAACAGGCCTCTGCTTGTAACGGTTCGTGAATTGGAAGATCAACCCGGTGTAGTGGTTGTGCATCCACAGGGAGCAATGGCCGTGAGCCAGAAAGTAGTTCCACTGGATTTCACGATCAATCGATTTGGTAACCAGCAACCTTCCGGTGCAAAACTTTTCTCAATTGATATTACCGATGCAGGCAGCAACCTATTTCCGGAGACAAATCTCAAGGAATTTTTTGCGCCGGGAGAGTTCACTACGCTGAGCGACGGCGATCGTCTCTCACGTGCGTCTTTTGAAAAATACAATTCCGGTGTACAGGTACAGGGAAGTGATCAGCTAACGGCAACTTTCTTTCATGAACGACCTGTGGAGTTTGAACTTGTGTATATGGACTCGCGCTACAACCCGGTAGCAGATCCAAATCCACAAGTGCTCACCGGTTCTGTCTTCAGCGCTTTCCTTGAGAACAATGCTGCAGCGCAATCGGGCCTGGGAAGCCAACACAAACCTGTGTCCCACTGGGCGCCGCCTAAAGTAAACCTCACACAACAGAATTACGCGGTTACGCTTGTCAGTGATCTCACCGTGCATAACAGCCTGTTTGCTGAAAGCGAAGCAGAAGCGAGACAGTTGCTCGAAGAACTGCTTGCTCAATCACCCGAACTGGAAGGTACACTCCAGGTTGTTCCAACTTTTGAAGCTGCATAACTTATGACATTACCTCATTATTCCTTCCTGCCATGGATGCGCCGCGGCATCGGCAACAAGATCACCGAAACAGAAAACTTCGGTACTTCCGGAAGCGGAGACGCCGACGAACGCGCATCACTCAATGTCAATGTCATAGTAAAGGCAGACAATGTGGCGCAGTCACCCATTTCCGTAAACCTCGAAGTTATCGGGCCCGGTGATATTCTCGGGATCAACGCGAGTGTTATTGTCAAAACAGAACCGCATCACTGGATCACGAATTTTGAACCGAATTATTTTCCTTACGTCGATTTTTACGAAGAAGATTTTCCATGGCGATATACACCAGCGCAGGCACATTCTTCGCATAAGCTTCGTCCGTGGCTCGTTCTCGTTGTACTTAAGGAAGATGAATTCACCCGGAACACGGAATTAGGAAATGCTCCGCTGAACTCTATCAAACTCACTGAGAGTAATTCGGCTAACTGGCCTTTACCCAAGCACGATGAAACATGGGCCTGGGCGCACGTTCATGCAAACTCCGATATTGATCCAACGAATTCAGCGAATGTAAACACCGCTGTTTCCAATCTGAATACAGAGCTCGGACAAAACCCCGACATCGCGATCTCTCGGATTATCTGTCCGCGTAAACTCGATGCCAATACTTCTTATTGCGCATTTCTCATTCCGGCATTTGAAACAGGACGCCTTGTCGGACTAGGTGCAGACGCGGCTAGTCTTGCGACCATAAAAGCACAAACTCCTGCCTGGGGCGTTCCTGCTTCACACGCACAGTTCGCCGGCGAATTTCCTATTTACTTCGAATGGTATTTCCGCACCGGTGCAACCGGCGATTTTGAATATCTCGTTCGACAACTCAAACCGCGAGAACTTGACAATCGCGTAGGAAGAAGGCCGATGGATATTCAGGAGCCTGGATACAACCTGCATTATCAGGGTGGCACTTCACCTGATGAAGGTACACTGCGGTTAGAGGGTGCGTTAAGGATTCCCGGCAATGAATGTGAAGCTTATCCATTTCCTGATGCTTCAACTCCGGTTCCGTTCCGTAAACAACTGGCCGATCTTGTAAACCTTGGAGAAGATATGACGCTGGCATCATTCGGCACTTCAGGAAGTTATTATGCCAGCACATCCATAGCAGGAAGTTCTGTAACGGACGACCCGATTGTTGCGCCACCGATTTATGGGCGTTGGCATGCACTGAAACGCACAGTGGACACCAGTAATAATTCCTGGCTGCACGAGCTGAATCTCGATCCGCGCAACCGCGTGGCTGCTGCGCTCGGCGCAGAATTTGTGCGGAAGAATCAGGATAAACTCATGGACCAGGCATGGGCGCAACTTGGAGAAGTAATTGAGGCGAACAAAAAAATAAAGTGGTTGCAGACGGCAGTTGAAAGTACACTTGCTATGCATCAGAAACATTTAGGTGGTCAGCCGGCAGAACAAAGTCTTTCGATGACCAATACTGTTCTCGCTCGCGTGAAATCGGGTAGTGCAACGCTGCAGAAAAAAGCAACAGATTCAATATTGCCTGATGCTGCTAAGTCGGCAGTGTTCAGAAAACTTCGCCGGCCAAACGGACCTGTTATGAAAAGGATGGATCCTAATCAGGTAGCCTTTACACAGACCGTAACAAACATGTCGAGTGGTGTGCTGCCCGGTGCAACTTCCAAGCAACCTTTACCTTCAATTGCCAACCAGGTTGATACAACGTTAATGAACCTGATGGTGGGCAATACGCTCGCGGTAAATGCGAGCGGGTATAATTTCAAAACTGCTTCTCCGGGACAAAATGTTGTTGCCACGAATAACGTTGAGACAATCGCTTTTCAGAATGCATTACAGGATTTCAATACGGTGTTTACCGCAGTGAACTGGGTAACAGCTCCGGCTGCACCTGCGCTTAATCTCAACGTGGTTGCTGGCGAAGTAGTGGATGCATTGCTTCCTACGGTGAGTATGCCGATCCGTTTTTATAATACAATTGTCTTTACTCAAAATGCACAAGTTGTTGCTCCGGCCATTCCGGATAAAATTGTTCCGGCACTCGCGGCGCCATCGTTGCGACAGCCTTTGTACAAATCACTTCGCGATCTTGGCCCCGATTTCTTTATCCCGAACCTGAACCTCATTCCACAGAATACAATTTCATTGTTAGAGACCAACCAGAAGTTCATAGAATCCTACATGGTGGGTGCAAACTATGAAATGGGACGCGAATTACTCTGGAGAGAATATCCGACCGATCAGCGCGGCACTTACTTCAAACATTTCTGGGAGAATAGGGACCTTGTGAATACAAGTAATCTCAACAAAAAAGATTTCGAAGATCAGGTGAAGGACATCGGCAATATTCACGAGTGGCTGAGCACGTCCGTGCTGGGTGATCACAACGCACGTTTAGCCGGTGGTGCAGAATCCAAACTTGTATTGGTTATCCGCGGCGACCTGCTGAAAAAATTTCCAAACGCAGTGATCTACGCAGTGAAAGCTAAATGGCAGTTGAACACTGACACTACACCGAATAAAGATGCGCATCGCCTCATGGATCCCGGAACAGAGATCTATCCGGTTTTCGGTGCTAAAACAGAACCGGATATTACGTTTATCGGATTTGATTTGACAGCAGAAGAAGCGATCGGCGATATCACTGTTGACGATGAACCCGGCTATTATTTTGTAATCATGGAACGTCCGGGCGAACCTCGCTTTGGTCTTGACCTTAACGGTCCAGGGGCTCCGGCTACGTGGAATGATCTGGCATGGGATGACGTTACTGTTACTTCTACCGGATTTGTAGATGTCAGCAGCGTAGTTTCAGCAGCAGATAGTCACATACCTGATCTGTCGTCTGCTTCTCCCGGACCTGCAATACCGTGGGGAGGTAACGCCGCAAACATGGCGATGATACTTTACCAGAATCCGGTGATGGTAGCGATCCATGCACACGAAATGTTACCCGTGGTTGTTTAATTCCGAAATCGATTCATCCTATTTAACTCCATATTATGGAAACGAGTGAAATGCAGGAGCTGATTGCTCTTCTTGAAGAGGCAAAGTCAGTTTTACAGGAAACAAAAGATCTCGCTGCTGAGCTGCAGCTGATTGATGACGCCTTGGTTGCTTTTAACGCTGACCTGGAGAAAGGGACAGTCACAAAAACGGATAAGCGTGTTTCATCACTGATTACGGCCCAGGAAAAAATACTGAAGAAGCTTGCGAAGCGGGATGAACGCAATCAGGTATTGCTTGATAAGGCCAGTCGTCTTCTGGAGAAAATTTCACCTTCGCTCGAAGTGTTTGAACTGGAAGATTTTCAGAACCAGATACGCGAAGCAACGCTCAATGTGGAGCACGCACAGGAAGAGTTGCGTGAGGAGCGTGAATTGCTTGCTCCACTCGAAGCTTCGATAGCCAGGCTGAAACTTGAGCCGCAATCGAATGAAATCAAGAAGCAATTAAAGGCGCTGGAAAAACAGCTGAAGGATCTGCTTAGCGAGGTTAATCGTCGGGAAAAAATATTTGTGAATCTGATCAAGGATCTCGCGAAGATACTTGCTGACTTTTTTATTAAAGCAGATCCCCGCATAGCAGTAAGCCTGCTTTCCGATGATTTACCTTTTGCGCTTCTGCCGGTACGTGTGGAAACACGATTCATGATTATCAAGCATGTGACAAGAGTGCAGCCAGGCGGCGAAAATCCCAACCTGAAAGTTGCTGAGATCGAGACAGAATTTAAATTGCCGGAAGTCATGCAACTGGTTCCGAAAAACCAACGGGTGGAAGACATCTATGAACTTTGGGTACGAATTTATCCTGATGATATTGCAATAGACACACATGAGCAAAGACTGGCGCAGGATGAGTATGATGCAGCAGGAGTTTTCTGGTCAGAAACATGGAGAGCCGGTGGTGACCAGGATCTCGAATTAGGCGCATGGCGCGTACTCGCAAATGCATATGGTTCCCGTCGTGCTGCGTGGATAGCACAACAGACCGAGCCGACCAATCCATTGGATAAACCTTCAGCTCCGGTGCCGATCGGAAATCCACTGCCGGTTGATCCGGTACTTCCTGTTCTGTCGATCAAACCAACAGGATGGACAGAACCACCAACAACACGCATAATGCCTGATCGGTTTGCTGTGCGTTTGTACGATGGAACAACTTACCGTGAAGTTCTCGGTTCCCCTGTTCCGCTTGTACTGCAGGTTGGTCTCGACCCTTCTGCCGACTATACGAATCTACTTAACCAGGTTAATGGAGAAGTGAACATGCCGCCTGAGCTGAAATGGCAAACCGATTTTTCTGAAGCGGAAAAAGTAGGGATGGGTATTCGTATCAAACTCTCCAAGCAGGAAATGGAAAATGGGTTTTCCAGATTGTTGGTTCTGGGACTTAAAATTTCTTCCAATGCCGATGCCGGCAAACAACAGTTCGAGGATCTGCTCGAAGGACACCACTACCGCACCGGTTTTGCGCTGGTACCTCAGGGCACACCGACAAATAATACCGATGCACAAGGTTCGGGTTATGCCAGTCTTGAACCCGGACAGGAAGAAAGCTTCCGCATCGAACGCTTGTCGCCGTTGTTCACTCCACAAACCGATCATGCGGAAAAACCGGACGGTCAGCGTTTCGCAGAAGCACTTGGGATTTCCAATGATGTGATGGCGCATGTCTTCCATAGCGATGGCACCGATGGCTGTGAATCGATCTGTATGAATCGCGCGCTCTGGCCTGCTACATTGGGATATTATATGAAGCAGATGTTGCATCCTTCAGCAACGTCGACGGTGATCAATTCAACAAAGTCGTTCTTCACAGAGTTTGTTCATGGCAGGGGCTTGATCCCTGCACTTCGCGTTGGTCACCAACCGTATGGCGTTCATCCCGCAACCGTTTACTCACGATGGAAGTATAGCGACACCACTTCATTCCGGTCTAAGCTGTATACCGGGATTTTAAAACCCCTGGATACGCTGTGGACCGGAATGGCGAACGATGTAAGCTTTGTTGGTAAAACAAATCCGAACAGTTCGCTTGATCCGAAAGCCATGCTCGTTGACATTCTTGGGCTGCATCCGAGTTCGGTCGAATATTACCAGCGTTTCACGGGCGGCTCTTACCTCATGTGGAACCTGTACAGATTTGTTGGCGGTGCTGGCGGGAATACAGTTGGATTTCCGCAACTCAACGGAACGCAGGAGCAAACATTTGACAGCATATTCAATAGCCTTGGATTTGTGTACAGTCAGATCCCGCGCATCTTCAGCATGACCTTCCTGCAGCAGCATCGTCTGCTCAACGGACCAGTCATCGACACGCTTCTTCTATCAGAAAACCGCCGGGTTCAGGATATTCCTGCAACAACGAAAAATTATATCGAGTGGCTGAAACTGAGTACGCTTCAGCAGATACGTGATGAGGATTTCACCAATATAGGTGCAACGGCTTCGCAGAAACCACCACAGGCATTGTTATATCTTTTACTTCGCCATGCCATTTTTGTGGAGTATTTGAATGCTTCTTATTGCCTTCAACAAACAGCTGGTGTGATTAGTGCCAATGCAACGATCGATAATGAGTTGATTAATCTCATAAATCCTACCAAACCCGGTAACGCAACCGCAGAAACACTGGCCACTTTGCATTCTTCGATTACCGCAGAAGTCATATTGCAGAATGAAATACGTATTGAAGCGGCAATTGAAAAAATTTCTGCGGATGATGCATCGGCTCTGACCAAGAGCACTTCTGATTTTAAAGAACAGTTGCGTCTTGCAACACAGACAGAAGTTGATCAGGTAATTGAGCAGGTCTATTCTGCCCAATCAAGAAATTTACAGTTGGAACAGGCTAAGTGGAATTACCTGTCGCAACCTGTTCCGCAGGTCTCTGGAAATCTTTCGATGGAATTGTTCATCGATCGCGTAATGACCAAAGGAAGTCCTTGTACTGATAATCTTAGTCAGGTGAAGGAAGCTCTGAATTGTCTTGCGAACGTTCCAACGGCGAGACTAGAGCGTTGTTTTGCCGAGCACCTTGATATTTGCAATTACCGTTATGATTCGTGGATGACAGGATTGGTTACGGATCGTCTGCTGGAGCAAAGGGAGATCAAACCTGAGGGACTTTTTCTCGGTGCATACAGCATTCTCGAAGAGGTTCGTCCGGGGCCTCTGCCAGGTATCAGTGTAGTAGAAGTTACTGGAGCGAGCGCCGCCACAACAAGTTCACCAAATTTAGCAGCAGACCAGGGGTTAAAACAACCTGTCGCGCCTGCAATAAGTCTGCCGCCAATCAGTATCAGTTATTCAACAACATCGTTCGAATACCTCGGCAGCGATCCATTTACTCAACTCATGCTGGATGCGGCGTCCAACCAGATTATTCCTACCCCGAGAATCAATCCTGACAATGAAGGATTCATTCTCGCGCCATCGATGAATCACGCGGTAACTTCAGCAATACTTCGTGCAGGTTATGTAGCACATCGTGCTACCGGATCCAACGATGATGCGCTCGCGGTCAATCTCACTTCTGCACGTGTGCGAAAGGCGCTGTTTTATCTTGAAGGAGTACGCAAAGGACAATCACTCGCCGGATTATTGGGTTACCAATTCGAAAGGGGACTGCATGATGCACAAAGTCAGACAGTCACAAATTATAACCTTGACCAATACATCCTCGACATCCGCTTTAAGTATCCGTTGGTGTCGGGTGGTGTGGTAGTGAATACTCCGACAGGAAACATCCAGGATTTTGAATCGCGAAATGTAACCGACGGTCTCAAGCTGATCGAAGCATTCCGCGAAACTTCAACACCATGGGATAATGGGTTATCAATTTCTACTGCGTCAAAAGCGTTGATCGAAGCAGAGATCACAAAAATTACTGACGATATGGACGCAATCGGAGACCTTCTTCTTTCAGAAGCGGTGTACCAGGTTGCGAAGGGCAACTTTGAGCGGTCGGGTTCTGTACTGAAAGCTATGGGAGAGGGAAATACTATACCTGAACCTGAGATCATTAATACTCCGCGCAGGTCGAACGTAGTCACCCATCGTTTTGCGATACAGCTTAATCCTTCATCGGCGGCAACATCGGTGTGGGGTACACTCAAAACTTCGCGAGCATTCAGCGAACCGGCTTTCAACAGCTGGCTGCAACAACAGTTGCCTCCGCCAGCTAAAATTCTTATCCGTGTTGGATATACCGATTCCCTGAATCTGCCACAAAGTATAACTGTGAGCATGGCTGATCTTACGGTGGAACCGATCGATCTGGTGTTCATGTTTGGAACACTGGGCAGCATGGAGTTCAACGATTCGGCCGAGTTGTCGAAGCGTGTTTCCTATTTCGTTTCGAAAAATGTTGCCGTAAGCGATACTTCAGTGATCACCATTCAGTATAAAGATCGCAGTGGATTTGCTTCCGACGAAAGCACGGTGTTCGAACTCGCTCCGGTTCTGCGAAGCCTGCTACAACTGCTTGGAAACAGCAGAGCACTTACGGCAGAAGATTTCCTTACGCCTGCCGAAACTTCCGGCGTATTGCAAACTTCCACTGCAGGAGTAACTACCGTGACATTGCAGGCGCGACTCACAGAAGCCATCGGACCGGCAACGAGCTCCGGCTATAATGGATTGCTGGATGTAAAAAATATGCTGACTGCTACACGCATTGCTGCGCAGAACTCTGGTTTCACTTCGAGCGATCTGGATAACTTACGTGACGCACTTCTTGCTGCCGCATTATTTGGTATTGACGGTTCTATTCCTTCCAATGCTATTACGTTCAGCACCGATGCGCGCGATGTTTTGGTAAACCAGGCACTGCCGGTGGAAGCGGAATTGCAGAAGCGTTACAACAATTCCTCTGCGCGTATGACTGCATTAGGTTCGCTAACTGATGAAATGAGCAAGGCGCGTGAACTGTCCGAAATTGCCAAAGATATCTTCGGAAGAAATTTCAGAGTGTTCCCTGAATTTAACCTGCACAATACTTCAGACTACACACTTTCATTCAACAGCACAGTCTTGCTGTCGGGTGTCGGTGATTACGCAATAGATGAATGGATGCACGGTGCTTCACGCGTTCGTCCGCAAATGGGGAATTACCGCAAACTGATGCTGCTTGCGGAAACGGTTACAAACCGAAGTGACGCGCTAGTGGACGCTGAACACCATGTGGTACAGCTTCCACTTGATCTCACAGGTAATGACCGCTGGCTCGGTCTTGAAGTTCCGGCAGACTATGAATACCCGGGCGATCCGGTTTCTGTGGTGATGGAACTTCCTTCGGGTTATACTACCACGCAGCTTCACGCGGGTCTCCTTGTTGATGAATGGGTGGAAGAAATTCCAATGGAGAAGGTAACCACCGGAATTGCGATGCACTACGATCAACCTAACAATGAAGCACCGCAAAGTATTCTGCTGGCAGTCACTCCTGAAATCAAAGGCAACTGGACCTGGAATGATCTCATGGATACGCTGAATGAAACCATGGAGATGGCGAAGAAGCGCGCAGTAGAGCCGGACATGATTCAGAAAACTTTCCTCTCTCAGGTGTTGCCTGCACTGATGGCGCCGGTTACCGGTTCTTCGGCATCACCGTCATTGGATTTTGGCCGCAACATTGTTAATGCGGCTTCGGGTCAGACTGGCCCGATTGATATTACACAATACTCGAGTTAATCACGCAAAAGTTTTTTGATATGCCTCCATCGATAACAACGTCTGCATTACAGGTTTGGAACAGACTCGAACCGCGTCCGCGAAAACCGAATTTTGAACGCTCACTTCGCGCAGAAGTGCGCGATGCAATCTGGATGTTGACCCGTCAGTGGCAACTTGGCGAGTTGCGCGGAGAAGATACCGGTAGCGCGATCTTCGCTAAACTGGAAATGGAAACCACTCAGGTAAACCGCGTTTCGAAAAAGGGCGCAACCGCCGCTGGTTATAATCAGGACATTCCACTTGAAAGTTCTGTTGAACGTGAGATGATTGCACCCGATCTCATGTTACGTCTTGACATGGGCCGCCAGTTTTTGCGGATACTCCGGAAAACTCTGACGACTGCCGGCGAAACGCCCGCTACTATTGCATCTATTGAAACACAATTGAAAGCGAGTGCGGCATTGCAGTTCACTATACCTGCTGTACCCGCAGTTTCCGATGCAGATCTTTTCAGCAACAATGAACTTTGGCAAAGTATGCTTGCAGTTTCCGGCGGCAGAGCGATCGACGGTTACGTGCTCTACAAACATTTAAAAGTAGTGAGCCAGGTAGTATCCGATTTTCTTTCCCCTGCTAATACAAATGCTGACGCCGCTGGTGTTGCATTTGTCCAGTGGTTTGAACGGGTGTATTCGCAACCAGACGGGGCAACAGATACAGCGTGGCATGAAAGTCATCTTGAATATCAATTCGCGTGCTCAGCACCAAAATCTGCTTCTGCCTATACGGTCCTTACTGCCGATGAGTATTACCAGGGTCATCTCGACTGGTATTCTTTCGATGTGGAAACAGTTGCGTCCCGGTATTCTGCTTCGCTTGTTGCAGGTGCTCCGGATACCAGCCTGATCAAGACCGATCATTTTTCTGTGCTGCCTTCAAGAACAATTTTCACAGGAATGCCTGCACCGCGCTGGTGGGAAATGGAAGATCGTATAGTGAATTTCGGAGGTATCACCGCATCAACAACTGATACAGCACGATTGCTGTTCGCTGAATTCGGGTTGATCTACAGTAACGATTGGACCGTGTTACCTTACAACGTGGCGGCAGGAAGCTTGTGCAATCTGAAAAATATTGTGGTTACCGATGTGTTCGGTCAACGCACTATTGTAAGAGCAGCTGGTACCGGTATTAATAACGATTGGCAGCGTTGGGCTATGTACACACCGCATACGAGAGGAACGGTATCAGCGGCTGATAATCGCTTGTTTGTTCCACCGGTTCTGGCGCGTGTTCAGGAAAGTGAACCGATTGAAGAAGTCAGCATCATGCGTGATGAGATGGCGAACATGGTATGGGGAGTTGAGACGATTATCCCCGATGGACTCGATGGTGGTGAACCGGGTTACGAAGCCGGTTTGCGTTACCGCAAGTACGTCGAAAGTTTTGGAGGGCCTTCATCAGCGCCGCCACCTGCAAGTAACACAGCCGAAATAAAATACAATGTAATGTCGACCGTTCCCGAAAACTGGATTCCGTTCATCCCGATAAAATTGGGAACGTTGTTGAGTCGCGATATTCAGTTGCGCCGTGCGGCTTTGCCACGGGTCATCAACGATGTTGCTGTGGAGCGCATTCGTCCTCAAACTGAATTGCTCAGATTCGGATATGATTCCGCAATGAATCAATGGAACCCGTACTACATCTTCGAAGAAGAAGTACCACGTTCGGGAATAGTGGTGTCAAGGACATGGCAACGCGCGCGCTGGCAGAATGGAAAAGTTGTTCTGTGGCTGGGTCGTCGCAAGGAGAACGGTAGGGGAGAAGGTAATAGTGGATTACGCTATGACTATTTGACGCAGAAGTGATTTTTGAAAGTAAAAGTAAACGGCAGCCATATTCGCTGCCGTTTACTTTTTTTGTGGAGGTGTGGACCCGGAGAGAATCGAACTCTCGTCCAAACCGATTCCGGTCATGCTTTCTTCACGTTGAGCTTCAGATTGGTTTTCGATCTGAGTCAGGCTCCGGAGCCGGCCAAACTCAAACTTAGTTTCTAATACTTATCCTGCTTCGAAACCTTACAGGCAAGCCCTCTCATTTGCGGTGTCAGATCCGGGACGTAGAAAGGAGGAACTTCCCGGGTGACAAAGCCATTTAATCCTTAGGATTAAGCAGCAAGGGCGTAGTTAGACTCGCCGTTTGAAATTGTGAGAGTTGATATTAACGTGCCATATTCACAACGCACGACGTGCTTACATAAGCGATCACCAGCTGTCAATACCGGTCGGGCCCTTATCGTTACTCTTACAAAGATACGGAGAAACGAGGAAGTGTGAGGGTACTTACTTCGCGTGGGCAGTAGGCAGTAGGGCAGTTGGGCAGTAGGCAGTAGGCAGTAGGTGAGTGAATTTGTCAGGCCGAGTAGTAACTACAATTTGATTGGCCAGAATTTCAGACCCTTCGACAAGCTCAGGACAAGCGTACCGAGGGTTGACAAAGCAGTACGCAGTAGGCCGTGCGCCGTCAGTATGCAGCAGTGAGAATTGCTTATCAACTTGATCCTCCAACTTTCTTCAGCTGCGAAGTCCCGATAGCTATCGGGTTTATCCCGCGGTGAAGAAAGGTAGGCAGTCGAAGCGTGAGTGATAGGCTGAGCTATCATTACGAGCATGTTGCACATTTCGCAAAATTAAATTCACGCATTCACGGAATTCAATTATGGACCGCGGTGACCTTGTTGCATATTTGTCGGCACATAGTTTAACCCCCACTGCTGAACCCCTTCTTATGAAACTCTCTCTCCTCATTGCAGGAATAGTCCTCCTTAGCTTGAGCTCCTGTTCAGTCTTTGACACAGGATTTCAAAGGCAACGCTACACCGATTTCTCTCACAGGAAACATACAAACTCTGTGCAGCAATCAACAGCGAGGGCGACAGAGGAAAATGAAATTCGCTGTGCAGAGATCGTAAGTCATACCGACTCGTTGCTATCTGTTCCTAATCAGCAGGTAATTCCAACTCCTGATGTTGCGCTAATAGAAAGTGATCCTGTTCAAGCGAATGCCAATGAAACTCAGGAGCTTTGTGCAGAGAAGCAGCCTGATCTAAGTGCGTTCACTGAAGAAGTAAATTCCGCTAAGGCAGATTCACAATCAAATGATCCGATCGTTGGCATTATTTTGACTGTATTAATCGTGGGGATAGCATTGTTTGCTATAATTACCAGTCGTAATTCCCGGAAAGCAGCGCAACCAGCGACAGAAACTTCTAAACCGACTTTAGACGCCGACATTGTTAATCTGCAATTGTATACCATCTTAAATCTCATTTGCGGACTAGGAATACTTGTCTCATTGTTCTTAAGCGTAGTAATCTTTTCAGATACACTCTTGCTCGTCTCAGCGTTATTGGCGATAGCCAGTATTATACTTGCGATATTAGCCTTGCGTGCAAGGAGAAGAGTGCGCGATAATATCGGCGATAAGAGGACCACGGAGAATCGTCGTCCTTATAACTTTTCGGTTTTCAGCAAAGTCATAGCCCTCATTACGTTCATTGGAATCGGTTTGCTTGGTGCACTGCTCTTGGCTGCGCGGCTGTTTTTATGAGGCAAAGAGCACTGAGAATATTCGTTTACTCGCTTTTCACGAGTAGAAAAATTTAAATCTCCCTAATCAGCTTCTCCGCATAACTCACATCCCGCAATCCAATCATCTCCTGCGGATTCACCATCATCTCTTCGTAAGTAAGTTTATTCACTTCATCGAAGATTTTTTTATTGAGCTCAAGCGATGCCGATATTTTTCCCTTCGGCTTTACAATTCCTAATCCGAAATCGGTATTGATCACGTACACTTCCATCTGATCACCAAAGGCTTTTTTCAGATACACAATGCTTTTCCATACATCGCCGGTCCACATGCCGTCCCATCCCGGGAGATTCATACTTGCAGCATCATCATAGTGCTTTGCGGGGACTGCGGCATCTTTGTGCGGAGGGAAACAATCGTGCATGATTATTATTCCGTCGTCCTGCAAATAGTGCAGAGAATTGAGAACATCTTTCAGCGAAGCTTCGAACGTGTGCAAGCCATCGACAAATGCGATATCGAGTTTGCCGTATTTTTCAATCTCACTTTTTCTCTTGGCAAAAAAATCATCACTGGTTTCCTCAAAATATCGGTTGCGTATGTTCGTTGGATTTTTCAACAGCCATTTGAATTTTCTTTTCAGCGGGATGTCAAAACTCGGATCGACTGCAATTTTATTCCTGCAAACCGTTGGAAGAAATGACATTCCATACTGACAACCAATTTCCAGGTAGTTCTTATACTTTTTCTTGGTAATAATCTGTTGGATCAAAGTTGTTCTTTGCATTTCGGAGTTCTATAAAATGTGAT
>CAYUTR010000080.1:0-14736 GCA_964447465.1 uncultured Chryseobacterium sp.
TGCTTGTGATTCCAACGTAGAGAACACATGCATCTGTTCGAACTGTCGCACAACGGCCGCGCCATAGAACGTAACGCTCGCACCGATACGCGGAATGATTGCATCAAATTTCGGAACTTCCTCTCCGCGATAAATTATTCGCGGTTTGTTCGACTCAATCACAAGAACGCATTTCTGGTGATCGATAACCGTTACCTGGTGTCCGCGCTGTTCAGCTGCTTCAACAATACGTGCTGTTGAATAGAGATGTGCATTGCGCGATAAGATCCCGATGTGCATAGGCTATGAATTATTATGCAATGTATTCAGTTTAGAGACATCCACGAGGAAACGACTCTTCAATAATCGTCGCCCGACAAGGACAGGATATTTCATGTTCGCACGATCGGTGAGAGAAACAATTCCCCGCAACGTACGGCTTCCCAAAGTAATTCGCGTACGGATGATGTAACGCAATTCCGACTCGCCCATTGAACTTTTGATCGTTTTCTGTTCAAACTTCTCGAAACGATGTTCCGTGTCCTGATATTCGGGATGCGTTTCATCGAGGAGACGAAAAATCAGAACGTCGTTTTCAACTCGCACATGGTGACAATGAAGCGCAGTGGTATTCGCACCCGTGTCAATTTTCGCGGTAAGTCCGAACAACCCCAAATCAGGAAAGTCGACGGTTTCACGACGACCGATGGTGAGGATGGGTTTTGGTTTACGGACTTTTTTCGCGCACATGATTATTGAAAGTTAAAAAAGCGCCGAAAATTTCTTCCCGACGCTTATTTAATTATCTCATTGCAATTATTTCTTCGGCTTCAGATCCATATTGGAAATCGCCATCATTTCTTTCATGGTCTTCTGCATGCCTTCGGTTGAACCGTCGAGGAAGATTACATTTCCTTCTCCGTGTTCAGCGAAGTTCTTCACAGCTTCTGTCCACATAGAGAACAGAATCAATGACGCATCAAGATCAGAATCCTGCATCATTTTCGCTGCATGACTCATACCCTTAGCCACCTCTTCGCGGAAGAGAGCCACACCTTGTCCACGTAATTGCGCAGCTTCTTTTTCTGCCTGTGCTGCAATTTTGATGGCGTTACCTTCTGCTTCCGCAGCTTTTGTTTTCGTGATGAGGAGCGCTTGTCCTTCGTTCTCAGCAGCTGCCTTCAGGTTGTTTGATGCAACCACTTTCGCCATGGAGCGCATTACTTCTTCATCGAATGTAATATCGTTCAGCTGAAGATCGATGAGGTGGTAACCCCATGACTCCAACGTCTGGTCCAGCTGATCTTTTACAGTGTTCACTGTTTCGTGACGCAGCAAAAGAATTTCAGATTGTTTTTTAGTTGCTACGAATGCACGTACCGATCCTTCTACAGAACGGATGAGTGCAGCCATGAAGTTCTGGTCGTTCACGAATTTGAAGGCAACGTTTTTCACGTTCACTTCATCGTTGTTCAATACAGAGTACAGCAACATCGCGGTGAAGTTGACATTCGCCTGATCGATCGTTACCGCCTGGAATCCTAATTCCACCGAACGGTTCTGAACAGAAATTCTTTTGAAGACCTTTTCGATGAAAGGAATTTTGAAATTCAGTCCGGGATAAAGTGTGCGACTGTACTTTCCGAAAATCGTAGTGATACCAACAGTTCCTTGCTGGATAGAAACGAACGATAATAGAATTACGAGGAAGATGAAAAATCCTAGAACGCAATAGAATATGAGCATAGTAAAGTGGGTTGGTTGTGAGGGCGAAAAGTACGAAAAAAGGGAATGGGGGACGAGGAATGCGGGATGAGGAACGCGGAAAAATAACCGGTTCAGCCTGCGAATTGAGCGTCAATTTCGGTGTATGACCAAGTGCATTCTCTATTGCGGATACCCCATACCTCGTTCCCCGTTCCTCATTCCCCATTCCTCATACCTTTGCGCTTATGAAAGTCGACTACCTCATTGTCGGACAGGGAATAGCGGGAAGTGTGATGGCGCTGACGCTGGAACAGCGCGGAAAATCGGTTGCGATTATCAATGACGCGGGGCTTTCTTCGTCTTCGCGGATTGCAGCAGGTGTTTTCAATCCGTTTAATTGCCGGCGAACGACTCCTATGTGGAAAGCGAAGGAATCGGTAGCAGCACTTGGGGCTTTTTACGATTTCGCGGAAGAATTACTCAGTGATAAATTCCGGAAATACGAGATCATGATGCGTGTTTTCGGATCAGCGGAAGAAGCGGACGCCTGGAAGAGATATCTTGAGAAGCCTGATCACGCATTCGCACATCCTTTCCTGGAGGAAAAGATTTTTCATTCGGTGAAAACTCCGTTTGGATTCGGGAGTATTTTTGAGGGCGGAATTGTCGACACAGAAAAGTTTATTGAACTTACAAAAAAATATTTTAGTAAGCGCGATTACTATCTGAATGAAAGGTTTGATCACGCGAAACTTTTCATTGGAGAAACAGCACTTTCCTACGATAATCGCGTTGAAGCGAATCAAGTAATTTTCTGCGAAGGACATCTCGCGATAAATAATCCGCACTTCGATTCACGAACTGTTGCCCCCACAAAAGGAGAATTGCTTCATGTGCACATTCCCGGCTTCGGAATGAAGTTGGTGCATGCATCAGTGTATGTTGCAGCGCTTGATGACAACGACAACTACGTTTGCGGCGCAACATTTAATCCCGGAAAAGATGATGAGGAAATTACCGGTTCCGGAAAAGAGGAACTCATCGCGAAATTGAAAACGATTACTGATCTTCCGTTTGAAGTCATCGGTCATTTTGCCGGAGTCCGACCTGCAGGGCGCGACCGCAAACCGGTGATCGGACGAAGTCGTAACCATCGAAATTTGTCAATTTTTAACGGTTTTGGGAGCAAGGCTGTTTTGATGAGTCCGTTTCTGGCGCAAGTGCTTGCAGATCACCTCGAAACGGGAAGCAAAATACTTCCCGAAGTGAACGTCGCCCGCTTCAAAGTCTACTGATTTCCTTCTGTAAATGTTAAAATGGGTGCGTTGACTGTGTTGCAGCAGCATAGCACACCGGAGTTCTGTGGATTTTCGCTCTAAATTGCATCAATAGTGAAAATTCAGAACCCATGTCGACTCCCAAATCCGGCCGTTTAGCCCGCTTACTAGCGATTACTTCGCTGGTAATCACGGCCCTGCTTTTTGTTACCATCAATCAGAGTCCCGAAGCTGCGGCCGAACCAGCAGTTCATCTCGTGAAAGGAAATACCTACGAGAAAGAATGGGAACGTGTCGACTCACTGGAAGATATCGGCTTGTACAAATCTGCGTTGGAACTCACCAACCAGATTTACGACAAAGCAAAAAAAGAAAACAACGCACCGCAGGTAGTGAAAGCAATTATGCATCGCCTGAAGTTCGAAGACAAATTTGTTGAAGGAAGTGAAGACCGTGCGATCTACGCAATTCGCGATGAACTGAAGACCGCGAAATATCCGCTCAAACCTGTTCTGCATCACATCCTGGGAAATTTGTACTGGCAATATTATCAGCAGAATCGCTGGACAATTCTTTCCCGTTCGGCAACAGTGAAATTCGAAAACGATTCCGTGAATACGTGGGATGTGACTAAGCTTGTTGACAATACAATTAAGCACTATCAGCTTTCACTGGAGATGAAGGACAGTCTCCAGAAAACGGAGTCAAAATATTATGAAGATGTAATTGAAGAAGGAACAGCAGAAAGAGACTTACGTCCAACGCTGTACGATTTTCTCGTTCATCCCGCTATAGACATGTTCGCATCGTACGAACCGGGAATCACTCGTCCTGCTGATGCGTTCGTGATCGACGATCCTGCGTATTTCCAGACGGCGCAGAAGTTTGTCAACATAAAAATTGAATCGACAGATACGATGTCGCTGAAGTATTACGCAATAAAAAATCTGCAGGAGCTTGTCCGATTTCACCTCAGTGATGCCAACACGAGTGCGTTAGTGATGGCCGATCTAAAACGCCTGATGTTCGTTCATGCAAACTCAGTTGTGCCGGAAAAAGATTCGCTTTACGAAGATGCGCTGCGTCAGCTGGCGGCAAATTATGGAAGCAATTCATTTTCCGGGGAAGTACTTTACCAGGTTGCACTCCTGCACGTGGCAACAGCGAACAAGTACGATCCGATCATGGGTGATGAACATCGTTTTGAGAACGAACGCGCGTTGCAGATCTGTGATGGCATCGTGCAAAAATTTCCCGGTGTTCTTTGTGCACAAAAGTGCCAGAGTCTTGCAGAACAGATTCGCTCAAAGTCAATCACATTGACAATAGAGGAAGCGGTGATTCCCAATCTGGCATCACGTGGATTGATGAAATGGAAAAACTTCACACACATCAATTTCCGTATTGTAAAGCTCGACGAAACGCTCAAGAGCCGTTACGACTATGATACATGGGAGGAGCAGGTGAAACGTTACCTGATGAAGCCGATCGTTGAAAAGTGGACGCTTGACGTAACCGACACGAAAGATCATCAGGAACATTCAGCAGAAATAAAAATTCCTGCGCTTCCTCCCGGACACTACGCGATTCTTGCATCAGAAGGTGATACATTTCCTATGTCCGGCAACGGAATTGCGATAGCAGAATTCTGGTCTTCGAATATCTCCTACCTGCAACGCAGAATGGAGGATGGCAGCTATGAAGTGTTCTGTTACGATCGCAATACAGGAGCGGTAATTCCTTCTGTGAATATTTCCATGTGGGAAGAAAAGTACAGCTACGTAACCCGCGATTACGAGATGAAGAAAACAGGTTCGTACATCGCCGATAAAAACGGAAAGCTATCCATCCCTGCGCCTACCAATTACCGAACATTCATTCTCGAGTTTGAAGCGAACAAGAATCACCTCTATTCGGACTACACTTATCAGTACAAGCAGCATCGCGAACCGAAAAAGAAAACTCCGCAAACGTTTTTCTTTATCGATCGTGGAATCTATCGTCCGGGACAGGTGGTCTACTTCAAAGGAATCATCGTCAACTCCGACGGTGACTCCCATGAGATCATGAAAGGAAAATCGACCACCGTGAAATTTTACGATGCGAATTACCAGGAAGTAACGAAACTGGAATTGACTACGAACGATTACGGTTCCTTCAGCGGACAATTCATTGCTCCGGCTGCAGGATTAACCGGACAGATGCACATTCAGAATGAATCGGGTTCATCTTACTTCTCTGTGGAAGAATACAAACGTCCGCACTTTGAAGTGATTGTCGATCCGGTGAAAGGTGCATTCCGCGTGAACGATACCGTAAAAGTTGTTGGTCATGCGAAATCATTCTCAGGTGCAGCAGTTGATGGTGCGGAAGTAAAATATCGCGTTGTCCGCAGCACTCGTTTCCCATGGTGGTGGTGGAGCTGGCGCGGATATTATCCACAGTCGAGCACCGTAGAAATTACAAACGGCTCTGTGATGACGGACGATACCGGCGGTTACGTAATTCCTTTCAAAGCGATTCCGGATAAGAGTGTGCCACGCGCGAGTGAACCAGTGTTTACTTATACGGTGTATACCGACATTACCGACATCACCGGAGAAACACATAGCGGAACCGGATATGTAAGTGTTGGTTTCAGCACCATCGAAGTAAGCACATATGTTCCGGAGATGGTGGAGAAGAGCAGTAAAGATTCCATCACTGTAAGTGTGAATAATCTGAACGGACAACCCGAGCCTTCTGATGTGCAGATCGCGATTTACAAACTGAAGGAGCCAGACGTAGTATATCGTTCGCGTTTGTGGGATCGTCCTGATCAATTCATTTATTCGAAAGCCGATTGGGCAAAGTGGTTTCCGGAAGATCCTTATGATAATGAGAATGATTATACAAAGTGGGAGAAAGGCAAACAGGTTTACACTTCTACTATCAATTCCGGGAAACCGGGCAAGTTTGTAGTGGACAAAACCAACTGGGAATCGGGACGATACATTATTGAATCCAACACGAAGGATAAGTTTGGTCAACCCGCTAAGGACGTTCGCTACTTTACTGTTTATGGAGAGAAAGACAAAACGCCTTACTCCAAAGCTCCATTCGAATACCGTGCTGTGAAGACAGATGTTCAGCCAGGAGAAAAAGCGCAGATACTTGTATCAACTGCTCTGAAGGATGTATCGTTGATTTACGAGGTCGAGCACAAGAACAAAATTGTATCACGCGAAGTAATCAAGATGAACAATGAGATGAAACTCATTGAACTGCCGATCGAAGAAAAGCATCGCGGGAACATGGCCGTGCATTTTTCATTCGTACATAACAACCGTTCATACACAACAGATCAAAGCATCTACGTAGCATTCGAGAACACGAACATCGAAATGGAGTTCACCACCTTCCGCGATAAGTTGGTTCCCGGATCACCTGAAGAATGGAAGATCAAGCTGAAAGGGCCGAAAGGAGAAAAGGTGATGGCGGAAATGGTTGCAGCGATGTACGACGCATCGCTGGATGAATTCCGAGGCAACTATTTCTCGTTCTATCTGTACCGCTCGTATTATAGCAATACATACTGGACGGGGGATATTTCAGGAGTTTCAAATTCTCAGTTGTGGTCTGAAGGATGGAATCCATACACGAGCTGGACAGATCGGACTTACGATTACCTGAATTGGTTTGGTTATAGCTATGGCTACAACTATCGTTACGGATATCTCGGAGCATCGGGAGGAAGTTACGATAGGGATTTCGGCGATGGAATCAGCAAAAATGCTGAAGTGGCGACCGGACAAACATATGCTGTTACTGTTACCGACGCGAATAATGTATCGGAAGTATCTGCTGACATTACACTTTCCGGAAAAAAAGACAACGCGGAATTTTCACCTGTAGCTCCGGCTTCCGGGAGGAGTGTGCGGATGGAGGACGACAAAGAGGCAAGCGGAGAATCAAATACGCGTGGAGGTTTTGGCGGTGATGGGAAAATGAATGAGATCAAGGCAAGGAGCAACCTGAATGAAACAGTGTTCTTCTATCCGCATCTTGAAACGGATTCTTCCGGAACAGTTACGATCAGCTTCACCATGAATGAAGCACTGACGAAGTGGAAGTTCATGGCGTTTGCGCACACGAAAGATCTCAAGTACGGATTCATCCAGAAAGAAGTGGTGACACAGAAAGATCTGATGGTTGTTCCGAATGCGCCGCGATTCCTGCGTGAAGGCGATGAGATTGTGATGACTGCAAAAGTCACCAACCTTTCGAAGGAAGACCAAACCGGTAACGCGCAACTGTACCTGTACGATGCATTGACGATGAAAGACATTACAGCAGAGCTCATGTCAAACAAAACGGCTCTTCTGAATTTCACCGCGAAGAAAGGACAAAGTGCCCCGCTTGCATGGAATCTGAAAGTTCCTGGAGGTTATGGAGCAATTCAGTACAAAGTAGTAGCCTCTGCAGGAAACTTTACCGACGGTGAAGAGAATGCACTTCCAGTTCTGAGCAATCGTATACTCGTTACAGAAACGCTTCCACTTCCAATTCGTGGTGGTCAGACCAAAGAGTTCAAATTCGAAAAGCTGATCAACCAATCGGGCGGTTCAAACACATTGGTTAATCATCGTCTGACGTTGGAATTCACATCCAATCCTGCATGGTATGCTGTTCAGGCATTGCCGTACATGATGGAATATCCATACGAGTGTGCTGAGCAAACGTTCACACGTTACTATTCGAATACAATCGCAGCGCACATCGCGAACTCATCTCCTAAAATGAAAACGATTTTCGATTCGTGGAAGATGCAGTCGCCGGACGCGTTCCTTTCTAATCTTGAAAAGAACCAGGAGCTGAAATCGGCAGTACTCGAAGAAACACCGTGGGTGTTGGATGCGAAAGATGAAACCGAGCGCAAGAAGCGTGTTGGTTTGCTGTTCGACATGAATAAGATGTCGCAGGAGCAGGATCGTACAATGCGCAAGCTTCGTCAGATGCAGGTGAGCAATGGAGGATGGCCGTGGTTTGAAGGAATGCCGGACGATCGTTACATCACACAGCATATCATCTCGGGATTTGGTCACCTCGATCATCTTGGAATTACCGAGGTGCGTACCGAAACGAAAAACTGGGAGATGGTACAAAACGGCGTACGCTATATGGATGCGCGCATCGTTGAGGATTATCGTAACATCCTGAAGTATGCTTCAGACACAAGCGATGATCATCTCGACTATCTCGACATCGATTATCTCTATGCACGTAGCTACTTTCTGGATATCGAGATGAGCAAGGAAACGAAAGAAGCAGTGAAATACTTCCAGCATCAGGCTGTTGTGTATTGGACGTCGAAGTCGCGTTACATGCAGGGAATGCTATCGTTGGAATTCTTCCGCAACAAGTTAACCTCGAATGCAAACGCGATCGTGAAGTCGTTAAGAGAAACTGCAACCACTTCGGAAGAAATGGGCATGTATTGGAAAGACATGATGGGCGGAGGATGGTACTGGTACCAGGCGCCGATTGAATTCGAGGCGTTGATGGTAGAAGTATTCCATGAAGTTGCGCAGGATCAGAAAGCGGTGGATGATATCCGCGTTTGGTTGTTGAAGAACAAACAGACAACTGACTGGAAAACTACGAAAGCCACAACTGAAGCTTGTTACGCCTTATTATGCGATGGAACAGATTGGTTAGCGACTGAATCGGATGTAACGATAATTGTGGGAACACAAACGATCGATCCGGCAGCGCAGAAAGCAATTGCTGAACCCGGAACCGGCTACTTCAAAATGGCGTGGAGCGGAAACGCAATCACACCATCTATGGGTAAGATCACCGTTACAAAAGCAGGTCCCGGAGTTTCGTGGGGCGCGATGTACTGGCAGTATTTTGAAGACATGGATAAAGTGATTTCAGCAAATACTGAACTCAAAGTGGTGAAGAAACTTTTCGTAACGCGCAACACTGCTTCAGGTCCGGTGATTGAACCGGTAACGGATCAAACTGTGCTCAAGCCTGGGGATAAACTCAAAGTGCGTATTGAACTGCGTAACGATCGCGACATGGAATATGTACACATGAAAGACATGCGTGCATCCGGTTTCGAACCGATCAACGTCATCTCGCAGTACAAGTGGCAGGACGGATTAGGATATTATGAAAGCACGCACGATGCTTCTACAAATTTCTTCTTCTCCTATCTGCCAAAAGGAACGCACGTGTTTGAGTATCCGCTGTTCGTTTCGCAGGAAGGCAACTTCTCGAACGGATTGTGCACGGTGCAATGCATGTACGCTCCGGAGTTTTCGGCGCATAGTGAGGGCTCCCGCGTGAAGGTTGGCAAATAAATTCTTGTGAGGAGATCTCATCGCCGGGGGATTAATCCCCAGGAAATAAAAATTGAGGATTCAGACCCTGCGATGAGGTTTCACGCGAAGACTATTTTCTAACTTTCAGTTATGAAAATAGTCTTCCTCTTTGGTGCCTTGGCGATCAGTACGGCACTCTCCGCACAAATCATTTCCACCGACACAATCACTTCCCCAACTCCCGACAAAAACTACGTGCGCATCTTGCACACCGATTCTTTATCGAGCAGCTTCATAATCATCATTCCCACGGAGGTGAAATCGCATTACCACGCAACGCATACGGAACAGGTCGTGGTTTTGTGCGGTGAAGCTGATATGATGTTAGGCGATCAGAAACTGCACATCAAGGCCGGCGATGTAATCATCATTCCGAAAGGAACAGTACACTCTGTGATTGTGACTTCGAAAGATCCGTTGAAAATAATTTCTGTGCAGGCGCCGTTTTTTGACGGAACTGATCGGGTTATGATCGGGAAGTAATTGTCGTATTCTCCGTGAGACCCGCATTCACTCCGCTGTAAATAACGTATAACGCTGCCATGATGAGCACATGTGCAATGTCGTTGTAATTCACCCATTGATTCACAGTAAGCTTCATGGAGTGAACAATTGCAGTAAGAGAAGCAATACCAATTCCCATCGCCACTCTCATTTCCGGCTTCAATCCCTTCTGCCCTTTATATATGTAGTAAAGCATGATGGGAATCAATCCGATTGCGATGTGAATTTTCGCAATATCAAACGTCCCTTTGATATATAGAACTGTTGCGAACACTCCAAACTGCAGGGTTACTAAAGAAACAACCAGGACACGGAATTTTCTGAGCACATTAGCCGTAAATCCGAGTTGAGCAAGTGTTATCCCTGCACCTTGCACAACACCCATTGCCCACCAGATCTTAAAATGTGTTTCGGGCGAAGTGTAGTAGGAAAATCCGTGAACCACGACACCTATTAACGAGGATACCCCCATCAGCAGGAAAAAGTAAATCCAGTTCTTGTTCGGAAACTCCAGCTTTTGTTTTCTTAACTGGAGATAACAGGCCACTCCGATTGCGAAAATGAGGATATTCGTTAAAGCAGTAACCGGATCACGGATGATCACCCCTCCAATCTCAATCTCCGTGCTGTAGTGAATCATCTGCCTTGTTTGCCTTAGGCAAAAGTACGGAAATTAGCAGGTAAAATAAGAATGCGGCGCCCAATCCGATCAGTATTGAAGGGATGTGGGATTCCACATATTCGCAAACGAGCCATGTTGCGGAGCCACCGACCATGGAAACAATAGCTGCGTTTTCATTCCGGCTTTTGAAAAACAATCCGGCACAAAGGGGTACGAATAGTCCAACGAGGCTGATTGCCGATGCTTCACCAACTAATTCATAAATGTCTTTCCGGATCAGCGCCATAGAAAGTGAAATACATCCAACTATGATTACACTTATGCGCATCAATCGGAGACGACCTTTGTCGCCCGGATCTTTTTTCAGTCGGGGAAGGATCAGGTTCTCGGAAAGAATCACCGAGGGTGCAAGCAGTGCTCCACATGCCGCATTCAATACTGCAGAAAGTAATGCGCCGAAGAACAGAATCTGAATCCAGATGCCGGTATGTTGCAGAATGAGATCAGGCAACAGCATTTGTGAATCGCCAGACGGAGTTACAACGAGCACTTTCGCGCACAAAGTCAGTACGAGCGGAATAAACGCGATAGTGAGGTACATCAACGCACCGAGATAAGATGATCGCACGGCAATCTTTTCTGTCTTCGATGCCATCACACGCTGATAAACGTCCTGCTGTGGAATAGATCCAAGTCCGATTGTAATCCAGGCAGCAATATGCACGAGCCACCCGTTTAAACTCCGATCGGGATGAAACGAAAAGAATCCATCCGGCTCTGCGCTGACGATGTTTTCAAATCCACCGGCCTGTGGAACCAGAACGAACATACATGCAATCAATCCGATGAGGATAATGATCACGTGAAAGAAATCGGTGATGGAAACTGACCACAATCCACCGGTGGCAGTACATCCGAACACAACTATTGCGGATGCGATAACACCAACCTCAACACTTATTCCCGGCAACACGGCATGTATAATGATTCCGCACGCCACCATTTGTGCAGCCACCCATCCGAGATACGACAGCACCAGAAAAATTCCCGACACAAATTCTGCACGGCGACCGAATGTTACTTTATAGTAGTCGCCGAACGTGAGAAGGTTGAGCCGGTAAAGCGGTCGCGCGAAAAACATTGCAACAAGCACAAGACATAAAGAAGCACCGAATGGATCTTCGATCACGCCTTTCATTCCGTTTTCCGCGAATTCGGATGAAGCGCCCAAAACGGTTTCCGATCCGAACCATGTACCGAAAACAGTTGTTGTGGCGAGAATCAATGGAAGATTTCGTCCGGCTGAAACGAAATCGTTTTCTGTTTTCACCCGACGTGCAGCCCACAGTCCAACAGCAAGGCTGATGACGAGATAGGCGATGACGGAAAACGCGAGCATGCCTCAAAAGTAACTCTTGTTGTCAATATTGCGCTGGTTCACCACATAGTCACATAGGATCATAGCCCGTTGTTTTCTTGCGCGGCTCAAGAAAGAGATAGAACACATAAGGGTTCTCGTCGCTAATGTGCACTATGACGGATGCGCTGGCGCATCTCGCTTAGTAAGTTTCGAACTATGTTTCTATGTCACTATGTGGTAAAATATGATGGCACCTACACAATGGTTACTTTTGTGGTATGGGTCCAGGAAAAAGAAAAGATGCGGTCGGTAAGCTTCTGTTTGATGCTTTATCGCGCTTGATGCAAGGCAATGATCGGGCAGATCTGATCCTGAGTAACCTCTTTCGCGTAAATAAAACCACAGATGAGGCAGTTCGCGCCGAAGCTGCACGTGTTTTTTACGGACTGATCCGGTTCTGGCGACCGATTACATCTGCAATCCGCATGGGCGAAGTACTTTTCGAAGCCGATGCGATACGTTTATATGAAGCATTCGAAGTGTGGATTGATCTGTACAACGGCAAGCCTGTAAAGGATAATCCACAGCTCGTCGATAAGTTCAGCAAGTACATGCGCGTGCGGAAAATCCGCGAATCAATTACCGATTGGCTGGATGAAACCGGCGTTAAAGAACTGGGTGAACACACATGGGAAGGTGTTGCACACTTTATGAATACCGAACCACGTGTGTTTCTTCGTGCGAACAATGCACGTATCACCACGGCCGACCTTATTGAAGTACTGAACAAGGAAGATGTGCCGGTTGAAGTAACAGAAGATCTTCCCGGGGCGCTCTTATTAAAGGAGCATCGGAATGTTTTCGGATTGAAATCATTCACCGAAGGGCTGTTTGAGGTTCAGGATCGTTCATCCCAGGAAACAGGATTGTTCTGCGAGGTGAAGCCCGGAATGATCGTGATCGATGCATGTGCTGGTGCCGGCGGAAAAACGTTGCAGCTTGCGTCGATCATGAATAATCACGGAAAGATCTATGCAATGGATGTTGCGGCCGGAAAGCTGAAGACATTACGAGAACGTTGCTCGAAAGCGCAAACGGATATCGTAGAAGTAAAAGAGATAACAGGATCGGCAGAAGTGAAAGCATTCGCCGGTAAAGCAGATGTTGTATTGCTTGATGTTCCATGTACGGGCTCTGGAGTGTTGCGTAGAAATCCGGATGCGAAGTGGAGAATGGATGAAGAAGACCTGCAACGTTTGCAGAAATTGCAAAAAACGATTCTTGAAGATTACTCTGTGATGGTGAAGAGCGGAGGAACATTAGTTTATTCTACTTGTAGTGTACTTCCATCTGAAGGAGAAGCACAAGCAGCAGCATTTACTGCACTTCATGGCGATGATTGGACTTTTGAAGAAGAAAAAAGAATTGGGGTTGATCAAAAACTGGGCGACGGTTTTTACATGGCGAAGTGGAGAAGAAAATAACGCGCGCTCATTTCATTTTCTGATTGCATCACATTGCGTGGAACATGCGTGAACAAAGGGATGCAGCGCATCACGCGAAAAAAAATTCATGTTGAAATTGTGTTGATGTTGTGCACGAAATGATGCGATGAAATGCGGATGAAGCGGAAGCTAATCATCCTTATCAACAAAACCATGTTGATAACTACGATGTTGATAATTTTTTTCGTGTGGATATTTTTTATTACTTCGTCAGCAAATAAGTTTTTCAAAACTATAAAACCATGGCAAAGAAAGCAACAAAGAAAGCAGCTAAACCTGCTAAGAAAAAAGCAGCTAAGAAAGCTGGAAAGAAAAAAGCTGCTAAAAAAGGCGGCAAAAAGAAAGCAGCTAAGAAGAAGAAGAAGTAATTCTTTTTCTCTCTTAAGAGAAAAGGCCCCGCTAGCAATAGCGGGGTTTTTGTTTTCATACCTCGGCTCCGCTCGGTATGACACGAGGATCAAGCACTCGGGTTGACAAACAAAAACTCAGCTACGCTCAGTATGACAAGTGAATCAAGCGGAACTTTGAATTTGAATTGGTCACGTGTCATCCTGAGCGGAGTCGAAGGGCTATCATCACTCCCGTCTATCGTCTCCCGCCTTTTCATATATTTGAATACCAAACACAGAAAATCAAGAAATCATGAAGAAGCTATTCGCAATTGCAGCCATCGCTCTCCCTTTAATGTGGACAGCATGCGGACCAGAAGAAGTAGTACAAACTGAAGATGTGATTCCAAAAGGAATGTCTGCAGTCGACTTATCTATGGACAGCCTCGGCTTCCCGGTAAAAATTAACGTTCCGGATTCTTCAAGTGGTGTACTCTTTAGGGAAGTAACACCAAACGGAGTTCAGGTTCGTGTAGGAAATACATTTGACCTATTGGTTAACCAAGGTGGCAAAGAAGAATCAGATCTTGCTGCTGTGAAAGCACTCGTTGAAGCAACGGATGCAGGCGCGAGCACATTTACAGTTAACGATGCAACAACGCTGGTATGGGAAACCAAGTTCGGCGAAATGTCTATGTTCCACTTCTACACCTTGGTGAAAGTTGGAGAAGACACCTATTATGTACGCGACAACTCTTTCGAACCGAATAACCAGTTCAAGAAAGAAGACATCGATCGTATGTTGGAATCAGCAAAGTCGGTTCGTGCTAACAAAGCAGCGACACCGGCACCAGAAGCTTAAAGTAATACTTCAAGTAAAAATGAAAGGGCTGATCAATCTGATCAGCCCTTTTTGTTTTCTGTCGCGTGAGTCTTAATCCGCAGCCTGCTGCTTCTTCAAACGTTCACGTGCATTCGGATCAAGATTGATCTTGCGCAAACGGATTGAAAGCGGTGTTACCTCAACGTACTCGTCGCCCTGGATGTATTCCATTGCTTCTTCGAGTGAGTGTTTGATAGCT
>CAYUTR010000081.1:0-14650 GCA_964447465.1 uncultured Chryseobacterium sp.
AAAAGCAGCACGCGAGCCATTGGCTTATGTTGGTGTCAATACAGTTGGAATGCGCCGCAGAGGTTTCAGCAATGAAGCGATTCAAAACGTGGAAGATATTTACCGCACATTATATGTGAAAGGGCTGAACGTTTCTAACGCAATGGATGTTATCCAGAAAGAAGCACCGGAATCAACTGAGAAGAATCACATCATTGAATTTATCCGTGGTTCTAAAGATGGAATTATTCGCGGAATTGCCTAATCGCTGATTTCAAGATAGTTTTCCGTGTGAATAGTTTTTTTATTGTCTGCAGATTAAACCAATCGATCTGTGAACCGTCAATAAGCCGCACTCCAAACCCTGAACCATGAAACTGTCTTCCTTCTGTTTCTTCGCTTTTCTATTCTTCCAGCTCAACGCATCCGCACAAACTACAGGCAATCTGTATTATCTATCTAGCACAACCGGAGCGGCGTGCTACGAAATTGAATATCACAACAACCATGTTTACGCTGGAGCGGGGAATACGCTCATGGTTTACAACCTCACAGCTAACGGCACTCCAAACAGCGTGGTTTATGAGGAGCGTCTTCCATCTACAATCGTCGACATCAAGTTTCGTGGCAACATCATGGTCGTCGCAGTAAATCATGCGGGACTTTATACGTACGATGTTTCCCTGGGCATTCCTTCATTTGTTGATAGTTATCTGCCCTCTGCGAACGATGAAGCCGCCTACGATATCGCATTCAAAGGCAGCGATACGGTTTTTGTCGCTTACAAATCGAAGATGGCGCGATTCACAGTTGATGCAAGCGGATTCATTGACCTCGTCGATGTATTTGCGCAGCAGGTTGCTGGCACATACGTTATGGGTTGTGATGTAAAAAATAATCTTCTTGCGTTTGTTACAGGTGCGTTTGATGCAACTGTCGCCGGGAATACGCGCACAGGAGTTCATCTCTGTGATGCGAATATCCCGACAACGCAGTATTCTTTTCACCAGCAGGATACCTGCGATCCGCATGATGTAATCTTTGGGCAGAACACCAACCTGCTTCACGTCATGGCCGGGACTGAATCATGGGCGACCACAAATGCAATCGGAATGTACTACGCATTGAATGTTGCAAATCCTTCTGCGCCTACGCTGGCTTATCACGACATACTCCCTTACAATTTCTTCTTCAACATTGCTCAACCCATGAATGGTGAACTTCGAAACGACACACTCTTCATTGCAACAGAAGCCGCGTGGGATACGGCACAATCCATTCAGCTGTATGGTCACGTGTTCGTTTACGATTGCACAAATAATAACGTAACGTACATCAACGAGCTTTATGCAGGACTCTGGCATTTCGATCTTGCATTGAACGGTAATCGCATGTATGTTGCGTCAGAATGGTACGGTATTAAAACCGTTGACATAACCAATGTGCTGAACGAAGTTGATCTCGGAAACACACTCACCGGTGGATGGAATATGTCGAGTGATGTTGCAGGAAACCGTCTCGCGGTTGCGAATGAGGGATACGGATTCAAGTATTATGATTTTTCGAATCCGATCAATCCACAATACCTGCGATCCAAAAATGACACCGGCTTCTGCATGGGACTTAGTTTCTCGAAAGATGCCTCACACCTTTACGGTTGGTATTATACCGTTGACGATTTCCGCGTGTTTGACACAACGTCTAACTTTCCTGTGATCGGGTCTCTGGCTTTAGTAGCAATCGCTGAGTATCGCGATCCATACGTGTACAATGATATTGCATTGGCCGAACAGATAATTCCGGGAATACCGCCCACACATTATCTCCAGGCTGTAGATGCAAGTAATCCTTCGAATCCCCTTGCCGACACCAACATTCTCATGGGCAACGGTTTTATTTATCGCGACATGTGTGTGAGCGACAGTTTCGTATTTGTTGTTACTACCGGACAGATTAAAGTTTATAACATCGAGAACAACTACGCCATGGTGACAACGATCAATTCACCTGCGTTCCAGACATTCGAGTGTATGGCCATCCGCAACGACACGGTTTATGTATACGTAGCCGGACTAAATCCAAACGGAATACGAACGTACTTTTTCAATGGAGCATCGCTTACCTATCTCAGCGGAAATACAGCATTAACCGGTGTTGGTAAACCGAAATTTCTCGCGGTGGATTCATTTGCACTTTATGCGTCTTACCAGGAAGATGGTTTGTATGCGTATAACAAAACCACACTCGCTGAAGTAGGGCATTATCGCAACAGCATGGAATATTATCGTCCAACGAATTGGGGTCAGCAACAACTGTTCTGCAAAGACGGATATATTTTTGATGTAGAATATCAGGGACAAACTTCTATACTCACCATGAACAGCACGTTGACTTCGGAACCTGTTAATTCCGCTCAACCGGAAGTCGCAACATTGAATCCGTTTCCGAATCCAGTTCAGAAAGGAACTGAGTTGAGGATTGCAAATCCGTTATGGTCAACACAAGGAGTTTGTGAAGTATACAATGCACAAGGCCAACTTGTATCTCAACAATCTGTCGACGGACAATCTGAAGTGAAGATCAACACCGCCGGATTTGAATCTGGTGTTTACTTCATTACGATTACGAATGGAGTCTATGACTCGTACAACGGAAAGTTCATTGTGGAATAATTCCAATTGGCATTTCCACTCGCGAAGCGAGTGCACCAAACTCCCACTACGCGCGTCATTGCGATTCGCCTTGGCGACGAAGCAATCTGTTCTTATTGACAATTCGTCGCAGATTGCTTCGTCGCGACAGGTCGCTCCTCGCAATGACGTTGAGGCGAGGGAACATGCACTCGCTGCGCGAGTGAACTTTGAGGTTATTGTCTCACAAAATAATTCCGGTGATAATAACTCCGCCCATTCGCATCATGCACATCAGCAAACGGATATTCATTCACGATTAACGTGTCTGTTGTACGATCGAGCAGAATCATGTTGAGCTCCTTCTTTTCTTTATTGTCGCCACGTACGCGAATTGAATAGTACGTTGATGAAATCTGCTCGAAGTTCTTTACAACAATTCTGTCTTTCGTTTCATCTTCATCCTGCCAACGCGTCATTTTTCCATTGCTGAAAAATTCAAGTCGGTAAACTATCGGAAAACTATCTGCATCAACAACCGATTCGAGATTGGCCGGCGTGAATATATTCGGATCAACGTATTCTTCGGTGTACACCCATTTCCAATCGCCCGCAAGTATTTCCATGTCGTCTTTCAGTTTCGTTTTACGGCAACCGGAAGCGAAGATGAATGTTAGAACTGCGAACAAGACAAATTTTCGGGTCATTGGAAGAGTCTGAATTGCCCAGGCAAGTTGTGCAGAATTCAGTTTTTTGGTGTCTTTATCAAATGTAAGAAACCTGAAGGAGGGTCGCCCGATGCTGTGCCAGAGTTAGTTTTTGTTCAAAACATCGTTACCATCTGAAATTCAGTATAATACATATTCGAAAAAATAACGTCAAGTATGTTCATGGCATTTAGATATTTCTACTTTTGCACGAAAATTGACCTGAACTCAGTTACAATCCCACACACCGGAGCGTAACATTTTGAGAGAATCAGCGTTTAGATTGACAACACTTAAAATTGATTGAATTATGTATTGGACACTTGAACTTGCCTCTTACCTGGAAGACGCACCTTGGCCTGCAACCAAAGAGGAATTGATCGATTATGCTATACGATCAGGTGCCCCTATGGAAGTAATGGAAAACCTGCAGGAGATCGAAGACGAAGGGGAATCGTACGAAACGATTGAAGAGATCTGGCCTGATTATCCAACGAAGGAAGACTTCTTCTTCAACGAAGACGAGTACTAACCGACGCAAATCTTATTGGAATTATATAGTGAAGGAGCTGAGAGGCTCCTTTCTTATTGTCCGACCTCGGTGCGCCTGAAATAACGGCAAACCAGATTATTCTGGCTACTCGGCCTAACAATAAGCACGGATTGTCATTTCGAGTAAGCGCCAACAACTGTTTCTTCACAACCGGTTTAGCTATACCGAGAAATGACAAGACGGCGAGAAACCTGCCACTTTAACCACATTTCCCCTTGAGGAATGGATTTTGATGAGTAATTTCACGATCCCAAATCTGACAATGAAAAGCAGTCGCAAACACCCACTTCCATTTCTCGTAACCCTCGCAGGGTGCGTGATGATGTTGGCATGGGTCGACCCGGCTAATGCGACGGAAGTTACCCGTCAGCTGGCGCAAAAAGGGTACGAGATTGCACAGCTTCGTAAGTCAGATGTGGCCATCGTCAAGAATTCGAACACCGACCTCAAGGTCTTCTTCAAAGGATTCTACTCCATTAATGTTGCTGAATACGCCGGTGTTAATTCCCGGATTCAGAATAATTCTACAAATTATCACGTAGTGTTTCCGCAATGCGTGAAATCTTTGCTCAAAGCCGACATCCTCACCTGGATGAAGCGTGAATGAGATAAACCTCCCGTGCCCTGTCATACTTCGGCGGAGTTTATATAGAGCGAAGTCGAAATACTCATTATGACAAGTGACACACCACTGCGGTTACGGACCGTCTTCCCATCGTTTCTATTTTCTGCAGTTCCGGGAAGGATTGCAATCACATTACAATTCTATAATCATGTTTGATTTTATAAGTAAGGGTATCTCCAAACTCATGGGCGGCTCCAAGTCGGAACGCGACGTGAAGGAGATTCAGCCATTCGTTGACGAGATCCTCCGGATTTATCCATCGATGGCAGCGCTTTCTAACGACGAACTCCGCAACAAGACGGTGGAGTTCCGCGCGAAGATTGCAGAATACATCAAGGACGAACAGGCAGAAATTGCCGAACTGAAAAAAGAAGCCGAGAATCCGGAAACGGATATTGACGAGCAGGAAAAACTCTTCAACAGAGTTGATGCCATCGAGAAGGATATGGTGAAGAAGATCGAGGAAGTACTCGAAGAAATTCTTCCAGAAGCTTTTGCAGTGGTAAAAGAAACTGCACGTCGCTTTACAGAGAATACTGAAGTCGTAGTTACTGCAACGCAGCACGATCGTGATCTTGCTGTGAAGAAAACAAACGTTGTGATCGACGGCGACAAAGCGATCTGGAAAAATACCTGGACAGCTGCGGGAATCGAAGTGACATGGAATATGATTCACTACGATGTACAGCTCATCGGTGGTATCGTTCTTCACCAGGGTAAAATTTCCGAGATGGCAACGGGCGAAGGTAAAACCCTCGTGGCAACACTTCCGGTTTACCTGAATGCACTTCCTGCACGCGGTGTGCATCTGGTAACGGTGAACAACTACCTCGCACGACGTGACTGTGAGTGGAACGGTCCGATCTTCGAATTCCTCGGACTCACGGTTGATTGCATTGACATGCACGAACCGAACGGACAGGAACGCCGCAATGCTTATCTCGCGGATATCACGTACGGAACGAACAACGAATACGGTTTCGATTATCTCCGCGATAACATGTCGCGCGAACCGGGTGAACTTGTACAACGCAAGCACCACTACGCAATTGTGGATGAGGTCGATTCTGTACTCATCGATGACGCTCGTACGCCACTCATTATTGCCGGTCCAACACCAAAAGGCAATAACCATATGTTCGGCGATCTCAAACCGAAGATTGAAAAACTCGTAAATGCACAGCGTTCGTTTATCAACACCATTCTCGCTGATGCGAAGAAAGGTTATGCTTCAATTGGAACTGACAAGGAGAAAGAAAAAGAAGTAGGAATGCTTCTTCTCCGTTGTCATCGTGGACTTCCCAAGAACAAAGCGTTGATCAAATTCCTTTCTGAACAGGGAGTTCGTCAGTTGCTGCAGAAGACAGAAAACATTTACATCGCCGATCAGCAGAAAGAAATGCACAAGGTGGATGCAGAACTTTTCTTCGTGATCGATGAGAAACATAACTCGATCGAGCTTTCGGAAAAAGGTGTTGACCTGATTTCGACCAGTGCCGAAGATCACAACTTCTTCATTCTTCCTGACCTTGGTGTGGAGATGAATGAGCTGGAGAAAAAATACCCGGAAGACAAAGAGCGTCTCGTGAAAAAAGACGAGCTCATCCGCGATTATAACGTGAAGTCGGAACGTGTACACTCGATGCAGCAATTGCTCAAAGCGTATTGCCTGTTCGACAAAGACACGGAATACATTGTTGCTGACGGCAAAGTAAAAATCGTTGACGAACAAACGGGTCGTGTACTCGATGGTCGCCGTTACTCTGACGGATTGCACCAGGCGATTGAAGCGAAAGAGAATGTGAAGATCGAAGCAGCGACCCAGACATACGCAACAGTTACGCTGCAGAACTACTTCCGTATGTACCACAAGCTTTCGGGCATGACCGGTACTGCAGAAACAGAAGCGCAGGAATTCTGGACGATCTACAAACTCGACGTGGTAACGATTCCAACCAACCGTAACATCACGCGTAAGGACATGGAAGATCTCGTGTACAAAACTACACGTGAGAAATACAACGCGGTGATCGAAGAAATTTCGAAGTGTGTGAAAGAAGGACGTCCGGTTCTTGTGGGAACAACTTCAGTTGAAATTTCCGAGTTGCTCAGCCGAATGTTGAAGCTTCGTAACATCAAGCACAACGTACTCAACGCAAAATTGCACCAGAAGGAAGCAGACATTGTTGCTGAAGCTGGTCAGTCCGGCACAGTAACGATCGCTACCAACATGGCTGGTCGTGGTACGGATATTAAACTCGGCGCAGGCGTGAAGGAAGCTGGTGGTCTTGCGATCATTGGTACAGAACGTCACGAATCGCGTCGTGTGGATAGACAGTTGCGTGGTCGTGCAGGTCGTCAGGGAGATCCGGGATCATCGCAGTTCTTCGTTTCATTGGAAGATAACCTGATGCGCTTGTTCGGTTCAGATCGTATTGCGCGATTGATGGACAGAATGGGACTCGAAGAAGGGGAAGTGATTCAGCACAGCATGATTTCGAAATCGATCGAACGTGCGCAGCGTAAGGTTGAAGAAAATCACTTCGGCACACGTAAGCGATTGATCGAGTACGATGACGTGATGAACGCTCAGCGTGAAGTAATTTACAAACGTCGCCGTAACGCATTGTTTGGTGAGCGTCTGCAGATCGACATCAACAATATGATGCGCGATGTGACGGAAGGTATCGTGAATGACGCTGTAGAAACGCAGAACTACGAACAGTTCGAATTGGATCTCTTGCGCAACTTCGGAATGGAATCTCCGTTTGCGAATGCAGAAGAATTCGCGACGAAGAATAAGGAAAGTGTTTTCGAAACAGTTCATGAAGCTGTTCAGACGCACTATAAAGAGAAGTCGGCGCGTATGGCTGCACAGGCCTTCCCGATTATCAAGAACGTGTTTGAAACACAAGGAGCAACTTACACCAATATCACCACACCAATTACAGACGGCACGCGCACGTTGCATGCTGTAGCGAACCTGCAGAAGGCTTACGAGTCGCAGGGCAAGGAGTTGGTGACTGTATTGGAGAAAGGTGCAATTCTCGCGATGATCGACGACGCATGGAAAGAACACCTGCGTGAAATGGACGATCTGAAAACGAGCGTACAGAACGCGGTGTATGAACAGAAAGATCCACTCCTGATTTACAAGTTTGAATCGTTCGATCTGTTCAAGCGCATGGTAGATGATTCCAACAAGACGATGGTATCGTTCCTGTTCCGTGCGAATCTTCCAAGCGGAGATGGCAACCAGATTCGTGATTCACGTCAGATGCCAAGACAGGCACCGCAACCAAAACTTCAGACGCAACGCGAAGAAGTTGGTGGAGGTCCTCAACAGCAGATGCCGCAGCAACAACAAGGTCCGCGTCCGGGCAGTGGAATGCCGCAACAGGCGCCACAACCGATACAGCAGGTTGTGCGTGAAGGTCCGAAGGTGGGAAGAAATGATCCTTGTCCTTGCGGTTCAGGTAAGAAGTACAAGTCGTGTCACGGCAAATAACCGCAGCGACGCGGCGACTCAATGACGCAGTAAATTTTTAATAACAGGAGCGTTCTTGGAAGAGGACGCTCTTTGTTTTTATTTGTATTTTTCCTCAAAGAATAGTTGTGTGCTCCATTTGAATAACTCTTCAATTTATGGATCAGGAATTCGAAAAATTTGAAGGTGCTGTTAAAACCAAATATCAGTTTGGCTGGACACCTCGTTACGAAGAAGAAATCAATACATCGTTGAAGGGAAAACTATTCACCGGAGTTGTATTGAAAACATTTGAAAAGCTCGATTGGACGCTCGTATTTTACAACGATGAAAGCGCCGAAGCTAAGAGGGAGAGTAGTCAAGGAGAACAAACGGAAAAAATTTCAATAACTTATCAATTCGGAAGAGTAATTGTACGGAGTACTAGTTTGCGCAATGACTTTCTGGATTGGGGGCGAAACTCGAAGCGAGTTAAAGTATTTATTTATGCCTTTCAAAAAATGTCTCAAGAGCTAACTGCTGAAGAGCTATCTGCGCTTGAGATTGAACGGGAGCGAGAAGACACAATGTCTGATTATGTTATTCCTGAAACTTTACCATTGCCTATTTCCGTACGTACTCCTAATTTTCCAGTAGTCATACTCGGAGGATTAGCCACTTCATTACTATTAGGATTTCTTATTGCATTGCCATCTGCTCACGGCTTTTATATCATCGGGCTTTTCGAAATTGTAGCAGGATTTATATTTGGATTTGTTTTGAAGCAATTAATACGCAACTCCAATTACACAAAGTTTGAAAACCTAAGTTATCTGGTAATAGTAATGGTCCTATTGACTTGCGTCTCCAGTCAATATTTCCAATTCAGAATTTTAACAACTGATTATTCTAATATCAGTTTTAGTCAGTTCATGAAATTGCGATGGGAAGCCGGACTCACCATAAGAACGTTGGACACCGGGACAATTGGGCTTATTGTAAGTTGGATCATACAGTTTGGTTTAATCTACCTAGTGGGAATACAACGATTGGGGGCTGCTTTAATTGAATTTAGCCTTGAGCGAGTGCCACAACCAGTTATTGATTTTGCACTTTATCATTTTTTACAAAATAAGACGGAGGATGGGGTTCGCAAAGAGTTAGCAAAAAAAGGATGGAAGGATGAACGTGACCAGACCTACGTTATGGAAGCGATAGCTGCCATACAAAGTGCGCGTGAAATTAACAGGAGTTAGCCAGAAATTAAATGCAATAGCAGTGTTCCATTAAGAGGGGACTCTTTCTTTTTGTAACTAACGATCCGTTTTCAAACGTTTGTAACCGACTAGTGCGAGGGAGATGTTGTAGGATTGTGGTGCATTTGAAAATGAAAGCTCGATGAAAGAATATTTGGTGAAGAGATATTGGGGCTTCGGCGCAGGCGATCTTGGCGCCTCACCCCAACCCCTCTCCACGGGAGAGGGGCTAGTGCGACTAATCGTCGCGGAATCGAGGCTGCCGTACGAAACAGGTAACAAGGAGATTTGGGAAGTCTTGAAATATCGAGCCCGGGAGAATCGGCAATCGCAAACTGAAGCAGAAAGAATACTGTGGCAAGCTCTTCGAGCAAGCAAGCTTGGACATAAAATCCGGAGACAGCACCCGATTGACATTTACATTGTTGATTTTATTTGCGTCATAAAGAGGGTTTGCATTGAAGTTGATGGTGTATACCATCTTGAACCAGACCAAATTCAATATGATGAGCAAAGAACATTTATCCTCGCACAAAAGGGATTTCGCGTTGTTCGATTCACAAATTTCGAAGTAGAAAGCAATTTGCAGGAAGTGCTGAATAAAATCAAAGTCCTTCTTGATTCGCTTCCGGATGTTCCTTATTGATCCGAGACGACGGACTCGCACGGGTTCTCTCCTTTGGAGAGTTAGAGAGGCGCGTGCGAGGACGGCGAAACGGGGTCTCCAGCTGGAACAAGATCGATTCTAGAAGACGATGCTTTGTTCTATCTTAGTAACGCACGAAAATTCCAACACCATGGGTTCCGACAAAAACAACGAACGCGTCTTCAAAATGTCATTCGCGACCGTCTATCCTCACTACGTAACCAAAGTAGAGAGAAAAGGTCGCACAAAAGAAGAACTGCATGAAGTCATTCAGTGGTTGACTGGATACAACGAGAAAGCCTTGCAGCAAATCATTGATAAGAAAATTGACTTTAGAACATTCTTTGCGAAGGCGAAGCTGAATAAGAATGCTTCGTTGATTACGGGAGTAATTTGCGGATATCGCGTAGAGGAAATTGAAGATCCCTTGATGCAGAAGATCCGTTACCTGGATAAGGTGATTGATGAACTGGCGAAGGGAAAGGCGATGGAGAAGATTTTGAGGAAATGATCCGATGATACAATCTTTCAATAAGCCGATTTATGTGCAAATGCGTTGTGTACCTTTAGACAATACTTAATTCTAAAGAATCATGTCCGATCCACGCTGTCCAAAATGCAATTACGAATACACTTACCACAACGGAACAGTTCAGGTGTGTACCGACTGTCTGCACGAATGGAATCCGAATGAAGTTATTGCTGAAGAAGTGACTGCAGCTTCCGATAAAGTAATTGACTCCAATGGTGCAGAACTTGTAGATGGCGATACAGTTGTTGTGATCAAAGATTTACCAGTGAAAGGTGCGCTAAGACCAGTAAAAGCCGGAACCAAGGTGAAAAATATTAAACTCGTAGAAGGCGATCACAACATCAGCTGTAAGATTGATGGTTTCGGTTCCATGGGACTGAAATCGGAGTTTGTGAAGAAAGCTTGAAGATCCGATGACTCAATGATGCCATGATACAATTGATGTGCACCCCTTGACTCCGCTCGGGACGACAAATCAACTTTAAACAAAAATTATTTTACGTAATGGCAACCAAAAAACCAAAAGCTCCCGCTAAGAAAGCTAAAGCGGTTGCTAAGAAAGCAACTCCAAAGCCTAAGAAAGCTGTCATCAAAACAGTAGAAAATACTGCCAGCGTCGAAAAGTTCATCAAGAGCATTGATGGTGAACAAAAGCAGAAGGACAGTTTTGCAATTGCAGAAATGATGAAGAAAGCCACAGGAGCTGAAGCGAAAATGTGGGGCAGTTCTATCATCGGTTTCGGGAACAGAGTTGTAACAAGTCCGGCAACTGGAAGAACGGTTGATTGGCTGATAATTGGATTTTCTCCGCGCAAAGCGAATATCACTTTGTATCTCACAACAACAATGCATTCACATCCCGCGGAACTGAAGAAATTAGGAAAATATAAAACAGGCGGCGGGTGTCTTTACATCAATAAACTGGAAGATGTTGATCTGAAAGTGCTGAAGAGTCTGATTGAAACAGCAGCGAAGCGTAAGTAGTTTTTCTTCAGCATGAATTTTGTAGTGTGCTTACAGAACTAAAACACTTCCCATGTCCAACAACAGCGTTTCCTTCCACAGAGTTCTGAAAGCAGCTCCCGACAAAGTTTTTCGAGCGTTCACCGATGCAGGCGCAATGGCTGCATGGCTCCCACCCTATGGCTTTATCTGCCAGGTTCATGAATTTGATCCACGTGTGGGTGGTGGGTACAGGATGTCCTTCCGCAATTTCACCACCGGAGGCGAACATTCCTTTGGTGGAAAATATCTCGAGATCAAAACGAATGAATTTCTACAGTACAGCGACAAGTTTGATGATCCGAATCTCCCGGGGGAAATGATCACCACAGTGTGGATAAAAAAAGTCTCAGTGGGAACAGAACTGAAAATTACTCAGGAAGGAATTCCAGAAATGATTCCTGTTGAAGCGTGTTACCTTGGGTGGCAAGAATCGCTGGACAAATTAATGCGATTGGTGGAGCCGGTGATACCGGATGCGTAGCAACGGGTCTGGATAAACTGTGTACTCAATGATTGCATTTTGTATCTTTCCTACGAATGATACGCAAGCGAAACTGGCTTCTCCCATCAATAATCCTTTTTCTTTTGATTGCCGGCTTTTCGTCACATCAAGACAAGATTACCGGATCATACTACTACGGCAACCTATACGACTCCCACGCATTGCGCGTCAGAAGTAATCATACATATCACTTATTGCAGACCGGTTGTACCTACGGATTTGAATTCAAGGGAAAGTGCTCAATAAATGAAGACACACTCTCACTGTTTCGGAAACGTTACCGCCGACCAGCTCGAGGATCGCGATACAGGACGGCGAAGGATGGTATTGACTATTATCTCATCCGGAAAGACCTGCTCATTGAATTGACCCGCCGCGATAGTGGTGGTTTTTATCAGGACGATACTTTGAGGAAAGAATAACACCTAGACAAAATATTCATGAGCAAGAAATCATCACAGCACTTGCGCGACGGCGAACAATGCACCGTTATCGCTGGAACCCACATTGGGAAATCTGGTAAAGTCACGGACATCAACACCAGCAAGACCGGTCACATTACAATTACGGTTGTACAGAAAAGCGGAGTGCGCTTTAAGACGCTCGGAAAGAACGTTTCAGTAGTCAGCGCCAAAACAAAAGCACCTGCCAAAGGTGCTGCTGAAAAAACAGGAGTTGACAAAGCAATTCACTCGTACAATAAAAAGCAAACAGCATCCGACAAAAAGATCTGCGATTTGCTCCTGAAAGAAATCGACGTAAATCTCCCGAAAGCAGAAAACAAGATCTGGCATGCGCATCCTGTTTGGTTTCTGGATGAAAATCCGATTGTAGGTTTCAGCAAACAAAAATCGGGCATCCGATTAATGTTCTGGAGCGGAATGGGCTTTGAAGAAGATAAGTTACAACCCGGAACAGGTAAATTCAAAGACGCGTCCGTTGTTTATACTTCAGTAGAAGAAATAAATACCAAGGATCTGAAACGCTGGCTGAAGAAGTCGGTGAAGATTCAGTGGGATTATAAAAATATTGTGAAGCGGAAGGGGAAATTGGAGAGACTTAAATAATCATTCTTAAGCGCACCATCATGATTCGCCTTTCTTCTATTTTCATCCTCCTTTTCCTAAGCATGTCGGCCACGGCCCAATATGGCCCGGTGTCTTGGGTCGCACTGCAAGAAAAGAATGCCCAAGCCAAGGCTCAATCACTGAAGAGCTTAAAGGTCCGTGTATGCAAACCAAATGGCAAGTCAACTCATCGCGTCAAAAAGCAAGAAAACTATGATTCAACCGGTCATTTGATTTACAGCATTGATCATTGGTATCCCAAGTTCAGCTATTTTGATGAACATTTTTACACCTACAATACGGATGGACATTTGATTGAACATACCAAAAAGTGTTCGTTTGAAAAAGGAGTCATTCATGTCTTCAAATATTTCTATAATGAAGATGAGAACGTTGCCATGGTTCTTTACGATTCCGGTTTGCCGAATGAGCTTGAGTTTGACACAACTTATATGTTTTACTCCGTTGCGGGAAAAGTTCAGAAAAAAGTAGTTCACACCCATGACAAAAGGATTGATACTTCTTATTGTCATTATGATCGATTCGGTTATGTGGAATATAGCAATGTCCCTGGAGATTCAATAGCATATCGCGGGACTACGGACTCAAACGGTTGCAGAAGAGTATATGGCGACAGTACGATATTACTCCATGTTGATTCATCCGATTCCCAATGCAGGCCACTCACTCAAAAATTGGAATGGTGTATTGAAAAAAAGCTCTTTTTATTGTACTACGTCAGGAATCAATATGATGCAGACCACTTGCGGGAAAAAGAAACTTATCACTACGAATTATATTTCCCCCGTTTTGGAAAATCCGGTGGCATCAGCAAGTTACTGAAACGTGTGGTTACAGAATATGACAGCAAGGGTGCACCGATCAAAGAAACCATTTATTCGTCAGGAGGTAAAGTCAGGGAAATACTTCGATATGAATATGAAAACTACTAACACAATTCAGTGGGATTACAAGAATATTGTGAAGCGGAAAGGGAAATTGGAGAGATTGAAATAATGAAGGCCATTTCCCAATAAATTTTATGTCCAGACTCAAAAAGATTCTCATTCGTTTTATCATTACGCTGGGAATAGTGTACCTCGCTGCCTGCACTTATCTTTTCTTCGCCCAGGAATCCATCATCTTCTTCCCGGAAAAACTCGAAAAGAATTTTACGTTCGCCTATCCAGATAAATTCGAAGAACTGAATATAAAAACTGCCGATGGATCCATGCTGAATGGATTGCTGTTTAAAGCAGATTCATCGCAAGGTTTAATTTTTTACCTGCACGGCAACGCAGGATCGCTAAGCACATGGGGCGAAGTTGCCATCACTTATCTTGCAATGAACTACGATGTATTCATTCTCGACTATCGCGGCTTTGGAAAAAGCGATGGTGAAATTGATGGTGAAGATCAAATGTTTGCTGATGTGCAATCAGCGTACGATGAAATGAAAAAGTTGTACAGCGAGGACAAAATTGTGATACTTGGTTATTCCATCGGAACCGGTCCTGCTGCAAAAATTGCATCCGTGAACAAACCGCGCATGCTCATTCTTCAGGCACCGTACTTCAGTCTCACCGATATGATGACGCACGAGTATCCGATTATTCCAACATTCTTATTGAAGTACAGTTTCGCAACGAATGAATACATTACGCAGTGCACAATGCCGGTTG
>CAYUTR010000082.1:0-14469 GCA_964447465.1 uncultured Chryseobacterium sp.
TGATGAGTTGATCAAAAAGGATCTAAGGTTGAAGAAGCGCAAGAAACGTTTCACCATAAAACTGAAACCGGGAAGCAACATTCTTGTGATGTATGCAGAAAATCTCGGAACGATTCCACCGAACACTGCAGCGCTGCAGATCAAAGACGGAAGGAAGAAGCGGAATGTTAATCTTGTTTCGGATAACGGAAAGAGCGGGGCAGTGGAGATTATATACGAGCCGAAGTAAAATCTCTACCGCGCGATAAATCGCGCGGCGATCACTTTCTACTATTTTTAAATGTGCAAAGGGGAAAAATGGCGCAGCCATTTTTCCCCTTTGCACACAATATCGAAAGAACAAGTGATCGCCGCGGGCTTCAGCCCGCGGTTGTAGATCTTACTTGCGCAACAACTTAAATGCATGATTCCATCCACCACCTAAAAATCCCGGGATACACCACAGAACGCACAGCGGTTCTATTGCTCTCGCTGCTTCTATCTTGCCCAAATCTTCCGTTTCCCAACCGAAGAGCGTATTGATTTCTGCGACTTCTTTTTTCGCAGCATCATTGTTTCCGCAAATGAACATTGTTGGTACAACTCCTCCGAAATCGGGATTCACCATGTGCGCATTGCCAACGCTGTTGTAAGCTTTCACGAAATTCACTTCCGGAAATATTTTCTGAAGGCGTTCCATCAGCGAGTCGTTCATCTCGGTGAAATAGGGAATCACACCGTTTTCAGGTGCTTTATCTGCGATCGGATTTGTAGCATCGATCACCGTTTTGCCATTGATGTTTTTTTCGCGCGCGAGTTCGAGAACTTCTGTCGCGATTGAACCTTTCGCTGCGAGCACAATAATGTCTCCGAAGGAAGCCGCTTCTTCAAAAGAACCTACTTTTCCGCCGGATACTTTTTTCCAGTCATCCAGCTTCGCTGCGCTGCGTGTTCCGATCATTACTTCGTATCCGTGTTTGATAAATCCGGATGCGAGCACTTTTCCTACTGTTCCTGATCCGAGTATTCCGACTTTTTTCTTCATATAACAAATGTACGCCCGTGAAGCTCACCACGGCGCAAAAAATTCACCACATAGGTTCATAGCCCGTTGTTTTCTTGTGTTTGCTAAGAGTTACATAGAACACATAAGGGTCTCCGTCCTGAATGAACATTTTACTCTATGCGCTAGCGCATTTAAGGAACACCCTCTTCTGGGTGCTGGTCTCTATTGTGTTCTATGACGGATTCGCTTGCGAATCGACGCTTCAAGCTAAGTACGTCACTATGAATCTATGTGGTAAGCCCGCGGCAGGCGTACAAGGGATTAGTTATCTTCGTGCAGCCAACGTCGCAATGATATTCTCAAGCAGCATTTTCCTTTGTTTTTTCCTGCCGTTGTTCCTGGTCCTGTACTATCTCACAGACCGGAAGTACAAAAATTTCATACTCCTCTTCGCCAGTATTTTCTTTTACGCTTGGGGCGCACCTAAATTCGTTTTTGTAATTATTGGAACCACCATACTCGACTTCTTCTTCGTGAAGATGCTCGATATGAACAAAGCGAAAAAAGTCAGAATATTTTTCCTGCTGCTTTCGGTAACGATGAATGTTGGATTGCTGTTTTATTTTAAGTACAGCAATTTCTTCGTCGACAATCTGAATCGCGTATTGCATGCAGTGGGGGCGGAGAGCAGTATCACCTGGGCGAAGCTGGTGTTACCAATCGGAATTTCCTTTTACACGTTTGAAACGCTTACGTATGTAATCGACGTTTATCGCGGCGTACACAAACCGCTGAAGAATTTCTGGGACTACCAGCTCTACATCATTCTGTTTCCGAAACTGATCGCCGGACCGATTATCCGTTATCATGAAATAGCAGATCAGATTCCTGACAGAAGTGCGCGCGATACTACTGATGAAAAGCTGATGGGCTTCTATCGTTTTTGTCTCGGTCTCGGAAAAAAAGTACTCATCGCGAATACGATGGCTGCATTTGCTGATGGTGTGTACGGAGCGCCGATCACTGCAGAGGGCGCACTGGACCCGTGGCACATCACCGCAACAACAGCATGGTTCGCTGCAATTGCGTACACGCTGCAGATCTATTTCGATTTTTCCGGTTACTCGGATATGGCGATCGGCCTGGGAAGAATGATCGGATTCCGCTTTCCGGAAAACTTCAACAATCCATACACTGCGCAAAGCATTACAGATTTCTGGCGACGCTGGCACATGACGCTTGGATCGTGGATGCGCAACTATCTCTACATACCGCTTGGAGGAAATCGTGTGGGTGGAATGCGACTGTACTTCAATCTCTGGCTGGTGTTTTTACTTTCGGGATTGTGGCACGGCGCTTCGTGGAGCTTTATTGCGTGGGGCGCATGGCACGGACTTTTTCTTGTGCTCGAGCGATTGTTCCTGCTGAAGCTTACAGCGCGTATCGGAAAAATTCCACGCGTGATATTCACAATGTTCATTGTAATTCTCGGTTGGGTTGTGTTCCGCGTTGAACATCTGCGTCCTGCACTGCGTTATATCAAAGCAATGTTCGGCATGTCGACCGGGGAAGTACATTATGCGCCAGGAATTGAATGGTACATCACCTTGTGGATCGCACTGATCTTTGCGTTTTTCGTAATGGTGAGTCGTGGACAAAAATTACAAGACAAAATTTACGGCATACCTTCTTTGTCGATACGCGGACATATTGCGATGACGGTTTGCGCACTCGTGCTGTTCATTATTTCATTGAGCTACATTACCGGAAGCGATTTTAATCCATTCATCTATTTCAGATTCTGATGGAAAAACACGGTGCAAAAATCAAGAAATATTTATTCGCGGGAATCCTGCTGGTCTTGTTATTGCCCATTCTTCAGCAGCACGTGAAGTTCTATGATGGAGGTAAACTGAAAGGTGCGCATCTCTATGCGGTGCAGGTATATTACAACACGGATGCGTGGCTCGAAGGAGATTTCCAGGAAGGATATGAATTGTGGTTCAATGAGAATTTCGGATTTCGCCAGGAACTTGTGCGCGTCCATAACCAGATTGCATATAGTTTGTATGGACAAGCGAAGGCGAACGGGGTAGTAATCGGGAAAGAAAATTACCTCTACGAATCGGGTTACATCAGAGCGTACACCGGCGAGGATTATTTGGGACGAACGCATATTACTGACATGACTACCAAGCTCAAAGCTGTGCAGGATTCGCTGGAGAAAAAGGGAGTCACACTGGTTATCTGTCTTGCACCGGGGAAAGCTTCGTTCTATCCGGAATATATTCCTGATGAATTTGGTGCTGCATCCGACTCTACGAATTACAAAGTGTTTGCGGAACAGCTTCGCGCCATGAATGTGAACCACATTGATTACAACCAGTGGTTCATAAACATGAAAGGGAAAACAGAATTTCCGCTGTATCCGAAAACAGGAATTCACTGGAGCCGATACGGATCGCTGCTTGCAACCGATTCGTTTATGAAATATGTTGAAGCGAAACGCAATGTGGACATGCCTGATCTCATTTGGAAAAAGACCGTTGCCATTGATACACTTGCATCGCCTGATGGAGACATTGGCGATGCAATGAATCTTGTATGGCCGATCAAGCACAACGCAATGGGCCTTCCGATTTTTCATTTCGGAGATACCATTGGTAAAGCACGCCTGCGAATGATGTCTATATCCGACAGTTTCTTCTGGAACTGGTTTGATCTTGGATGGGCGCCAAAATCATTTTCAGATATTCATTTCTACTATTACAATAACGAAGTGTATTCATCGGACAAAACACCGATGTTCTACGCCGATGTAGAAACAGGATTGAAAGAAGCAGAGAACAGTGATGTAGTGATGATCATGGCTTCTGAAACAAATCTGTTCGGATTTGGCTGGGGATTCATCAACGATGCGTTCAATCACTTCGTGTTGCACAAAATGGTGAAGTCGCAGGACAAGCTCATCAGAAAGTACGAAGCCACAATCCGCATGGATGAACAGTGGATGAAGGACATTACAGTGAAAGCAAAAATGAACGGCATTCCGGTCGACTCGATGATTTATCTCGATGCGAAGTACATGGCGGATGAAGAGTGGAAAAAAAGCAATGCGCAATAGACAATGCGCAATACGCAGTCGGTTGTCAGTTCGAGCGCAGTCGAGAACTCAACTACCGACGTGAGGCTACCTTTGTCGACTTCTCGACTGCGCTCGAAGTGACATTGCGTATTGCGCATTGTCCATTGCGCATTGAATACTGTACCTTTGTGCCTTGGCAAAGCTCATTCACGTAATCGAACTTTTCATTGAGTGGCTGCACGGGAAGCTGAATAAGAAACAGTTCCTGATTCTTTCCAGCATACTCGTAGGACTTACTGCCGGACTAGCCGCTGTGGTGCTGAAAATGCTCGTGCACTTTTTTCAGCTGGCGATCACTGGTGATTACGATTTCCCTTTCAAAGCGGCATTGCCTGTTGTACTTCCGGTAGTCGGAATTCTGCTCACGGTATTATTTGTGCAGAAACATCTGAAAGGAAAACTCGGAAGAGGAAACGCTAACGTACTTCAGGCAATTGCAAAAAAGGGATCGCGTCTGCCACCCGACCAGATGTATTCGCACATTGTAACCAGTGCGCTCACAGTTGGATTTGGAGGATCTGCAGGACTGGAATCTCCAATGGTAACAACAGGAGCGGCTATTGGGTCCAATTACGGAAGAACCTACAAACTCACTTACAAAGACAGAACACTGTTGCTTGCCTGCGGTGCAGCGGCAGGAATCTCTGCGGCGTTTAATGCTCCGATCGCTGGATTGCTTTTCGCGCTTGAAGTGTTGCTGGCAGATGTAACGATCTCACTTTTCATTCCGGTCATGATAGCATCGGCAACCGGCGCGCTTCTTTCGCTCATGTTGCTCAACGAACAGATGCGGTTGGAATTCCGTTTGCAATCGACTTTCGATTATCACAATGTTCCGTGGTATATTCTACTTGGAATCATTGCAGGACTTGTATCGGTTTACTACTCGCGTGTATTTCCGAGGGTCACGTCGTTTTTCAAGAAGCGAAAAAAATATCCGTGGATGAATGCGGTGATTGGCGGGACGCTTCTTTCGGGTTTAATTTTCTGTTTCCCTTCGCTTTTCGGGGAAGGCTATGACAGCATTAAACAGCTGGCCGATGTTCATCCAGAAAAACTCCTTCAGAACAGCATTTTCGAATCTTTCGCGGATAAGCCGTTGTACGTTCTGGGATTTGTTACGCTTGTGATGCTGATCAAAGTCTTCGCTACAGGAATTACCATTGGCAGCGGGGGCAACGGAGGAAACTTTGCACCATCACTTTTTGTCGGGGCTTATCTCGGATTTGTTTTCTCGTACGGACTGAGCATCACGGGAATTTCCACGCTGCCGATAGCAAACTTCACAATTGTTGCGATGGCCGGAATTCTCACCGGAATATTTCATTCGCCGCTCACTGGAATATTTCTCATTGCAGAAATCACCGGCGGTTACGAGCTGATGATTCCTTTGATGATTGTTTCCGCGTTGAGCTACATGATTGTGAAATATTTTGAGCCGTACTCGATGGACGTGAAAGCGCTCGCACAGAAGGGTCAGATCTTCACACAGGACAAGGACAAGAACATTCTGAGCACCCTGAAAGTAGCAAAGGCCGTGGAAACCGACTTCCATACAGTGTTGCCTTCACAGACATTGGGTGAACTCGTGCAATTGGTTTCAAAATCTACGCGGAATATTTTCCCGGTGGTGAATGAAAAGGAGCAGCTGGAAGGAATTATCTTCCTCGATAATATCCGCGATGTGATGTTCAGACAGGAACTTTATAGCAGTCTAACGTGCGAGGAAATGATGCGTCAGCCCGCTGCAATTGTTCACCCCGATGAAAGCATGTATGAAGTGATGAAGAAGTTTGACGAAACCGGCGCGTGGAATTTACCTGTAATTGATAACGGGAAATACGCGGGGTTTGTTTCCAAGTCGAGCATCTTTTCGAAATACCGCGACAAACTCATCAGGAATAATCCGGATCAGTTTAGTTAGTTTCTCTTGCTAAATCTGCGCGGGCGTTTCTTCACCCGGACCATGTCCTGCAACAGGCAACGAAACAATAAACGTTGAGCCTTTTCCAACTTTGCTTCTTGCGCTTATGGATCCGCTGTGTACTTCGGCAATTTTCTTGCAGAGTGTCAGGCCGATACCTGTTCCCTCGTATTCGGTGTGATGGTGAAGACGCTTAAACATTCCGAAGATCAGGTCGGCGTACTGCTGATCAAAACCAATTCCATTGTCTTCCATGAAAATCCGGCAATGTTTTTCACTTGCCGTGCTCATTTTTCCCGACTTCGTGTTGCTGATTTCATAGGTGATGCGAATAACCGGTGTTACTCCTTTATATACATACTTCAGCGAGTTGTTGAGCAGATTGCTAAACAGCATAGTCATCAATCGTGCGTTGCAACGTATGGATGGCAATTTATCGACAATGAGCTCGGCATTTTTTTCCTCGATCAGTTCTGACATATCTGCACGCAGTTCCTCAAAAAGTGTATTGAGATCGACGAGCGTGTACGGTTCTTTGACAGTTGAAATGCGCGAGAACATCAGGATATCCTGGATCAACGTCTGCATTCTTGACGCAGACGTCTGAATTTTCCGAAGATGTTCTTTGCCGGAAGCAGGAAGTAAGTCTTCGTTGCGCGTATAAACAAGATCGCTGAACATTCTGATTTTTCTCAATGGCTCCTGCAGATCATGCGAGGCCATGAAGGCAAAGCGATCTAATTCCTGGTTCGCATTTTCAAGGTGTGTGATGTTCAGCAACAGTTCTTCATTCAGCTCACGGATTTTCAGCTCAGATGCCTGCCGGTCTTTGATTTCCTCCTGTAGCTTCTTATTCATTGCCGTGAGTTTCTGTTCCTGCAAACGAAGCTGGCGTGTTTTCTCAAACAAGTCGACGAACACCGACACTTTCGTACGAAGCAACTCAGGGTTGATCGGCTTGTAGATGTAGTCAACAGCACCACTACGATAACCCTTGAACACATTTTCCTCACCGTAATTGTTCGCGGTGATAAAGATGATCGGAATATGCTTGAGTTTCTCCCGCTCGTAAATCAGCGCTGCAGTTTCAAAACCGTTCAGCGTCGGCATTTTCACGTCCATGAGAATAAGCGCGAAGTCATGTTCTTTCAAGAGAACTTTCAACGCCTGCCGCCCGGAAGTACATTTAGTAAAAGCATACCCGTCCGCCTCGAGAATAGTTTCGAGTGAAAACAAATTGTCTTCACGGTCATCAACCAGCAGAATTTTCTGTAGCATAAACTAACGCACTTACGGCATCTTGCCCTACTTGTAAAACCAAACTCGCATCAATGTCAACAACTGATCCACCTTCACGGGTTTGGTGATGTAATCAGACGCTCCCGCCTCAATGCATTTTTCACGGTCACCTTTCATCGCTTTCGCAGTTACAGCGATAATCGGCAATGTATTGTTTTTATGTTCTCTGCGGATTTTTTGTGTCGTTTCATATCCGTCCATTTCCGGCATCATGATATCCATTAGAACCATGTCGATCTCCGGATTTTCATTCAGGATGTTAATCGATTCCTGACCGCTTTCCGCAGTGATCACATTGATGTTGAATCGTTCGAACACTGTGGTCAAAGCGAAAAGGTTTCTTACGTCATCATCCACTACGAGAACATTCTTGCCGGTGAGAATATCTTCCTTGCTTCGGATATTCTCAATGATCTTACGTTTCTCCGGCGCGAGTGTTTTGTGATTGATCCGCACGTGCAACACAGTTTCTTCAAGCAGGTGCTCAAGCGAATTAACTCCTTTGAGAAGAATGCTGTTCGAATTGTTGTTGAGCAGTTTCAGTTCGGTCTTCGAAAAATCTTTCGCCGAATAAATAATCATCGGCGTAAGCTCACCCTTGAGCTCCGACATTTTGCTCACCATTTCTGCTCCGGAAATATCCGGAAGCGTGTAGTCCAGAATGATGCAGTCGAACTGCTTGTGTGCGATCATGTCCAGCGCATCTTTACCGGTTCCGGCAATCGTTACATTCATGTTATCACCCGAAAGCATTTTCACCATCTGCGATGAATCGATTTCATTGTCTTCAACCACGAGCAGCTCTTTAAGTTCCTTCGCATTGAATCTTAAGATGTCGTCGAACAATGAAGTTAAATGCTCGTTCGTCAGCGGTTTCATGCTGAAGCTTCGTGCACCGCGCTTGAGTGCAAGCACGCGGTTTTCTTCACCGGAAATCAGGTGAATCGGAATGTGACGGTAGTTGAGGTCATTTCTCAACAGGTCAAGTACTTTCCATCCGCTCGTATCCGGAAGCTTTACATCGAGTGTGATTGCAATAGGCGAGAAGCGGTTAATGAATTCAAAAACTTCGATGTAGTTTGTTGCAACTACTGCTTTCATCTGGTGTTCGTGAGCTTTCTCGATCAGGATTTTTGCAAAGCGCAAATCATCTTCCACCACAAGCACCACTTTGTCGGATGCTTTCAGGTTTGCACGATCGTCGCCGCTTTCGTTGATCATTTCGTTCACGAGGTGGCGTTTGTCAACTCCATCGTCGCGCAGCTGTAATGTGTTCAGAAGCGTATCAATGGTTTCAGAGCCGCTTTCATATGGCACAGTGCGTGACTCAGAGAGCGTGCCCAAACCTGCCATGTAATCGGTAGGAATGTAAAGCGTGAACGTACTTCCCTTGCCGGTCATTGATTCGAGTTCGATGGTACCGCCAAGGAGTTCGGCAAGACCGCGGGAAATTGAAAGTCCGAGACCTGTTCCACCATACTTCCGGCTGGTTGAACCTTCGGCCTGTTGGAAAGCCTCGAAGATAATGTTCTGTTTATCCTGCGGAATTCCGATACCTGTATCGCTGATCGCAAACGCAACAACCTGTTTGGCATTATCAAGTGAAGGAATACCAGGCTTCCAGTCGCCTTTCTTCGCCTGGAAAATGCGGAGCGATACATGACCTTTCTCTGTAAACTTGAACGAGTTCGAGAGAAGGTTCTTGAGGATCTGGTTGAGTCGCTGCGTATCTGTATCGACAGCAATCGGAAGTTCTCCGTCGCTTTCGATATGGAACTTGAGAAGTTTCGCTTCGGAAATCGGTTTGAAGGTTGTTTCCACGAAGTTGGTGATATCGAGAATCCGTACCGAAGAAATGTTCGCCGTGATGAATCCGGATTCGATTTTCGAAAGGTCAAGGATGTCGTTGATCAGCTGGATCAAGTCATCGCCGCAAGAGTGAATCGTTTTCGCGTAACGGATCTGTTTGTCGGTAAGGTTTCCTTCCTGGTTCTCATAAAGCTGTTGTGCAAGAATGAGGAGTGAGTTAAGCGGCGTACGCAACTCGTGCGACATGTTCGCAAGGAATTCCGATTTGTACTTCGAGGTAAGCGTAAGCTGTTCTGCTTTTTCCTCGAGCGATTTGCGGGCTTCCTCCACCTCTTTGTTTTTCGCTTCCACCTCGTTCTTCTGCTTTACAAGGAGGAATGCTTTGTCCTGGAGCTCGTCGTTTGTACGTTTCAACTCTTCCTGCTGGATCTTCAGCTCGCCCGCGAGTGACTGCGACTGTGCGAGAAGTTCCTCAGTACGTGAGTTTGTTTCGATCGTGTTCAATACGATACCGATTGACTCCGTGAGCTGAGACAAGAAGTCAAGGTGAGTTTCGTTGAATGCGTCGAGTGATGCCAATTCGATTACCGCTTTCACATCGTTCTCGAATAGTACGGGAAGAACGATGAGGTTGAACGGCTTCATTTTTCCGAGACCGGAACTGATCTTGATATAATCGCCCGGTACGTTGGAAAGAATGATACGCTCTTTCTCGAATGCGCACTGCCCAACCAGCCCTTCACCGATAGAGAATTCTTTCGGAATATTTTTCTCCGGTTTGTATGCATACGACGAGAAGAGTTTCAGTTTAACCGTATTCGATTCTTCATCCGTTTTCAGGATGTAGAACGCACCATAGTGTGCAACTACAACCTGTGCAAGCTCGGAGAGAATTCGTTTCGCTACCGTATTCAGATCTTTCTGACCCTGGAGCATCTGCGTAAACTTTGCAAGGTTGGACTTCAGCCAATCCTGTTCCTGGTTACGCAATGTTGTTTCACGCAGGTTGGTGATCATCTGGTTGATCGTATCCTTCAACGCTTCTACCTCACCTTTCGCTTCTACACGAATGTTTCGCGTCAAGTCACCTTTCGTTACGGCTGATGCTACTTCGGAAATCGCACGTACCTGTGTCGTTAAGTTTTGTGCGAGCTGGTTTACGTTTTCTGTTAAGTTTTTCCAGATACCTGATGCACCCGGTACACTTGCCTGCCCACCAAGTTTTCCATCAACACCTACCTCACGCGCTACGTTCGTTACCTGATCGGCGAATGTTGCGAGCGTATCAATCATCTCGTTGATTGTGTCTGTCAATTGCGCCACCTCACCTTTCGCATTGATGGAAAGTTTCTGACGAAGGTTACCCGTCGCTACCGACGTTACAACTTTCGCGATACCACGTACCTGCGATGTTAAGTTCGACGCCATCATGTTTACGGAGTCGGTCAAATCTTTCCACGTACCCGCAACACCTCGCACTTCGGCTTGTCCACCGAGCTTTCCTTCTGTACCCACCTCACGTGCTACACGCGTTACCTCGAAGGCGAAGGAGTTGAGCTGCTCCACCATCGTGTTGATTGTATTTTTCAAATCGAGGATCTCTCCCTTAACGTCAATCGCAACTGTCTTCGACAAGTCACCCGATGCAACCGCTTTCGTTACTTCGGCAATGTTACGTACCTGCGCAGTAAGGTTACCCGTCATCTGGTTTACAGAATCCGTCAAATCTTTCCACGTTCCCGCAACACCCGGAACGAATGCCTGTCCACCGAGCTTACCGTCTGTTCCTACCTCACGCGCAACACGCGTTACTTCGGATGCAAACGCACGGAGTTGATCCACCATCGTATTCAGTGTTTCTTTCAGCTGGAGAATTTCTCCGCGAACGTCAACCGTAATTTTCTTCGACATATCTCCGTTCGCCACCGCAATCGCTACGTCGGCGATGTTACGAACCTGGTCGGTAAGGTTACCGGCCATCTGGTTTACAGAGTCAGTCAAATCTTTCCATGTTCCCGCAACACCCGGTACGTTTGCTTGTCCACCGAGCTTTCCTTCGGTACCAACCTCACGTGCTACACGCGTTACTTCGGATGCGAAACCACGAAGCTGATCCACCATCGTGTTGATGGTATTTTTCAACTCGAGGATTTCACCTTTAACGTCAACGGCAATCTTACGACTCAAGTCACCGTTCGCAACCGCAGTTGTTACTTCGGCGATGTTACGTACCTGCGATGTTAAGTTCGACGCCATCTTGTTTACAGAGTCGGTCAAATCTTTCCACGTACCCGCAACACCCGGAACGTCGGCTTGTCCACCGAGCTTTCCTTCGGAACCAACCTCACGTGCAACACGCGTTACTTCGGAACCGAAAGAGTTGAGCTGATCCACCATCGTGTTGATCGTGTTTTTCAACTCGAGAATTTCTCCTTTTACGTCTACCGTAATTTTTCTTGATAAGTCACCTTTCGCAACCGCAGTTGTTACTTCGGCGATGTTACGTACCTGCGCTGTCAGGTTAGAACCCATCTGGTTTACAGAGTCGGTCAAATCTTTCCATACACCACCCACACCTTCTACCGTTGCCTGTCCACCGAGCTTTCCTTCCGAACCTACCTCACGCGCAACACGCGTTACTTCGGAACCGAAAGAGTTGAGCTGATCCACCATCGTATTGATGGTGTTCTTCAACTCAAGAATTTCTCCTTTTACGTCTACTGTGATTTTACGACTCAAGTCACCATTTGCAACCGCCGTTGTTACCTCAGCGATGTTACGCACCTGCGACGTAAGGTTGGAAGCCATCTTGTTCACTGAATCGGTTAAGTCTTTCCAGGTACCACCAACCCCGGGTACATCTGCCTGACCACCGAGCTTTCCTTCTGAACCAACCTCACGTGCAACGCGCGTTACCTCGGAACCAAATGAATTCAATTGGTCCACCATGGTATTAATCGTATTCTTTAACTCAAGAATTTCTCCTTTTACGTCAACCGTAATTTTGCGCGACAAATCTCCTTTCGCAACTGCCGTTGTTACTTCGGCAATGTTACGAACCTGTCCTGTTAAGTTCGACGCCATCTGGTTTACAGAATCCGTCAAATCTTTCCACGCACCGGCAACACCTTTTACTTGTGCTTGTCCACCGAGCTTTCCTTCTGTTCCCACCTCGAGCGCAACACGTGTTACCTCGGAAGAGAAAGAGTTCAGCTGATCCACAAGTGTGTTGATCGTACTCTTCAGCTCAAGGATTTCTCCTTTTACGTCAACCGTAATTTTTCTTGATAAGTCGCCCTTCGCAATAGCAGTTGTTACTTCAGCAATGTTACGTACCTGTGCTGTCAGGTTCGATCCCATTTGGTTTACAGAATCTGTCAAATCTTTCCATACACCACCAACACCTTTTACTTTCGCTTGTCCACCGAGTTTTCCTTCCGAACCTACCTCACGTGCAACACGCGTTACTTCGACAGAGAAGGAGTTGAGCTGATCCACCATCGTGTTGATCGTGTTTTTCAGCTCGAGGATTTCTCCTTTTACGTCAACCGTAATTTTTCTTGATAAGTCACCTTTCGCTACCGCCGTTGTTACTTCGGCGATGTTTCGAACTTGTCCTGTAAGGTTCGACGCCATGTTGTTTACAGAATCCGTCAAATCTTTCCACGTTCCCGCAACTCCTTTTACTTGTGCCTGTCCACCGAGCTTTCCTTCTGTACCAACTTCGAGTGCAACACGCGTTACTTCGGAGGAGAAAGAGTTCAGCTGATCCACCATCGTGTTGATCGTATTCTTCAACTCCAGGATTTCTCCTTTTACGTCTACCGTAATTTTTTTCGATAAGTCACCTTTCGCAACGGCTGTTGTTACTTCGGCGATGTTACGTACCTGCGCGGTAAGGTTGGATCCCATCTGGTTTACAGAATCCGTCAAATCTTTCCATACTCCACCAACGCCTTTTACTTTCGCTTGTCCACCAAGTTTTCCTTCCGAACCAACCTCACGTGCAACGCGCGTTACTTCCATGGAGAACAGGTTGAGCTGCTTTACCATGTCGTTTACTTCTTTCGCGATACGGGCAAACTCTCCCTGTAATTCGTGATCACCTACCTGTCGCGACATCTGCTGGGAGAGGTTTCCTTTTGCAACCGAAGAGATTACGTGCGCAATCTCGATCGTGGGGTGAACAAGATCGGAGATGAGATCGTTCAATGATTCAGTCCCGCGACGCCATGCACCACGGGCGGTAGGAAGCTCAATCCGCTGAGTAAGTTTCCCCTGCTTACCAATGGTATTTCCGGCCCTGGTGAACTCATTGATCATTTTCTCATTGAGGGCAATGATTTCGTTGAGAGTATCGCTGATTTTTCCGCTCAAACCAACCTGATCCAGCGGCATGCGCACACTGAAATCGCCGTTCTTAACCGCGGTCAGGATGCGTAGCAATTCCCGGCTGTCGTAGTTGCCCGACAACTGGTTATCGACTTCTATGTCGTGACGTGTAAGGCCGGTTCCGTTCGCCCGTTCATTCGGGCTGATCTTTTTTGCGGTAACGACTTTCTTCTTTCGTGGCGGAGCGGTCTTTACGCTTTTGTGGACAGGAGTCCCTGTCCCGCCTTTTGCGGAATGCAATTTTTGACTCTTCATGGGAGTGGAATTACGGGTTGGTTCCGGTCTGCCGGAATAACAAAACTAGCCTCTAGAAAATAAAAAGTGTGTAGAATTAATTCCCCAATCGAAAATATTTTCGGGTATGCCAAACTTGGCGTTCCCCAATGACAGGCCTGGGAAAACGTGCAACTGCCTGATAATCTCGGGGATAATAGTGGGGTGCGTTTTGGTATCAAAATGGAGGCTATTTCTTCATGGAAATTAGTGAAATCTGAACCCGAATATTGTCTATCATTGTTGAGCTAAATCCAGAGTAATGCAGAAGAATAAGGTGTTGTTCATCGTCGACGACGATGAGGATGATATTAATCTATTTGTTGAAGCGGTCAACGAAATCGATAAGGGGATGGGGTGCTACAAAGCGAAGAACGGTGAAGATGCTTTAGCGCGACTGGATGCATTGGATCTGCTCCCGGATGTAATTTTTCTTGACTTAAATATGCCGAGGATGAATGGCCGTGAGACGCTGGAGCGGTTGAAGGCTTCTGATCGTTACAAGAATATTCCGGTGGTGATTTATTCTACGTCAAATGCACAACAGGATATAGACGACACGAAAAATCTCGGAGCTGCAGATTACCTGACCAAGCCGGATTCGTTTACGGATTTGTGTGTTGCGTTGGCGAGAACGATAAG
>CAYUTR010000083.1:0-14369 GCA_964447465.1 uncultured Chryseobacterium sp.
TGCAGGATGTATCGACTCAGCACTTACCTGTCCTGATACACTCGTGTTCTGCGGCTCTGGTTCGCTTGGTGCGAATACATGGACCGGCAATGGCAGTTGGGGAACATACGGTCCCGAATATCATTTCCAGTGGTCAACCGGACCGTTCGATACACTCAGTTATAAAACCGTAAATGCTTCCGGATACTACTCAGTTGATATGACAACGCGTGATGGTTGTTATACTTCATCGGATTCTATCTACGCGGTTATTCATCCGATTCCTGCGTGGCCGACAATTTCCGATGATGTAGTTGTAAACGTGCAACATCCTCCGGTTGCTTTACCAATAACACTTTGTGCTCCTGATTCCGTTTGGCTATGGGCAGGTAACTTCGGTCCGACAGATGTTGTTGCATGGTATCAAGGACCTAATAACCCGAGTAATTTCGTCACCAATAATGACTCGCTGCAAGTTTGGATCACCGATGATTATTACGTTGAGGTGACTAACATTTTTGGATGCAGATCGTGGAATTGGATTGATGTCAATTTCGATACGCTACAACCACCATGGATTATTAAAAGTCTGATTCCTGATACCATCGTGAAATGTTTCGGACAACCGGTTTATTTGTTGCTCTACGATAGCATTTCAAATCCCACTGGTTATCCGGGATATTATCTCACCGGACATGTACAGCACTGGACTTCGATTCCTAATCTTAACATTTATCCAAGCACTACGCAGCTGGCGGGAAGTTTCACCGCACAGAATTCCGGAACTTATATTGTTACCGATACAATATACCAGGCGAATACGTGTGGCGTGTACATTCACATTTACACCGATACATTCTATCTACTCGTAAATCCAAATCCAACGGCAACAATTTCCGTAGTCGCTCCACAATTTCTTTGTCCGGGTGATACTGTCCTGATGATTGCAACGATAACGCCGTCTACTACACTCAACACAACCTACACGGTTTATCCGAATGATTCGGTGTGGACTTCGCAACCGGGTATGACAACATGGAATGTAATCATTACAGATACGATCACGGGTTGCTTCGGACAGGTGTGGCACAATCATTACCTGCCACTAAAACCATCGCCTGTTCTTACGACAATTCCACAGAATGGAATTATCTGTCCGAACGATTCCGCTATGATCCATTGCAGCAATGGAACAGCAGTAACGTATCAATGGATTGGTCCGAATGGAATTTTACCATGGAACACGCAAGACATCTGGGACAGTGTGCCGGGATTCTATCATTGCATCATCACCGATATTGATGGTTGTCAGCTTACATCAAACACAGTTGAACTCAATCAGTACAACACACCTTATCTCATTGCAAATCCCGGGAACGTTGTTTGTCTCAATCAATCGATCACGCTACAGGTAATCACCGGCGACAGCACACTCATTGTGTGGAACGCGCCATTGAGTGGCGGTGGCACACAGCAGGTGGTAAATCAAACCGGAACATATTCCTGTTCTGTTACGATGTGCGGAATTACAACCGTGTGTACAATTCAGGTTGTAGTCTCTCAAGCTGTTGCAACAATCACTGGCGATTCATTGGTGTGTCCCGGAGATTCTGTTTGGTTGTATGCGAATTCAGGAATGGCCGGTTACACGTGGTCGCCGGGCAATGCATACCTCGATAGTGTTTACGTAACTGCAGGAACTTATACACTCACTACTACTGATGTGAATGGTTGTACATCCACAACATCAATCTCCGTTGATCTCGATTCTTCTGTTGTTGCTCCGCTCGTGAGTAACGACACGGTGTGTTCCGGAAATAATGGCGTAGTTACTGCAAATGCTCAAGGCCCGATCGATTGGTACGACCTTCCTGCGGGAGGAAACCAGATCGGTTCAGGAAATTCACTCACGATTAATAACGTCACATCAGACACAATTGTTTACGTGTGGACGCAAGACACTTCGGGTTGTCACAGTATTATGTCGGCTGCTTATGTGTACGTCGACTCTACTTCCATTCCACCATTGATTACATCGAACGACACAGTCTGCGCAGGTGATACAATCTGGTTGAATACTCCGACCGTATCAAACGTAGTTTACCATTGGAGTGGACCGAATGGATTTATATCATCGCTGCAAAATCCGTTCATCACTCCCGCAGATACAAGCGATTCCGGAATTTATTCGCTCTACATCAGCGGAGTAATTTGTACGAGCGGTGCGTCCATCATCAATATTGTTGTTGTTGAACCAATCATTCCATTCGTGAGTTGGACAGACACGATTTGCGAAGGAGTAATTGCAACTTCGTATATTATTAATGCCGACAGCAATCTCACTTATCTGTGGAATGGTCCGCAGAGTTATTCTGCAACTGGCGACACCGCATATATCGGTCCGGCAACAATGAACATGGCCGGCAATTACACTGTTGGAATTAGTGGTGTGTGTTTTACCGGATCATCGAATTACAATCTCACCGTGTTAGCAGCACCGGGACCATTCACCGCAAGTGTGAATTCTCCGCTGTGTCCGTATGATACAATATATTTTCAGGCATCAACTGCTCCGGGAATTACATCGTATGAATGGTTCGGATTGACAAACGGATATTACAGTCAGCTCCAGAATCCAACTGAAGTTGCGAATGCGTCTATGATGGATTCGTACATGGTGATTGGTCACAGTGCAAACGGTTGTGGATCGCTTCAACCGCAGATTGTAAACGTTGTTGTGCATCCTGAACCTTACGTGAGCATCGGGCCTGATACGCTTGTATGTGCTGCTCCACCATACTTTCTTACTGCAAGCGGGAATTATCAGCTGTACACATGGGAAGATAATTCAACCGGACAGCAACACGTTACAATGCAGACCGGTATTTATTCGGTGATGGTTACCGACAGTCAGGGATGTCGAGGTTACGATTCCGCTTACATAGAAGTAATCCGCTGCGGACCACAGCAGCAGAATTTATTTTCTCCGAACAATGATGGCGTAAACGATATGTTCGATCTCGGCGGAGAAAATTACCGTTCACTGCACTGCGAAATTTATGATCGCTGGGGAGCACTCGTGTACGAGTGGAACGATCCGCTTGGCGCATGGGACGGTACGTACAAGAAGACCGGCGATCCGGTTGAAGAAGGTGTTTACTATTATGTTGCGCAGGTTGAAGGGTACGACAACGTCATCACGGAAGTAACCGGATTTCTTCAACTCATGCGATAATCATCGCGATTATCGAAACTAGCTACCAATTGTCGAATATTGGTAAAGAACTTTACGATGAACGCGAACATTTTATGTCGTTGCCCGTAAATCGTTCCAACCTAACGCTGATCAGTTTCACCAAATTTCCAAACTATGAGAAAAGCTCTACTCACTGCCATTTGCATTTGCACCATCGCATGCTCATTACGTTCACAAAGTGTTGCGTTTACTTCCTGGACATCATTCGATAACAGCAACAACCAGGATCTTTACTGGAACTTCGACGCCGACTCGATGTATTTCAGTCTGGATAATATTAATTGGACAGCCGTTTCTGCATACTGGGAAACAGGTCCTGCATTCCAGATTCTTGATTCTCCATCAACGGGCCAATGTGCCGATACAGGCGACTACCTGAGAGTGTACAGCGGTGATACGCTGTGGTTGAATTACGTGAATGATACCTGCTCAGACCGAATTCTGTATTTAGGAACACACTACTTCATTAATCAGTTGACATCAGTAGGCGATGAAATTGATGCTGCGAAAATTTCGATAAGCCCGAATCCGGCATCAGGGCAGTTCACTGTGAACTCCTCAACTACGCCCGAAAAAATTATACTGGTGGACGTAACCGGAAGAGTTGTGTACGAAGAAAAGCCATCGTCGAACAGTACCACCATTTACCTTGAGCAAGCACCGCCGGGCATTTACTTAGTTAAAGCTTACTTCGGTGATCATTATTCCGTAAAGCGGGTAGTTATCCGGTAAATAACTTTCTCCGCCAACAATCGTATAAAATGAACAAGCCATCTGTACATTCTGTGCAGATGGCTTTACTTTTCAACAGTATTGCTACAAAAATCATTCCAACTTTCCGATATCTGCTTGATTTTCGTAATTTGGCAATTAATACGCCTATATGTTACGTCAGAGTTTACAGCAGAAATTACTCCAGAAGCTTTCTCCTCAGCAAATCCAGCTGATGAAAATGCTGCAGCTTCCTACGGTTGCGCTCGAACAGCGTATCAAGGAAGAAATGGAGATTAATCCTGCGCTCGAAGAAGGAGAAGAAAACGAGGAAGAGGAACTTGACAACAACGAGGAGGATGAGGACGGACTCGCCGATGAGGACAACGATAACGATACCTCTGAAGAAAAAGAAACACCGGCGGAAGAAGATAAGTTCGACATCGACGATTACATGGACGAGGATGAAGCCTACTCTTACAAAGAGCAGACGAACAATTCAGGTCCTGATGATGAACGCAAAGAAGCTCCGCTTGCGCAAGGTCCGGGCTTTGCAGAACAGCTTCTTTCGCAACTCGGTCTGCAACCACTCGATGATCACCACTACCAGGTGGGTGGTTACCTTATCGGAAACATTGATGAGGATGGTTACATGCGTCGCGAGCTTGCGGCAATTGTCGATGATATTGCATTCTCGCTGAACCTTGTTACCAACGAAGAAGAATTATTGGAAATGCTTCAGGTGATTCAGACGTTCGATCCTCCCGGTGTTGGTGCGCGTGATCTTCAGGAATGTTTGTTGCTGCAATTGCAGAGAAAAAATCCGAAATCAGCCGAGATCATTCTTGCCATGCGCGTGATTAAAGAACACATGGAAGAATTTTCCAAGAAGCACTACGATAAAATCGCACGTCGTCTTGGAGTAGAAGAGGAATCACTCAAGCAGATCATCAAAGAAATTATTCAGCTCAACCCGCGTCCGGGTGGAGCAGCAAGCGATTCTGCAAAGACAGTGCAGGATGTAATTCCGGATTTCATCATCTACAACACCGATGGAAAACTGGAACTCGCGCTGAACGAACGCAACATGCCGGAACTTCGCGTAAGCGGTATGTACGGCCAGATGCTTCAGGAATACGCGCGCAGCAAAGAAAAGAGCAGCAAGGAAGCCGTTACGTTTATCCGTCAGAAAATTGATTCTGCAAAATGGTTCATCGATGCGTTGAAGCAACGCCAGCAGACTTTGTTGCTGACCATGCAGTGCATTATGGAATACCAGTATGAATATTTCCTCGACGGCGATGAAACGCATTTGCGTCCGATGATCCTGAAAGATATTGCAGATCGCATCGGTCTCGATATTTCTACGGTGTCGCGTGTTGCGAACAGTAAATATGTGCAGACGCAGTTCGGAACATTCCTGCTGAAGACATTCTTCTCGGAATCACTTTCTACCGATTCAGGCGAAGAAGTTTCTACACGCGAGGTGAAGAAGATTCTTTCAGATTGCATCGGCGCAGAAAACAAACGTCGCCCGTTAACGGATGATGCGCTTGCAAAAATTCTCAAGGACAAAGGCTACAACATTGCGCGCCGCACAGTGGCGAAATACCGCGAACAACTGGATATTCCTGTAGCACGACTCCGTAAGGAAATCTGATGCGCGTTGCTTCACAGGCCGTTTCAGTAATTCTGCATCCGCTGGTGATGCCCACGTTGGGTCTCCTCTGTTACTACACTTTCTTCCCGTCCATAGCACAGCTCGATGATGTAGATCTGTTCAAACAGATTTTTTATCGCATGGTATTCCTTACGCTGTTGTTGCCGTTATCGAGCGTGTACATCATGATGCGCTTCGGAAAAATATCTTCTCTCTTCATCGAAGAAAAAAAAGAGCGTAGTTGGCCTTTGCTGATTACTGCCGGAATTTATCTCGCGGCATTGTATCTGCTGAGCAATCGTTTAGTGCCCGCCTTCATTCAGCTTTTCCTGATGGGCGCGGTCGCAAGCATGATCGTTGCAGTGCTGATCAACATTAAATGGAAAATCTCTCTGCACATGATCGGCATTGGCGGACTGTGCGGTGCATTGACGTCTTTGTATTTCGTAACACAAGAAGGAAATCCACTCTGGCTCGTCACCGCATTTATACTTGCAGGAGTGTTAGGCACAGCGCGTTTATTGCTGAATGCGCATACGTCCATGCAGATCCTCTCCGGATTCGCACTTGGTTTTTGTATGGAGCTTGGTCTTGCTCTTTACGCGATCTATCAGTGACGGATCACAATCTGATCGCGGAAGAATCCAGTCTCGTTTTCGATTGTCACAGAATACATTCCTGTTTCCAAACTAACCAACGAAACATTCTGTGAAGCTCCCGGAAGCATTTGTTGCTCAGAAACAATTCTGCCGGTTACATCATAAACGCGCAGAACAGAAGTGGTCATCACATTTTTAATGGTGAGATTTCCATCTGATGGATTCGGGAATAATGAAACTTCCTGCAGAGAATTTTCTTCCATGCCAACAACCGTTACCGGCGCTGCGTTGGAATACGACCACACCTGGTATTGCGAAGCAAGATTTTCGTTTAAGCGCATAGGCACGCACGGTGCATATAACGCCACTCCGATTTTGTAGTAGCTGATTCCTGAAAGCGGATTGAGATCGTTGTAGTTATTCACCCAGCTTCCAACCGTATCAATGCTCACCATATTCGCTGGAGTTGACCCGCGATAAATCACGTAGTACGCCGGACCGTTCATGAATCCATCAAAGTAAGGGCTCCAGGTTACGTTCACCGTTCCTTGCGTGCTTTGTGCCGATTGGCAGAACACCGGTTGTATGAAAGGTCCCGAAGCATTCCAGAATGTTCCGCAGGTGTCGTATGTAATAATCGAATACTGCTCGGTGTGTACATTCGGATCTGCACTCACATCAATGTACTCGCTCAACGACGTAAGATGCACTGTGTCGATTTCCTGGAACACACCCATGTAATCTGCCTTCATTATTCCGAAATGTGAAACAGGATTTCCTGCGAGTTCATTCCACACGAGTTTATATTCCTGAGTTGCGGAATCTACAGTAACCATGCACAGCTGTTCGTATCCGGCGTTCGGAAAACAATTCGTCCACGTTGAACAGTTGCCCGTGATAACAGCGGTGCTTCCTGCTGTATTATACGTTGGTACGTATAGACTTGTATCCGCAACAACTGCAACCATGTAAGTGAACCCTTGAATCGGAACGCTGAATGTTACGTTTCCCGCAAGACCAGCTGTGTCACAAGCAACAACCGATGTCGATGTCAGTTGACTGCACAAAATACCAGTTGTCATGAACGGTCCCCAAACAACAATGTCAACATCATCCGATGAATTTCCGCTGTTGCTGTTAATCGTTACAGAACCCGGAGAACATACCGTAAAGTATCCGTACCATACGTGACGGCCGGCAGCGTTGATACAACCGTAATCAACAGCTGGATCCTCAGGTTGGGCCACGCCCATAAAAGCATTGGTCATATTCAGATCTACAGCACCATTACAGGCAGTAGATTGTGCTTTAAGGATTACGGAAAAAGAAATTGCTGTAAAAAAAAGTAGGAGTGTCTTCATGGCTGTTTTTGCTTACAGCCAAAGTATGAAATGCAGAATCGCAAAGCCAGAAGAATTCGCTCAACGCAGAGAAATCTACTTCGAAAGATTGCTCAGCACATTCGCAACGCGATCGTAGGGTACAGCAATTACTATTTCTTCCCCGTTATTGAGAAAAACCTTCGTTCCCTTCCCATAACGGGCAGCAGAACGGATCTGATTTTCTTCGAAGAAATGCGATCCGATGTTGATCAGAACACGTATTTCGCTGGATTTCGGGGTGTTTTCGTTGGTATTTGTCACGGAGTTTCGCTATATTTCGGGTACAAAGTTAGGTTAAGAAAGGCTACCCCCGTACTGTACACAATTCACTGTTGAAGTTTACCCTTAACAGCAGATCAGGCGAAACCTCATTATCCGAACTTTGCAGGCAAACACCTCTTATCGAAATACATTTGAAACAGCGTTTACTACTTTCTCTGCTGCTTTGCATTTCCGTTTTTTCATACGGAGCGGACCATTATTGGATAGGAAAATCCGGTAACTGGAATGACGCAGCTAACTGGTCGCTTTCTCCGAACGGAATTGGCGGAGCAGGAATTCCCGGCTCTGCAGATGACGTTTTCATTTACCAGGAAATCGCAACTACACGGGTTGCCGACACCATTTTCATGGCAGGTGCAGCTCAGTGCCGTTCCCTGAATCTGAACATTCAACCTCAAACTGATCTCGATGGTCAGGTTGCATACAAACCTTTCGCACTGAAAGGGTGGGGATCAATCAGCATTGGCGGAGATCTTACCATCGGTCAGAAATTTCCAGACTTCTATATAGGCTCATGGCGGTTGACTGATGAGATTGCTGACTTCCGCGATAACTCAATAGCTGCCATCACAACTAACGGCCACGTGTTTTCCGGTAAAGTTATTATTGCGGAACCAAGAGGCGGGCATTCTACGAATAGCTACATGGTCACCCATTCCCTGTACGTAAACAACGCGATAGAAATCAGAGATAAGTCTTCGTTATACATCAGTGAAAACGCGAGAGTAGCTTCGCTGGACGCTAATAAAACCACAGCTCCTTCAGTTGTAATTGCACCGAATGCTATATTCATCACGGCAAACAGAAATCAATCTTCACAACGCACAGGCGGTCCCAACCAATCTGTTCTCTCGCATACCGTTACAACCATTGTTACACCAAATCCGTGTAACGGCGATTGCATCGCAACAGCAACAGCGGTTGTAAGCGGCGGTGTTGGTCCGTTCGGTTACCAATGGAGTACCGCGCCTCCCCAAACTTCGGCAACAGCAACCGGATTGTGCGCTGGTACTTATCTCGTGGTCGTAACAGATTCTTCTGACATGAGCCAGGTTCCGGCGTTCGCCGTGGTTCAGGATCCTCCTCCGCTCGTTATCTTCTTCTCGAACACCCAACCAACGTGTAATAGTTTCTGTGACGGATCGAGCAACTCATCAGTAGCTGGAGGAACACCCGGATATACTTACCAATGGTCAGCTCCCGGAAATCAAACAACTCCGAATATTACCAATCAGTGCGCAGGAACATACACCCTAACAGTTACCGATCAGAATGGCTGTACGCGTGCGCAATCATCTACGATTGTACAACCATCAGCACTGAATCCTCAGGGAACTTCAACAAACGTAACCTGTTTTGGTTTCTGTGACGGAACTGCACAGGTAAATCCTACGGGTGCTACACCGGGATATACTTTCCTGTGGACTCCAACGAATTCAACCGCCAACCAGATCACAGCACTTTGTCCGGGATCGCATACATGTACAGTAACGGATAACAACGGTTGTACTGCAACCTACTCCACAACAATTACTGAACCGCAACCGCTCACAGCACAGAACGCGGTAACAAATGCTTCCTGTTTCGGCGTGTGTGATGGTGCAATAACGACTACTCCTTCCGGAGGAACTGCGCCATACACCTATAACTGGATGCCGGGAAATTTATCGACACCAAACATCAATGGTTTGTGCGCCGGCTCCTATACACTCACAATTACAGACGCGAACAATTGTACAACTACGCGCACTGTTGTTGTAAGTGAACCTGCTCCGTTGATGGTGAGTCCAACCGGAACAAATGTTACGTGTAATGGTGCGTGCAACGGAACGGCTGCTGCAAATGCTTCGGGAGGAACTCCGCCGTACACATATGCCTGGTCGCCAGTGGGAGGAACGGGTCCTACTGCATCTAACTTATGTCCGCAAACCTATACGGTAGTTGTAACAGACAACAATGGTTGTACTATAAGCGGACAAGTGGTGATTATCGAACCACCAGTTCTTCTTGCTAACGTAAGTGATATCGATGTCACCTGCTTCGGTGCATGCAACGGAACGGGAACAAGCACACCTACGGGAGGAACGCCCGGTTACACTTATTCATGGGCTGCATCCGGCGGAACAGGATCAACTACAACACCATTGTGTCCGGGCAACTATACCGTAACAGTTACCGATCTGAATGGTTGTACAGCAACCGGAACAGCGGTCATCACGGAACCAACACAGTTGAACACCGGTGTTACTCACACAGATGTCTTGTGCTTCGGACAGTGCAACGGCACTGCTTCCTCAGCACCAAGTGGTGGCGTTGGTCCTTATACTTATTTGTGGATGCCTGGTTCACTGACCACACCATCTGTGACTGGATTGTGCGCAGGTTCATATACACTTACAGTTACTGACTTCAATGGTTGCACAAGCAACACTACTGTTACTATCACACAGCCGAACGTACTTAACGTTACGCTGAGCGCCACCAATCTCCAATGTAACAGCGCTTGTAACGCAACAATTTCTACAAACGTTTCCGGGGGAACTGCGCCATACACCTACGCGTGGAATCCGGGAAGCCAGACTACACCAAGTATTACCAATCAATGTGCAGGAAGCTACACCTGTACAGTTACAGACGCGAACGGTTGCACAGCACAGGCTACTGTTACAATTACACAGCCAACTGCCCTGATCCTTACACCAAGTGTAACAGACGTAACATGCAATGCGCTCTGCAACGGCTCAGCTTCAGTTGCCGTGGGTGGCGGAACTCCAGTGTATACTTATTTCTGGGCACCCGGTGGACAAACAACTCCGGGCATTACCAATCAATGTGAAGGAACCTACACCTGTACCGTTACTGATGCATTAGGTTGCACAGGCACAGCAACAATTACAATCACTGAACCGGTTGCAATCAACAACAGCGTTACTTCTGTCAACGCAAGCTGTTCCGGCGTTTGCAATGGAACAGCCGCATCAAACCCCATAGGTGGAACAGCTCCGTATACTTTTCTCTGGATGCCGGGATCGCTTACGACACAAAATGTCAGCGGACTTTGCGCAGGATCATATACGCTCACGGTAACTGATGCTAATGGTTGTTCGCGGCAGGACATCATCAACATCACGCAACCACAACCACTTTCTGCAAACATTTCTGCTACATCATCGAGCTGTGGATTGTGTACCGGCTCTGCATCCGTTTCGGTTGCTGGCGGAACTTCGCCTTATGCGTATTTCTGGTCGCCGGCCGGAGGCACAAACCCGACCGCGACAAACCTGTGTCTTGGAAACTACACATGTACAATCACGGATGCACAAGGTTGTACAACCACTACATCAGTTGTGATCACACAGGTTGTAAATATTAACATCACCAGTTCCGGTAGCACCCCAAGTTGTTACGGCGCCTGCGATGCAATTGCAAGCGCGAATGCCTCCGGTGGTGCATCACCATACACTTATCTGTGGCAGCCCGGAAATTTCACTACGCAAAACATTACGGGACTTTGCGCCGGAACATGGACCGTAACAGCAACCGATGCGAATGGTTGTTTCAGTTCATCCACGATCACTTTCAACAATCCGCCGCAACTGCTTGTTGCCGGCGTCTCTGGTAATGTAACGTGCAATTCACTGTGCGATGGTACTGCGAGTGCAAATGCTATTGGAGGAACAGGATCGTATTCTTACTTGTGGCTTCCTGGCGGACAAACTACTCAAACGATTACGAACCAGTGTGTGGGAACATACACCTGTACGATCGATGATTCATTGGGTTGCGACACAACAATCATGGTCACCATTACCGAACCAGCGTTGATCACTGCGAATGGTTTAGTTACAGATGCTAACTGTACACTTTGTGATGGAGGAGTTTCTACTTCCGCATCAGGTGGTTCTGGTCCTCTTACCTATTTGTGGAGTCCGGGTAACCAAACAACACCGGGTATCACGAATCAATGTCCCGGAGTTTACACGGTTACAATTACCGACTCTACCGGATGTTCAACGAACACACAATTTGCTGTCGGCAATATCAACGGACCAACGCTGAGCACTTCGAATACGCCTGCAACATGCGACAGTACGTGCGATGGAACCGCTACTACAGTGGTAACCGGCGGTTCAGGTCCATTCTCGTACGATTGGCTTCCGGGAAGTCCAACCGGCGATGGTACTCCTGCTGTAACAGGTTTGTGTGCCGATACAATTTTTGTTCAGGTTACTGACGCTGTTGGATGCATCACATTTGATCAGGTAATTATCACTGATCCTCCAGCGCTCCAGGTTGTTGGTTTCCCACAGGATGCCAGCTGTAACGGAATCTGCGATGGAGCAGCAAACATTACTGTGACCGGTGGAACCGGAGCATACACTTTCCTTTGGGCTCCGGGCGGACAAACCACGCAGAACATCACGGGACAGTGTGCAGGTTCTTACACTGTTGACGTTACTGATGCAAACGGTTGCGTGGAAACTATAACAGTTGTAATTGCAGAACCCGGTCCGATTGCACTTAACGTTACTTCCACAAACATTGTGTGTAACGCGCAATGCAACGGAACGGCACAATCAAATATTTCAGGTGGCACTGCTCCGTTTACTTATAACTGGTCAGCGGGCCCAATCGTTCCTTCGATTGTAAATCTTTGTCCGGGTACTTACACGGTGAATGTAACCGACATCAACGGTTGCACGAGTGTAGATTCGGTTACAATCACAGAACCGCCGGCATTGCAGCAAAGTGTTTCCTACTCTGATGCGATGTGCAACGGAAGCTGCGATGGAACGGCTTCTGCAACTGTAAGTGGCGGTGTACCGGGTTACTTGTACTTGTGGTCGCCGGGCGGACAAACTACTGCAGGCGTAAACGGATTGTGCGCGGGTGCATACAGTATCACATCAACTGATTCGAATGGTTGCCAGATTGTAAATTCACTCACAATTCTTCAGCCAACTTCAATGGTACTGAGCATGGGTGCTTCGGGAGTAAGCTGCTTTGGTTCCTGCGATGGGTTTGCTTCGGTTAATCCTTCCGGTGGAACACCAGGATACTCATTTAGCTGGGCACCTGCTGGTGGAACGACGAACACTGCAACAGCACTTTGCTCCGGTGGTTACACAGTAACTGTTACCGACAACAACGGATGCATTCAGACGAACACCGCAACCGTTACAACACCGGTACTTCTCCAGGCGAATACTTCATTCACTTCGCCAACGTGCGGAAACGGATCTGATGGAACTGCTACTGCAACACCGGTTGGCGGAACAGGTGTTTATCAGTATCTCTGGGCGCCGGGTGGACAAACAACTTCTACAATAACCGGAATTCCTGCCGGCACGTATACAGTAACCGTTCGCGATGCAAATGGTTGCACGGATGTTCAGATCGTAACTGTAACGCCTGCGGGAAGCTTCACACTTACTGTTGCAAGCGCACCTGCAAACTGCGGTGTGTGTAACGGAACAATGAACGTTACACCAACCGGCGGCTCAAGTCCTTACACATATGCATGGACGGGCGGACTTCCTCCGGTTGCGAATCAGGTAAACGTCTGCGCAGGATTGTACACTGTTACTGTAACAGATGCACTCGGATGTCAGGACACATTTGTTCTCGCGATGAATAACAGCGGCGGACCAACCGGAGAGAATGTTGTCACAACACCAACATCTTGTCCGAATTCATGTGATGGTTCAGCGAACGTTACACCAATAGGAGGAACCGCACCATTCACTTACCTGTGGAATCCAGGTGGACAAACTACGAACATACTTGCAGGAATGTGCGGTGGAAATTATTTCCTGCAAATGACAGACTCGAACAGCTGTATACGTTTTGCACCTGTAACAATTGCTTCACCTGCTCCTTTACTTCCGAATGTGTTTGTTTCAAATGCTTCGTGTAACGGCGTGTGTGATGGTTCTGCAACTGCAACGCCGAGCGGAGGAACAGGTCCATACCAATACTTATGGTCCGGTGGGCAGACCACAGCTACAATCGTTGGTCAGTGTATCGGCAATTACACAGTAACAATTACTGATGCAGCGGGTTGTACGCAGATGGACACGATTACTATCGGCGCATGGAATACACTTACTGCTTCAGCGCTTTCTTCTGGACCAACATGTAATGCAAATTGCGATGGTTGGGCTACCGTAAATATTTCTTCGGGTACTGCGCCATTCACTTATCAGTGGAACGATCCGCTTGGACAGAGTACCGCAACCGCAACGGGCTTGTGCATCGGTTCGTATACTGTTCTGATCAGTGATGCTTCAGGATGTGGTGCAACATCAACGGTTACGATTGCGCAACCAACTGCAATTGTAATTAACCCTACAGTTACCCCAACTTCATGTAACGCGTGCAATGGTGTAATCACTTTGAACGCAAGCGGTGGTGTAGGGCCGTACACCTACTTGTGGACCAACACCTCAACAGGATCGAGTGTGAATGGTTTGTGCGCAGGAGTTTATTCTGTGGTCGTA
>CAYUTR010000084.1:0-14358 GCA_964447465.1 uncultured Chryseobacterium sp.
TGATGAAACTCCCTCTTACAATTTTCACCTTTGCAACAGTTGTATTATTCGCTGCCTTTGTTCCGGCTAGCGTACAAACCAACACCGAACCCAAGATCGGTGTTTACGGTGTGTGCGGAATGGATTCAACCTACAAGAGTGTCGAACTCATTCTGATGAACGGGAATCAGTTCAAATATTTTTGTGATTCCTATCCGAAAGGAACGGTGGATGTGATGGGCAAATGGAAAGTGGAAGATAACACGGTTGTACTTTACGACTATGGCAAAGGAAACATTCACAACAAATGGAACATCATCGATGCAAACTGTCTGCGCTCAACAAAAATGGTGGGCGGTGGACTGATGATGCTGAGTGTTTGTCATTTGGAGTCATGTAAGTAAACGCTACTTCTGACTCGTCTCCACCGCCTCCTGCTTTATACTCACCGGAAATTTTTTCTTCAATCCAAAAACTCCAACCTGGATAAATCCATTCACTTCGACTGAGGCAGTCTTGCTTCCAATCGCTGCAAGTAACGTTGGAATTCCATTTATCACATCCACCAGTTTCGCATTCACATTTACGCGATAAACCATCTCGGTGTCTTTCAGAATTTTGATTTTGTCTTCGACAGTTACGAGGCCAAGTGAAACTCCTGCAACTTTCACATCGAGTTCCATGCCGTGAACGGTAATTGCAAAATTGTTCGGGTTGTTGATCTGCAGACCCAAGTCCATCACAATAGTCCCACGTAAGAAATCGAGCTTACCGAATTTTACATCGGTTACTTTATTCGGAATAACAGGTTTGATGATGCCGCAGGAAGACAGGAATAACATCGAGGCAAAAGAAAATAACAGGGCGAAGTTTTTCATAAGGTAGGTTTTGCTCCACCACGGCAAATCTAAAACCAGTGAATGTTAACGATTGCGCATTTCACTTTTCTTGTGAAGCCTGCGGCGCTTACCACATAGAAAATATTGAAATACGTTGTTTGCTAAAGTGGTTTCGCGAAAAGCGAAACCCCCACATAGTGCACATAGAGACGTACGTTGTACAACCGGGAACTAGACTGAAGTACAATCTCTATGTGATCTATGTGGCAAGCGGCTCGCCGCGCGCTTTAGAAAACAACGGATTGGCGCTTACCACATAGAAAATATTGAAATCTGTTGCTTGCTTAAGTGGTTTCGCGAAAAGCGAAACCCCCACATAGAGCACATAGGGAAGTTCGTTGTTCTTGAGTGCTGGACGTCCCTATGTGCTCTATGTGGCAAGCGGCTTGCCGCGCCTTAGAAAACAACGAATTGGCGTTAACCTATGTGGTAAGCGCCGCAGGCAACCAACAAATCTATTTATTCATGTAGTATTTATAGAACAACGGAATAGTCTCAATCCCCTTGAAGTAATTGAAAATTCCATAGTGCTCATTCGGCGAGTGAAGCGCATCTGAATCCAAACCGAATCCGAACAGAACTGAATCCAATCCAAGCTCAGATTTGAATAATGCCACGATTGGAATTGATCCACCACCGCGCGTTGGAATTGGTTTCTTACCATATGTTTCCAGCATCGCACTTGCTGCAGCATTGTATGCCAGCGAAGAAGTAGAAACAACAACCGGCTCTCCACCGTGGTGATACGACACTTTTACTTTCACACCTTTCGGAGCGATTTTCTTAAAGTGATCGTCAAACAGTTTTGAAATTTCTGCAGAGGTCTGATTCGGAACCAAACGCATAGAAATTTTTGCAAACGCTTTCGAAGGAAGCACTGTCTTCGCTCCTTCTCCGGTATAGCCGCTCCAGATTCCGTTTACTTCAAGTGTAGGGCGAATGCCAGTACGCTCAATTGTTGTAAATCCTTTCTCGCCCATCACATCTTCGATATCAAGATCCTTCTTGTAATCCTCGAGATTAAATGGTGCTTTGTTCATCTCTGCTCTTTCTTCAGCAGTGAGTTCAGCAACACTACTATAGAATCCAGGAATGGTGATGTGATAATTTTCATCGTGCATAGAAGCGATCATGCGACACAACACATTCGCCGGATTAGCAACTGCTCCACCGTAAACACCAGAATGCAAATCACGGTTCGGACCAGTCACTTCAACTTCCATGTAAGAAAGTCCGCGAAGTCCAACGTCAATAGAAGGTGTATCGTTTGCAATGATTGAAGTATCTGAAATCAGAATCACATCTGCTTTCAGTTTCTCTTTGTTGGTTTTCAGAAACGCACCAAGATTTGCAGAACCAACTTCTTCTTCTCCTTCAATCATGAATTTCACATTACAAGGCAGCGATTGTGTTTTCAGCATCACCTCCAACGACTTCACGTGCATGAACATCTGTCCTTTGTCGTCGCATGATCCACGAGCGAAAATTGCTCCTTCAGGATGAATGTCCGTTTTCTTAATTGTTGGTTCGAAAGGTGGAGTCGTCCACAGTTCCAATGGATCCGGTGGCTGCACATCGTAGTGACCATACACCAAAACTGTTGGGAGTTTCGGATCAATAATTTTATCGGCATACACAACCGGATGTCCACCCGTTGTTATGATCTCTGCATTATCTGCACCGGCTGCTGTCAACGCTGCTTTCACCGCATCTGCTGTTCGCGCTACGTCCGCTGTATATTTTGGGTCAGCACTTACTGATGGAATTCTCAATAGGCTGAACAATTCGTCAAGGAAACGTTGTTTGTTCTGTTCGATGTACTCTTTCTGTGTGCTCATAAAGGTTGATTTTTGACCTCATTTACGTGAGGGAGGACGAAATTGAGGTAAAAAAATAGGACTTCCACGCAGTAAACCGCTTTTTTTCATGAGTCCACCAAAACAGGCGATTAAAGTTGAAAATCAGGGGTTAAAGCCCTATTTTTGTTTCATAGGCAAACCGCGTCTTTTCTCCCCAAGACGTTAATTTTCAATACAATGTCAAAAACGTTACACTCAGTTGCATCCATCCTTCTGTTGGCTGCCGGAATTTTTGTTTCGACACAATCGAAAGCACAAATTGCCACTACAACCACAATGACACCAACCCAGCTCGTGACGAACGTGCTTTTGGGTCCCGGAGTTATTGCATCAAACATTGTTTACACCGGAGCACCCGATGCAATCGGATTCTTCAGTGGTGGACTAACAGGAACTACACCACTTCAGATTGATAGTGGGGTTGTAATGACTACCGGAACTGTACTCAATACAGGTATGGGTCCACAAGGTCCCAACAATTCGACAGGAGCAGGAACAGACAACGGTCAGCCTGGAGATGCCTACCTCACTTCAATTGCGGGAGCAAATACGTTCAACGCGGCAATTCTCGAATTCGATTTTATCCCGATGGCGGATTCTGTGAAGTTCCGTTACGTGTTCGGGACCGACGAGTACATGGAATATGTTTCCGGTGGTTTCGCTGATGTGTTCGCATTCGTGCTAAGCGGTGTTTCTGTTCCGCTTTCACCAACCAACATTGCACTCATTCCATCAACTTCAAATCCGGTTACGGCACTAACCGTAAACGCGAACAATAATCCGCAGTTTTACGTTGACAATGAAAATCCTCCGGGAACATGCGTACAGTATGATGGATTTACTGTAGTACTTACAGCACAATATCCGGTTCAGTGCGGAGAAACATATCACATCCGTCTCGCTATTGCAGATGCACTCGATGGAATTGTTGATGCCGGCGTTTTTCTTGAAGCAGGTTCATTCACAACCGGACAGGTAAATCTTGCAACTGAAATCAGTTACGGAAGCAACAACGACTCTACACTTTACGAAGGTTGCGGACAAGCGTGTATCATTCTTGCACGTACAGGAAGTACTGCACAAACAGATACAATTTCCCTGATTGTTGGCGGAACAGCAGTGAACGGACTTGATTATCTTCCGAACATTCCTTCAACTGTAATTTTCCAGCCTGGACAGGATTCAATTGTAATCTGTATCTCTGCTCCGCAGGATCTTATTACGGAAGGATTAGAAACGCTTACAATCACTTCATCTGCAACCGGACCATGCGTGCAAAGTGTAACAAGTCTCACGTTGTACATCAGCGACTTTTTACCGCTCGTTGCAAATGCCGGTCCTGACACAGCAATGTGCAACCCGAATCCGGTAACACTTGGATCGCCTGCAACTGGTGGTGTTGAACCTTACAATTACCTATGGAGTACAGGTGCAACAACTTCATCAATTACAGTTCAGCCGACAACCACAACAACTTACATTGTGCAGGTGACAGATCCGTGCGGATCGCCAGTAGGCACAGATACCGTTACAGTTTACCTCCCAAGCACACAGGCGTTGCAAGCTCTTGCTTCAAGTGATCTTGAAATCTGCGAAGGCGATCCAGTTGTATTTTCAGTTTCTGCAACCGGAGGATCACTTCCATATTTCTATCAGTGGACCACATACGCAGGTAGTGATACTGTGCCGAATCCGAATGGCGCACTGAACATGTTCACTCCAACAACCAGCGGTTTATTTGTGGTAGTTGTGCAGGAAGGATGCGGAGCGCAAACATCCGATTCGATTTTCGTAACAATCAACGACTGCGAAGTCGTACCTCCAAACGTATTTACTCCGGGAACTGATGGATACAACGATGTGTTGGTCTTCCAGGGACTGGAAGATTATCCATCCAGCGCGTTGTTCATTTACAACCGCTGGGGGAATAAGATCTATGAAGACTCTAACTACCAGAACAACTGGAATGGCAGCGCAGTGTCCGATGGAACTTACTACTACATCCTGAATGTATCTGATGGGCGCAGCTTAAGCGGCTTTATCACGATCATAAACGAAAAATAACCCCGAGTTGATCGGGAGTCCACATCCCCGTGAGACTCTGATTCGAATGAATAAAGTTTGGAGATTTCTTTTTTTCTGTGCGCTGATTCTTACCAGTCTGCAGGTGCGTGCAACTCACATTGTAGGTGGAGAAATCTATTACGATTGTCTCGGCAATAACGACTATCGTATTACACTCAAACTTTACCGCGATTGCATCAACGGTGTTGCTGCTTATGATAATCCTGCGACCATCGGAATTTTCAATAGTGCTGGTGCACTGTTGCAAAGTGTTGGCTTGCCGTTTCCCGGTTCAAACTTTGTTCCGCCAACGATCAACAGTCCGTGCTATACTCCGCCAACCAGTGTGTGTGTCGAAGAAGCAATCTATCAGGGTGTTGTCAATCTACCTCCAATTGCCGGTGGATATTTTGTCACCTATCAACGCTGTTGCAGAAACAACACAATTCTTAACCTGAACAATCCAGGGTCAGTCGGATCAACCTACAGCATCTGGATTCCACCGGTGAATCTTGCGATATGCAACAGCAGTGCGCGTTATAACAACTTCCCTCCGATTTATTTGTGTGAAGGTGCGCCACTCGTATTCGATCACTCCGCAAATGATCCTGATGGAGATTCACTCGTGTATGAATTGTGCGATCCGTGGGACGGTGCAAACTCTGCTAATCCGATGCCGGTACCACCTGCTGGCCCGCCTTACGCATTTGTTCCGTTCGCGGCTCCTTATTCCGGAGCTTACCCGATGAGTGCAAATCCTGCAATGGTAATTGATCCTGTTACAGGAATTCTTACCGGCACACCAAATTTATCGGGCCAGTGGGTAGTTGGTGTTTGCTGCAAAGAATACAGAAACGGTCAACTCATTTGCACAAACAAACGCGATTTCCAGTTCAACGTATTGCCGTGTCCTTTGCTTACCGTGAGTTCCATTCCGTCGCAAACTGTTTTCTGTGCGGGATATCAGGTTCAGTTTCTCAACAACAGTTTCAATGCAACAAGTTACCTCTGGAACTTTGGTGATCCAACCAGTACTGCCGACACTTCGCATTTGGTAAGTCCAACGTGGACATATGGCGATACCGGTGTGTTCACTGTAACGCTCATCTGCAATCCGTACACGATCTGCGCTGACACAAACACTTCCATTTTCGAAATCTACCCGCCTGTCGCACCAAACTATATTGCACCCGCCGGACAATGCGTCGACGGAAACAGTTTTGACTTTTTCATTGGCGGACAATTCATGGGCAATGGAACCATCACGTGGACATTTGGCCCGAACGCAAATCCATCAACATCTAACGTGAGCGATCCGCAAGGTATCGTCTGGGATACATCCGGATATTTTCTCGTGACCGTACAGGTGGATGAAAACGGATGTACAGGAACCTTCACGGATACGGTGCTTGTGTATCCAATGCCAACTGCCGCATTCGACATTGGGCCATGGGTTGGATGTCAGCCGTACTTTATTCAGTTCGACGACAATTCAATCGCAGGAACACAGCTCACTTATCTCTGGGATTTCGGTGATGGATTTACATCAACACTTGCAGAGCCGTTTCATCTTTATCCGAATGTCGGCGTGTATGATATTACACTCATTGTAGAAACTACTAACGGTTGTATTTCGATTGACACGTTGTTTGCTCCGGGAGCTGTAACTGTAAACCCTACTCCTATTGCTGGCTTCGGCGTTTCTGATACATCCGTTTCTATTTTCAGTCCTTACATCACTGTGTCAGATTCAAGCATCGGTGCCGATTCGTGCTGGTTGGATTTCGGAGATGGATTCATAACAACAGATTGCAACGCCAGTCACACGTACTGGGCATATGGAGAATACACCATCACACAGATTGTGGTGAACAGTTACGGTTGTCCTGACACAGCGTACATACAGGTTGAAGTAACTCCGGAACATCGCTTCTTCGCACCGAATACATTCACACCAAACGGCGACGGACTCAATGATATTTTCATGCCTGCGATTATGGGTGGCGAACAATATCACTTCATGATTTTCGATCGCTGGGGAATGCTCATCTTCGAAACGTACGACATCTACACGGGTTGGGACGGTCGCATGAAAGGACGCAAGTGCCAGGAAGATACCTACGTCTGGAAAGTCGATTATCTCGATGTGGAGCATATGGAAAGCGTGTCTGTTATAGGCCACGTCAACCTTATTCGCTAGCGTCGTTTGCCTGCGGCGCTTACCACATAGTTTCAATAAACCTTTGTTTGCTAAAGGCGCGGCAAGCCGCTTACGCCCATAGGACTCATAGGGACGTGCTGCACCTAAAGAAAACACCATGCTTCCCTATGTGTGCTATGTGCTGCATTCGCTTTTCGCGAAGACACTTTAGAAAACAACTTGCATCAATGCTTCCTATGTGGTAAGCGCCGCAGGCAACCACTATCTTTGTAGTATGAACGACCGCATCTTCGATAAACACATTTTCATCTGCACCAACCAACGCGCAGCAGACGCACCACGTCGCAGTTGCGGTGAACAACACGGCATGACGATCGTTGAAGAATTCCGTCGTATCCTGAAAGAGAAAAAATTACCACAGTTGATACGCGCTCAAAAATCAGGTTGTCTCGACATTTGTGATTTCGGTCAGACCGTTGCAGTATATCCAGAAGGAATATTTTACGTGAATGTTCAGATCGACGATGTGAAAGAAATTATTGAAGAACACATCGAGAACAATCGTCCGGTTGAGCGGTTACGCTTTAGAAGACGTGTGTAAAATGGAACGCGGATTTTGATATCCGAAGCGTGGCACGGCTAAACTCGGATCAGTTCGGTAAATTTCAAATTCAGTATTTGGATTTTATGAGATAGATTTGTTAGGCTTATCTCATTAAATCAGATTCACGCACATTCTGTTCACCAGTATCATCCGGGTAAAACGTTAGAAAACAACGAACATAAAAATCCGCGTTCCTTTTGAACCTCGCCAATCATGCGTTTGTTTCGATTTTGGATTTAATGAGATAGATTTGCCAGGCTTATCTCATAAAATCCGATTCACGCACGTTCTATTCACCAGTAGCATCCGGGTAAAACGTTAGAAAACAACGAACATAAAAATCCGCGTTCCAATTTTTTGAAGCGATGAACCTACCGAATCACGCACCATCTTCTCTTCACGAAACCGATGTCATCAAACATCTGTTACCGACTGCGATTCAGATTCTGCAGAAAGATTTTCTTCTCTCGAACATTGAGTGTTACCTGACCAACTTTCAGGGTGATGTATTTCACTTGCGCGATACGCTGGTTCCAATTCTTCAACGCACCAACGGTCCCGGATCTGAAGCATTTTATCGACTGCTTTATCGCGTGGATATTCCCGAGTCGCAGATAGCTGAAGCAATTCAGAAATCGGGTGATCAGCCCATAATGCCCATAATCAGCGAATTAGTGATCATCAGAGCGTTACAGAAGGCTTACTACCGGCTTAAGTACACGTGAATTACGTAACGTTTTTCGTATACACCGTGTAACTTTGTAGCGTATAAAGAGAGCAAGTGTTGCTTATGGACAATCTCAATTTTCTAAGCGGAGCAGATCCAGAATCTATTGAAGAAATTTACCGTCGCTTCAAAGCAGATAAAAATTCTGTTGACGAAAGCTGGCGTAGTTTTTTCCAGGGATTTGCTTTCGCGCGAAGAAATTATTCCGACTCTGATGGAATTCCGGAAAGAGTGCGGAAAGAATTTAACGTCATCAATCTCATCAACAATTATCGTTCGCGTGGACATTTGTTCACCGATACGAACCCGGTTCGTGAGCGCAGAAAATATTCTCCAACTTTAGCGATTGAAAATTTCGGTTTAGAGAAATCAGATCTCACCGAAACATTCCATGCTGGAACCCAGATCGGAATTGGTGCAGCAACTCTCTCTGATATCATTGCGCATCTCGATCAAACCTATTGCCGTTCGATTGGTGCTGAATTCATGTTCATCCGCGATCCCCATAAACTGAAATGGTTACAGGATCGCATGGAGAAAAGCCGCAACACGCCGAAGTTCAACGCCCAGGAGAAAAAAGACATTCTCGAGAAACTTACGCAAGCTGTTCTGTTCGAGAGTTTCCTGCACACGAAATTTGTCGGGCAGAAACGTTTTTCCCTTGAAGGAATGGAAACGTTGATTCCTGCGATGAATGCATTGATTTGTCACGGCGCGACGATAGGCATCAAAGATTACGTAATCGGCATGGCGCATCGCGGAAGACTGAATGTACTTGCGAACATCATGCACAAATCGTATCGCGACCTGTTCGTGGAATTCGAAGGAGCACCAACCGATGATGCATTGTACGATGGTGACGTGAAATACCACATGGGTTTCAGTTCTGATCGCACCATGCAGGACGGAAAGAAGGTGCACATCAGCCTCACGGCGAATCCTTCTCACCTTGAAGCCGTAGCCCCGGTGGTGGAAGGAATTACCCGCTCGAAAATTGATCATGTGCATAACGGCAACATGGGCGCTGCGTGTCCGATCATCATTCACGGAGATGCAGCAATCGCGGGACAAGGCGTCGTGTATGAAGTGATTCAGATGATGAAACTCGACGGCTTCCAAACCGGAGGAACGATGCACATCGTTACCAACAACCAGGTTGGTTTCACAACGAACTATCTCGATGCGCGTTCATCAACCTATTGTACAGACGTTGCGAAGGTGGTGCTCTCCCCGGTCTTCCACGTAAATGCCGATGATGTTGAAGCGGTGACTTTCGCTGTGAAAATGGCGTTGGATTACCGACAGGAATTTGGTCGCGATGTATTCATTGATCTTCTTGGCTATAGAAAATACGGACACAACGAAGGCGATGAACCGCGTTTCACTCAGCCAATGCTGTACAAGGAAATCGCAAAACATCCGAATCCAAGATCGATTTATGTTGAGCAACTCCAGGAAGAAGGAGTGCTGACTGCTGAAGAAGCGAAAGCCGGTGAAACCGAATTCAAATCTTTGCTTGAACAGGAACTCGATACTGCGCGCAAAGAAGGTCGGGCGAAAATAACTTCTCACCTCGAAGGTCCGTGGAAAGGATTGCGCCGTTCTGTGCACAAGGATTTTAATTCTTCGCCTGAAACAGGAACCGATAAAAAGAAAACGCTTGCTCTCGCGAAAAAACTGAGCGGGTTGCCGGCCGATAAAAAGTTCTTCAGTAAAGTGATGAACATTTTCAAAGATCGCGCGGCGATGATTGAGAAAGACCAGTACGACTGGGCGATGGGCGAATTGCTGGCCTATGCAACTTTGCTTGAAGAAGGATTCCCTGTTCGTTTTTCCGGTCAGGATGTTGAACGCGGTACATTCTCTCACCGACATGCAGTAGTGAAGCTGGATGATTCGGAAGAAGAATATGTTCCGCTCAATCACGTTGCAGACAAACAGGCGAAGTTTGAAATCTACAACTCGCATCTTTCTGAGTATGCGGTTCTCGGTTTCGAACTCGGTTACGCAATGGGCACACCACGCGGACTCACCATCTGGGAAGCGCAGTTCGGCGATTTCTTCAATGGTGCTCAGATTATCATTGACCAATTCCTCTCAAGCGCCGAATACAAATGGCGTCGTATGCATGGATTGGTGATGTTGTTGCCACATGGCTACGAAGGACAAGGTCCTGAACACTCCAGCGCGCGTCTTGAGCGCTTCCTCCAGCAATGTGCAGAAGACAACATGCAGCTTGTGAATGCAACAACACCTGCACAGCAGTTCCACGTATTACGTCGCCAGCTGCATCGCGATTTCAGAAAACCGTTGATCTGCTTCACCCCAAAGAAATTATTGCGCTATCCAGCTTGTGTGTCATCGATCAAAGACTTTACAGAAGGAAAATTTGAAGAAGTGATCGACGATGCTACAATCAAGGCAAATGATGTTGTGAAAGTCGTATTCTGTTCCGGTAAGATCTACTATGATCTTATTGAACATCGTGAAAAAATAAAGAACACTGACACAGCAATCGTTCGTATAGAACAACTGTACCCGATACCCTATCAGCAACTTGTTTCAATTCTCTCGAAATACAGCAACGCGAAACAATACGTTTGGGCGCAGGAAGAACCGGAGAATATGGGTGCGTGGAGCTTCATGCATCGCAAATTCAAAACGCCATTCCCAATGATTTACGTTGGACGTGAGGAAGCGGCAAGTCCGGCTACAGGTTTCGCGAAAATGCACAATGCAGAAACGTATGCAATATTGGACGCAGTGTTTATGCCGGTTAATGTTGCGAATGTTAGCGATGTCAACGATGTGAACAGGAAGAAAAAATAGCAGGCAAATTTTTGACAGCCGCGTGGCTTTAGCCCGCGGATGCCGAAAAGAATAAAAAATAAATTCCCTTCTGCCGAAAGCAGAACATTTGACAGCCGCGGTCCCGATAGCTATCGGGATTATCCCGCGGTTGACAAGACAGAAATAAATAAATTCCAAGCTGCCGCAGGCGAAACCCGCTGGGGCGGGTGAAAAAGAAAAACGAATATGGCCATCATCGAACTGAAAGTCCCCTCTCCGGGCGAATCCATCACCGAAGTAACCATCAGCCACTGGCTGGTAAAAACCGGCGACGTAGTTGAAAAAGATCAGGAGCTTGCTGAAATCGAATCCGACAAAGCGACGTTGACCATCAACGCAGAAGAAGCGGGGAAAGTGGAAATATTCGGCAATGATGGAGATGTGGTGAAAGTAGGAGATGTAATTTGCAAGATCGATACGAGTGTGAAACCGGAACCTGGGACGAAAAAGTCGGGAGATGGGAGACAGGAGACGGGAGTAGTCGAAAAGTCAAAAGTAAAAGAGTCGAAAGCTGAGTCGCCGAAAGCGAAGCAAGAGGTTGTTACTGAATCGAAAACCGAAAGTGCGAAAGCGACGCCAGTTGCCAAGAACATTATCGCTGAGCACCACCTCGAATCAAAATCAATTCACGGAAGCGGTTCGAACGGAAAGATCATGAAGAATGATGTGCTTTCTGTTCTTGCGAATGGATTTGATCAAAGCTCCATCGCAGGAGGATGGGGCGGCTCACGCGATGAGCGCAGAGAGAAGATGACGCCACTCCGTAAAAAGCTTGCACAGCGATTGGTGGCAGTGAAGCAACAGACTGCGATGCTCACCACGTTCAACGAAGTAGACATGAGCGCTATCATGGCAATCCGTGCGAAATACAAGGAACAGTTCAAAGAAAAATACGGTGTCAACATCGGCTTCATGTCATTCTTCACGAAGGCAATTTGTGAAGGGCTCCATCAGTTTCCCGCAGTGAACGCGTACATCGAAGATGAAAATATTGTTTATCACGACTACTGCGATATCGGAATCGCTGTGAGCGCACCCAAAGGATTGATGGTTCCTGTGATCCGTAATGCAGAAGTGATGAGCCTCGCCCAGATTGAAGCAGAGATCAAACGTCTCGCTTTGAAAGCACGCGACGGCAAACTTTCCATTGACGACATGAGCGGTGGAACATTCACTATCACAAATGGTGGTGTATTTGGTTCACTGATGAGCACACCAATTCTGAATCCGCCGCAAAGCGCTATTCTTGGAATGCACAACGTTGTCGATCGCCCAATCGCGGTGAACGGTCAGGTAGTAATTCGCCCAATGATGTATGTTGCGTTGAGTTACGATCACCGCATTATCGATGGGAAAGACAGTGTGAGTTTCCTTGTGAAGGTGAAAGAGATGCTGGAGAATCCGGTGAAGCTTCTGCTCGGAGGAAAGAATCCTGAAGAGGTGATTTTGGGGCTATAAATATTAGTGGACGAAGCGGGAATTCGACACCCGTCCCTCATCGTCAACACAGCTAATCATATAAATACCACCAGGCAATCCGGTCAAATTGAATCCACATTCAGATTGACCACGCACATCTCTCGATTCAACAAGTTTGCCGTCGGACGAATACAAATTCACAGTGGTGTAAATTAAACCGCTCCATCCTACTCCAATCTCGTCCACAGCTGGATTCGGTGCGATTGAAATAGATCGTGTTCCGATAGGTGCTTCATATCCCGCCGGAAAATGATTCTCAAACGTTACAGTTACGCATGAGTTATTATTCATGTCTGTTCTTTCCCAGAAACAGTAATTGATCGTCCCTACTCCACCACCATTCGGAAAATAATATCCTTCAAATGCTACAGTTCCTGCCGGGGCAATTATTTCTGGTGTCACCGACGAATCAGTATTCGGAACATATTGGGTCATTCCCCAAATGAACGCTTCATTAGATCCTGCAGGTTGGGAAATAATCAGGCGACCAGCTGTCGTGTTACGCGATACGGAATCTATGTTCTCCACAGTGAGACTCACTTGCATCTGCGAAGAATTAGTATCCGAAAGGTAGATCACTCCGTTAGTAACGTCGTTCATCTGGCTGTCGAAAATGCGAAACGAACTCTGGGCAGACAATGCACCAGCGATCAACATCAATTTCAGGAAAGCTATTTTTTTCATCTTATCTCGCGATAATGAATGGAGCAGAAATTGTGTCACTATCCTCGTTAACTATTTTACACGTGTATGAACCATTCGCAAGTGAACTTACATCAACGTCGTGGTGGGTTACGTTATCCAGGACGTAATTTACCATTACAAGACGACCGGTTGCATCAAAAATTTCAATTCTGGAATTCGTTCCTGGTGAATTGAAAAGAATACGCACCTGATCTTGCGCAGGATTTGGAAAAATGCGTGCACCAACTGAAATCCAGTCAGCTCCGTGGTTGGTAGATATACACTGCAAATAAGTTCTGTCACTCCAGTAAGTCGCATTGATCACCGAATACTGTGTTGGAGTAAATGCTGTTCTGCACACTTTGCGCGAGTACGACATGATGTTTGTCGGATCCGGCTGGTACGGCTGATTGTTCGCATCAAGTGCAGTTCCAGTATACATGCATGCGGTGTCTACCAATCCCGACAAGCCTGGATCTGCTGGAGTATCGCAAATATAATCTCCTTCCGTTGTGCAATTCGATCCATCAACAAGTTCATCAGATGATCCGCCATGCGTATGCGGGAGTCCCATATAATGACCAAGCTCATGCGCGAGCGTGCTTCCGTTTGTTGCGCAACTTCCGGAAACGAAACACGCATCCGGTCCGCCGGGATACCACGCGTAACCGCAAACGGCAGTTGCATTTATCGCTACGGTATTTCCGAAATACAGATTCACAACATTCGGAGTAAAATGATTGGTCAGCAGATATGTTTCATCCGTACTTGATTCGTAATCGTACAGACTGTCATCGTCTATCATTTCAGCTGCGATGCACTCGATGAAAACCAATCCGGCGTTGTCGTAATAATAATTCACCGAATCCAGTTCCGTCTGAATCTGCGCCAGCGTGAGATTCGAATTTCCGTTTGATTCGCGCAACAAGTGTATGTGCACGGGTACAACGATATCACCACCTTGAATCACACCGGGCTGTACACTTGCCATGCGCTGCGTATAGGTCGATTGATAATTCGGAGGCATAACGGTTCCGCAGTCAACTTGCGCA
>CAYUTR010000085.1:0-14347 GCA_964447465.1 uncultured Chryseobacterium sp.
ACATGAATTCCTGCATGATGTAAATTGCTTCGTTGCGTGATTTCGCCGTGAGCAATCTTTCTTCTGTCGATTTCGCGCGTGTATCAAACGTTTCGCGATCCATTACCTTATACGCCATTGGATCCAGTTCGCGCAAACTGGTCACGAGAATGTGAAAATCTTCCGTGTAGGATTTCGGATCCGCCGGCGTTGGAGTTTTTCCGCAAAAGAAGAGAAGCAGAATGAATATGGCGGCGAGAGGCTTCATGTTTATGAGACGAAACTATGGCAAATAGTTTTCTGCAGGCTTAACCTCATTGTTTTCACCTTCGATAAACAAAAACGAGAATATTTCTTCGATTGTGTTTTTGAAATAGAACAGAATATTACTTTTGCCCCCGGAGAAGTGGCAGAGTGGTCGATCGCGGCAGTCTTGAAAACTGTTGACTGTAACAGGTCCGGGGGTTCGAATCCCTCCTTCTCCGCAACCAAATTGTCGCCCCCGCTTTTCGCGGGGGCTTTTGATTTACAGGAATTAAGCCCGAGCTTGCTCGAAGGCTTGGTTCCTGTAAATCAAAAGTTAGGATCGCTTTTCGCGATCCGGCGACAATTTGGTTGCAGGACGTCCACTGCGGATCAGCGCAGCTAATCCCGACTTTTACTACTGATATTCTGCGTGACGCCTTTTCGCGGGGGCTTTTGATTTTAAGTGGGTAAGCCCGAGCTTGCTCGAAGGCTTAACTGCTTAAAATCAAAAGATAGGATCGCTTTTCGCGATCCGGCGACAATTTGGTTGCAGGACGCCCACTGTGGATCAGCGCAGCTAATCATTCCACCGTTGTTTTCAACACTTAGGCTTACATTTCCTCGGTTTTTAGCGACATTTCGTCGTTTCGGATACTCGGCTTGGTGGATAACATGTTCAAATGTCATTTAAAGTCGTATCTTTGCTATCGTAAAATCAGATCTGTCTCTCAAAACAGATTACAAGAACAAAAATTACATACTGTCAAACCTTCTAGCGTTTAGACACTCAATTTTGCTGATTAGCTGAGTTTTTTCTCCTTAGATACTATCCCTAAATTTTAATGAATTTTAATGAATTACGCCTGATCGACCCATTATTGGAGTCGCTCAGCAAACTAAATTACACTACTCCTACGCCCATTCAGGTTCAATCTATTCCACACTTGCTGGAAGGAAAAGACATTTTCGGATGCGCTCAGACCGGAACCGGTAAAACTGCTGCTTTTGCATTGCCAATTTTGCAGCTCCTTCACCAATCGGGAAACAAATCGAATCACATCAAGGCTTTGATCCTCGCACCAACTCGCGAACTGGCTTTGCAGATTGATAAATCATTTGAAGATTACGGCAAACAACTTGGACTCCGCCATGCGGTAGTTTTCGGTGGCGTAAATCAAAACAGCCAGGTAAACGCGGTTCGTCGTGGACTTGATATTCTGGTAGCAACACCCGGACGTCTTCTGGATCTCATGAATCAGGGATTCATCAAACTGAATTCGATCGAGTATTTCGTTCTTGACGAAGCCGATCGGATGCTGGATATGGGTTTCATCAATGACATCAAGAAAATCATTGCGAAACTTCCAACGCAGAACCGGCAGACCATGTTCTTCTCGGCAACCGTTACGCCGGATATCATGAAACTGGCGAGCACACTTCTGAAGAATCCAGTAAAAGTGAGCGTTACACCTATTTCTACTCCGGCAGAAATGGTGCAGCAATCGGTGTTTTATGTTCAAAAAGAGGACAAAAGATCACTTTTGAAGCATGTAATCAAGTCGAATTCTATTGAACACGCATTGGTTTTCACGCGCACAAAACGAGGTGCAGACCGGGTGGCAAAAGAGCTCAATAAAAACGGAATTAAGGCGGAAGCAATCCACGGCGACAAGTCGCAAAATGCACGGGTACGGGCATTAGATGGCTTTAAAATGCGCAAAATCAACGTGTTAGTTGCTACGGACATCGCCGCACGCGGAATTGATGTAGACAAACTTACACATGTGATCAATTACGAGATTCCAGAGACCCCGGAGACGTATGTACACCGAATTGGTCGTACCGGACGTGCGGGTGAATCAGGAATTGCACTATCTTTCTGCTCCCTAGATGAGAGGGAGTACATGAAAGACATTAATAAACTCATCCGTAAAAACATCCAGGTCGTAGAACATCACCCCTGGTCTAACTAAGTAATCAACAACAATTAATAAAATCAATTAATCACAACAACAATGAAAAAAGGTACAGTTAAATTCTTCAACACAACTAAAGGTTTTGGATTCATTAAGGATGACGAAACTAACACAGAAATCTTCGTACACGTTACAGGATTGAAAGATGAAATTCGTGAGAACGACATCGTTGTGTTCGAAATTCAGGACGGACGTAAAGGCCCGAACGCTGTTAACGTGAAACTGGCGTAATCAGACTCGGAGATCATATCTCTCAAGGCGGACTTCGGTCCGCCTTTTTTTATGCCACGAAGTTCATATGCGCAACATCCCGAACGTAAAAAGGAACGCGGATTTTTATGTTTGCTGTTTTCTAACGGTGTAACCGGATGATAATTTAGAATTCAGCGAAAGTCGGATTTTGGATTTTATGAGATAAACTTGTGAGTAGTGATTATTCGCTTCAGCGAATAATTATCCGCGTCGATCCAATTACCGCCCGAAGTATTTACCATTCTCATCCTTCGAAGACCTAACACCTATTAGGCGACAAAATCCGCGTTCCATTTAGACTTCATACCACATAACTGCCATTTTAGACCAGTTAAAACATGGTTGTTATTCGCAGGCAATTACCCTTCGCATTCCCTTCTGCAATTCGTAACTTTATAGAGTATTTCCGAATGGATGACCTTGCCTTCCGGAAATGAAAAACATGAAAAAAATCCTTCTTGTTTTAGCTGCGGCCTTTGCGATGAATTTTGTTGCTGCGCGCGAGCTTACTGCGAATCTTACTTCCGCTGCATTCAGCACTCCGGATAACAACACTTATGTTGAAACGTACCTGTCGATCATTGGCAATTCTGTTCGCTATGTGAAGAACAACAACGGACGTTACCAGGCTTCTGTCGACATACGGATGGCCGTCATGAAAGATGATTCATTGAAAGATTATCGCAAGTATGTGCTGAATAGTCCGGAAACAGACGACACAACAAAGGCTCCGAACTTCCTCGATCTTCAGCGTTTCACATTGCCGATAGGAATGTATGAATTAACGATCACCATGTTCGACGCGAATCGCTTGCCACAGCGTACAGTAATGAATGTGCGCAAGCTGATGGTTGACATCGATCCTGATTCTGTTGGACTTTCTCACATAGAAATGCTGGAGAGTTATACAAAATCCAGCAAACAGAATATTCTTACCAAGAGCGGATATGATCTTATTCCATACGTGGCGAGTTTTTATCCGGGCAACATGGCGAATCTTTCTTTCTACGGTGAAGTTTATAACACCAGGAAAGTTCTGAAGGATGAGAAATTCCTTGCGCTTTACTACATCGAATCGGCAGAAACACATATCAGAATGACGGATTACAATACGTTCCAGAAAATGGCTGCTGCGCCGGTGAATTCAATTCTCTATTCATTCGATATCGGAAAGTTGCCAAGTGGAAACTACAACCTTGTAATTGAAGTCCGCGATGCACAAAACAGATTGATGAGCGTACGTTCAACTGCTTTTGAGCGTTTCAATCCGGGAATTCAAATCAAGCTTGCCGACATTGCCGCGATCGACATCACGAATACTTTTGCGAGCCGCATCACAAGCATGGATACGCTGAAAGATTACATCCGTAGTCTTGGACCGATCAGCACAACAAACGAAAAAGAATTTGCAGAAAGCCGCATTGAGGCTGGCGACATCAAAATGATGCAGCAGTATTTCTACAACTTCTGGCAGACGCGCAATGAAACAAATCCGGAAGCTGCGTGGGTGGCGTATAACAAAGAAGTTCAGAAAGTAAATGCGAATTACGGCACACAGATTATGAGAGGTTACCAGACCGATCGCGGCCGTGTGTACCTGCAGTATGGCGCACCAGATCAGATCGTCGTGATGAATAACGAACCTAGTTCTTATCCGTACGAGGTATGGCAATACTATACGATACGCGGTAGCGCGACGAATCAGGATATCAATTCGCCCGACAACACGACGCAGAGCAATAAGAAATTTGTGTTCGCCAGCTTCGATCTCGTAACGAACAACTATCAGCTCATTCATTCTGATGCGCGAGGAGAAGTACGTGACGATCGCTGGAAAGTGCGTCTTACTAAGCGCGATAATGCCAATCCAGACCTTGACAACGGAAATTCTCCCGACCAATTTGGTGGACGTTCAAGCGATGTGTTTGACAATCCTCATTAGTCGGTTACATCTCAACTATCGCAGAACCAATTTTCATACATTCTGAATCTCCCAATGAAATTGTGTTCGCAGAATAATATTGTATCAACAAATTCTGTGGACTAAATGATTAAGCGCTACCTAATTATTGCAACGCTGTTTGCATTACAATGTTCAGTGTCTACTATTGCACAAACACCAGTTCTGCAATGGGTGAAACAGATGGGTGGGAATGATACAGATGCAGGTAAAGCAATGGACATGGATGCATCCGGAAACATTGTTGCGACCGGTATCTTCACTAACACGGCTGTCTTTAACGCTATGTCAGGACCAATCACTTTAAATGGATTGGGATATGATGACGTTTTCGTTTCTAAACTGGATGCTGCGGGCAACATTCTGTGGGCCAAACAAGCAAGCGGTGACGACTATGAGCGTGTATTCGACATCACAACAGATAGTGCGAACAACATTTACGTCGTAGGTTACTTTTTTGATACCGTTGATTTCAATCCCGGCCCTGCGGTCTATAATCAAATAGCGCCAAGCGGTATTTGCCAGTCTTTCGTTTGGAAATTGGATGCGAACGGAAATTTTTTGTGGGTAAAAACACTCGGCGGCAGTTCAAGTGCCAATGACGTTCCGTACGGCGCAATCAAAATTGACCGTGCAGGTAACATATGCATTGCAATACATTTTGATGGAACCCGGGATTTAGATCCAGGTTCAGGAACTACAAATCTCACGGCTACTTTTTCGGATATCTGTCTATTGAAATTGGATCCCTCCGGTAATTTTATCTGGGCTAAACAAATCGTGGGATCATATTTCGAGGTTGCTTATTCAATGGATGTTGATTCAGCCGGAAACATTTATGTAGGTGGCGGATACCTTGGGACATGTGACTTCGACCCTAGTCCAGCCGTTTGGAATTTCACATCGCCGGGCAGCGCATATGAAGCATTCATTGCCGCGTTTGATCCATATGGAGATGTAATGTGGATGCAACATTTTGGCGGGCCCGATCAGGAATTAGTGACGGATCTTGTCATCGCTGGTGATGGTTCGATCTATGCGACAGGGGGCTTTTACGGCTCTCCGGATTTTGATCCCGGAACCGGAAATTGCACATTAATAAATCCCGGGCCATCATGGGATAATGCGTTTGTAATGCGACTAGATGCCGTGGGTAATTTTTTATGGGCAATAAATATTGGAGCCGGTGAGCATGATTCGGGGTTGTCGATTGATGTCGATCAATATGCCAGCTGTTACATCACTGGATATTATTCAGGTACTGTAGATTTTGATCCGGGATCCGGTATAGCATTAATGAGTGGAGTTGATCCGATTTCATTGGCTGCATTTGTATTAAAACTTGATTCGAATGGTGAATTTGTATGGGCAGTTCCATTTTTAGGACATACGCTCAGAGGAAATTCTGTATTGGTCGATTCAACAGGAAATATCTACACAGCCGGAGTATTTCAGAACACGACAGACTTCAATCCAGGACCTCTAACCACAAACTTATCTACGTCAAGTGGTTGGCCGGATGCTTTTGTCCATAAAATGATACAGGTACCATTTGGAATTCACGAATCCTCCCTAAATGTTTCCATCAGTGTTTGTCCGAATCCTTCCGTTGATCTATTCTACTTCACTGTTCCGAATGGATCTATGCCTCAATCAGTCGAAGTATATAATTCTCTTGGTGAAATAATCATCCGCAAGGATGGTATGGATCAGGAATTCATTGTTAACATGACCGATCACGCCGATGGATTTTATGTTGTCAAAGTGATCTTAACCGGAGGACTGTATTCGACCGTTAACATCATTAAACAATAGTTGGAATACTTCGACAATTTTTGTCGTGGAGAATCGAGTGGCATAGACCACCACACTAATGTATTCCTTATCATTGCAGTATGTCCCGCGTTGCAATCGTCATCCTTAACTGGAACGGCAGATCTTTCCTCGAACAATTTTTGCCGGGCGTTATTGCGAACTCTCCATCTTACGCTGAAGTAATCATTGCCGACAATGCGTCGAACGATGATTCGGTGAAGTGGCTTCAGCAAAATCATCCTGCGATTCGCATCATTCAGAATTTATCGAATGGAGGATTCGCGAAAGGATATAACGATGCGCTGGTGCATGTGAATGCAGAGTATTTCGTGCTGCTGAATTCAGATATTGAAGTCACACCAGGTTGGCTGGAACCGTTGATCGGACTGCTCGACAAAAATAGTTCTGTTGCAGCGTGTCAACCGAAACTCCTGGCCTTTCACCGCAAGGATGAATTCGAATATGCCGGTGCTGCAGGAGGATTCATTGACAAGTGGGGTTATCCTTTTTGTCGCGGAAGAATGTTCGATACCTACGAGAAAGATCTCGGACAGTACAATGATGCATGCGAAGTTGCATGGGCAACGGGAGCTTGTCTCGTGATCCGCAAATCGGATTGGGATCTTGCAGGAGGATTAGATGCCGACTTTTTTGCGCACATGGAAGAAATTGATTTGTGCTGGAGATTGCGTAATCGCGGAAGAAAAATCATGTACTGCCCGGATTCCGTGATCTATCACGTTGGTGGTGGTACGCTGAATAAAACGAGTCCGCGAAAAACATATCTGAACTTCAGGAACAACCTGATTCTCCTAACGAAAAATCATGCTTCACGTTTTTTCTGGTTGAAAATTTATCTGCGCATGTGTCTCGATAGTGTTGCTGCATTCCGATTTCTTGTTTCGGGAGACGGTTCGCACTTCATGGCAGTGTTGAAAGCGCACTGTAGTTATTGGGGATCGCTGGGCACGACGATCAGAAAACGAAGAAAAATAAAAAAGGAAGTTTCAGTTTTCGCTACATCCTGTATTTATCGCGGGAATATTGTTGTAGAGTATTTCCTTCGCGGCAAAAAGAAATTCACGGACCTCGATCCGAAAAAATTTACCACATAGGGACATAGAAACATAGAAAAGGTGATCCGGAGCCGGATCAATACATAGTTCACAGGAGAAATTCATGTGTACTATGTATTGAATCAACTTGTTGATTCACCTTTAGCAAACAACTATGTTCCTATGTCCCTATGTGGTTAAAATCACTCGGCGAGAATTCTACGTGGTCTCCTGGTCAAACCAAACTGTCCTTCTGTTTTCTTCCTCAACCACTCTACCGCTTCTTCCGGATCATCTGTAAAGAACAGCAGCTCTTCATCCTCCGGAGAAATTGTTTTTGCTTCTTCCATTCTCGCGATATGCGCGATCAGGTGCTCGTGAAACTTTTTGTTCATCACAACAATCGGGAACTGAAAAAACTTTCCGGTTTGTATGAGCGTTAACGCTTCGAAGAATTCATCCAGCGTTCCGAATCCTCCGGGCATTACAATAAAACCGTAGGAATATTTTGACAGCAAAACTTTCCGCACAAAAAAGTAACGGATGTTTACCCACTTATCGAGATATGGATTCGGTTTCTGTTCGTGAGGTAAAACGATATTGCAACCAACCGATTTTCCTCCCGCTTCTTTCGCGCCACGATTCGCAGCTTCCATAATTCCCGGACCACCGCCAGTCATCGTCGTAAATCCGATTCGTGCAAGGCCCTTCCCTACTTCACGCGCCAATTCGTAATATTCATGACCGGGTTGGAACCGCGCCGAACCAAATACCGTAACGCAAGGACCTACAAAATGTAGTTTCCGGAATCCGCGGATCAGTTCACGCATTACGGTAAGAACAAAAATAAACTCCTGCCAACGCGAACGCGGTCCTTCAAGGAAGTCGCGTTCATCGGTATGTGCTTTTATCGGAAGTTTCTCTTCAACCTTCTGCTCTTCGGCCTTCGCTACATCTTTTACAGGTCCGTCCTTAATTGGCTCGTCTTTAATCGGCTCTTCCATCGTGTTACGAAGATAAGTCAAATGCACAGGGCGCTTACCGCAACGGCGCGACGACGCAGCGACGCAACATTCTTCCGCCTAAGGTGTGCAAATTTGTTGCTAATCCCGAACGAAAAAGATACTGGATGCAAAATCATATTTCGTTGCACCGTCGCCGCGCCGTTGCGGTATAAAAAAAACCGCCATCGTTGCCGATAGCGGTTTCAATCCATTCAGTTATGTATTATTTGCAGTCAGTAGAAACGTACTCTGTAGCATCAACGTGCCCAAGTGAAGATGCCTTGCGGAAATCTTTGCACGCGTTTACGTTGTCCTTCAGATCACGCTCAACCAATCCGCGACGATAGTATGCTTCCGGATCTTGTGGGCGAATTGAAATTGCCTGACCGTAATCGTAAATCGCTGATGTCATTTTATTCTGACGTTCGCAGCACTGTGCACGATACATGTAAGCATCGTAGTTCACAGGATTTCGCTCTAAAGCAAAAGTGAAATTCACAAAAGCTTTATCGAATTCGTCTTTATTGTAGTAATACAAACCGAGCTGGTACCAACCTTCAGAAACGTTCGGCGACTTCTCAGTTGCTTTTGTAAAATCTTCAAGCGCCTTCTTGTCGTTCTTCAGTCCTACGTAGGCCTGTCCGCGTTTTGCATAGTACGCTCCTGAATCAGGACAAAGAGCTATTGCTGCATCAAATTCAACAATCGCTTCAGCATATTTACGCAACGAAAGCTTTGAACTGCCTTCTCTGTAATGCTGCAGTGCTGTGTTCCAGCAGAAATTATCGCCGAATGCAACCTGTGCTTTTTCGTGGCCGAGTGCAGAAGCGCGACTCATGTCGATACAAGACTGTTCTTTGGTTGCAGCGTTGTTGGTGCAAATCCCGCGCTGATAATATGCGTCAGCGTTAGTGTTATCCAAACCGATTGCAACATCAAGATCCGGAATTGCATCTGCTTTCTTACCAAGCCCGATGTTTGCCATCGCACGGCCATAATAAAGCTTCGCCCAGTCGGTGTAATTTTTCTTCACCTCATCCTGGTTCGCGTTCATCTTGTCGAACTCCGACATTTTCTCGTAATCCGTTTTCACCTTTACGATACGACGCGCTTCAACATCAATCTTTCCGATCTCAGTTGTATAGTCAGTGATCGCTCCCGCGAAATCGCCTTTGTCGCGTTTCATGTCTCCGGCCGCTGAGGGACCTGTATAAACTGGAGCTGGGGTTGGTTTGGGCTGTGCAGTTGCAAAAATCGAAAGTCCGAACAGTGCAAGGCACAAAATAAAGTATTGCTTTTTCATTTTCTGGTTGTATGGAGGTGCAAATCTATTGATTTACGGCTCGTGTGACAAGTAAATATGTTGCTTAGCGATGCACAATATTGAAACAATCATGCCAAAATCAGTAGGCAGTTGGACAGTAAGCAGTAGGCAGGAAAGGCTCGTTGAAAGGCCGGAGACGGGAGTGACGCTACTCTGAACCAGCTGTTTTGGCAATAACACCACCGTTTTGCACCTCAAAAATGGAATACGGAAGTCCGCGTCCTTTGAAGAGAACATGCATGCGTCCGGTACCTGTATCGGTGACAAAAAGCTGACCGAATTCAGGTTTGCAAACGAGTTCCATCAAACGGTAAACGCGATCTGCGTCGAGCTTATCGTGAATATCATCAAGCAACAGCAACGGTTTTTTTCCGGTACTCTGTTCGAGCAATCTGTATTCACCAAGTTTCAATGCGATCAGAAAAGTTTTCTGTTGCCCTTGCGAACCGCTCTTTTTTAAAGAATGATTATTGATACTCAATTCAATATCATCGCGGTGAATTCCGGTGCTCGTGTATTCAAGTGCAAGATCTTTTTTCTGTGCATCTGCAAGTGCTTGTGCAAACGATTTCTTCTGCAATACCGATTCGTATTCGAGTGTTACGACTTCGTTTCCGCCAGAAAGTACAGAATAGAATTCATTGAATAAAGGTTGAAATTTACCAATGAAATCTTTGCGCCTTTCAAAAATCTGATCGCCGTGCTGAGCTAACTGAATATCGAGCACTTCCATCGTTCCGAAATCTCCACCTCCATGCGCCATCTGCTTGAGCAATGCATTTCGTTGAGATAGTATTCTGTTGTACGCGATGAGATGATCGAGATAATTTCTGTCGTATTGCGAGATCACAGAATCCATGAACCGACGGCGCTCTTCGCTTGCACCAACCACCAGTACGCCATCTGCGGGACTAACTACAACCAATGGAATCAGTCCGATATGATCTGAAAGCCGCTCGTAGTCCTTCCCGTTCTTGCGGAAGACCTTTTTGACACCTCTCTTAACACCGCAGTAAATGTTATCCTCGGTAGTATCTTCCTTGAGAAAATCGCCCTGAATCACGAAAAAAGGTGCTTCGAAACGGATATTCATCGTGTCGGCAGGATTCAGGAAGCTTTTGCAAAGTGAGAGATAATGAATGGCTTCCAGAAGGTTCGTTTTGCCTGATCCGTTAAGCCCTGTGAAGCAATTAATCCGCTCAGAACACTCTAATTCGAGGTGTTCGTAATTGCGGAAATTGACCAGAGATAGCTTGAGGAGGATCATTCTTTACAGATTACTGCAAAATTGTCAAAATCAGGGCTATTTTGTAGAAAAAGTCGAAATTAATAGTACTTTTGCGACCCTGATCTAACAATTTGCGGTCAGTTTTAGCATGGCACAAGAAACGAAAGAACAGCCTACACTCGACATCGAGGCTGCTTACGATAAGACGGAAACGTATATCAACGAGAACAAGAAAAGTCTTGCGTTGATTATCGGTGGTGTAATTGCATTGGTTGGTGTATTCTTCCTTTGGAAATTCTGGTATCAGGAACCAAGGAATGAAGAAGCTGCTATTGCGATGTACAAAGCAGAAATCTGGTTTCAGAAAGATTCATTCAACCTTGCAATCAACGGCAAAGGTGATACACTCGGAATGCAGTCGGTTGTTGACGAATTCGGAAGCACACCTTCAGGTAATCTTGCAAAATATTATCTCGGTGTAAGCTACCTGCGCGTTGGTAACTGGGCACTTGCAATCGAAAATCTTGAAGACTTTGATTCGGACGATATGTTCCTGAGCTCAATGGCAATCGGAATGGTTGGCGATGCGTACATGGAACAAGGTTCTGTTGATGATGCAATCGATTACTATCTCAAAGCAGCAAACAAAAATCCGAACAAGTTTACTTCACCAACGTTTCTGAAGAAGGCTGCATTTGCAGAAGAAGATCGCGGAAATAAAGAGGCAGCTTTGGCGTTGTACGAGCAGATCAAAGTTGATTATCCTGAATCGCAGGATGCAGCGCAGATCGATAAGTACATCACGCGTGCCGGTGGCGTTGTAAAGTAGGCAGTAGTTCAGTCGCCAGTTGGCAGTCGAACCAATCCTATTTTTACTCATCTTATTAAATCAATCTCTGTTCAGTTAATCGCTCAGAGATTTTTTTTTACTGCCTACTGCCTACTGCCCACTGTCAAACTGCCTACTGGAAATGGCCACTGAACTCAAAAATTTATCTGCATACGATCCCAAGGATGTTCCTTCCGGAAAAGGTCGTCGTATTGCCATCGTCGTGGCAGAATGGAATTCCGACATTACGTTTCCGCTCAGAGATGGCGCCATCAAAACACTTCTGGCGAATGGAGTGCTCAAGTCGGCAATCGAAGTAATAACCGTTCCAGGGACATTTGAGCTCACATTAGGCGCTGCTTTGATCGGCAAACGCCGCACGATCGATGCTGTGATCTGCCTCGGTTGTGTGATTCAGGGCGACACCAAACACTTTGACTTCATTTGTCAGGGTGTTACATACGGAATCACAGAACTGAATATTTCACTGGAGAAACCTGTTGTATTCGGTGTACTGACTACTAACAATCTGCAGCAGGCGAGAGATCGTTCTGGTGGCAAACACGGAAATAAAGGTGATGAAGCGGCAATCACGGCGTTGAAAATGATCGCAGTAAAAAACAGCCTCAAAAGGTAATTTTAGCAGTGTTTTTCACTGATGATTGCGAAATATTATTTAGGTTTGCAGCCCGGTTCAGTAAAACGACCGGAATAGTTCTTAAAAGTAAAGTTCGGGGTGTAGCGCAGTTGGTAGCGCACTTGGTTTGGGACCAAGGGGTCGTCAGTTCGAGCCTGGCCACCCCGACAAATAAAAAAGCCGTTTGGATTTATCTGAACGGCTTTTTTATTTACTCCTGCTGAACATTGCTACTTGTTCGTTTGGCATTGTTGCCCGTTGTACTGAAGTCGAACGGACAACAATGCCAAACGAGCTACAATGTCTAATGAACGACAAATGAAAAATGCTGCAAATCGCAGCATTTGTGATCCCGTCGCGGCTCGAACGCGAAACCTGCTACTTAGAAGGTAGCTGCTCTATCCAGTTGAGCTACGGGACCAATACTTAAAATTATTGCTTGCAAAATTAGTCTTTGTTTGGTTCAGAAGGTGATATTATCGATGTGAATTTCGATTTGGTCCATGTCCGGCCAATGTACGATTTCAGGAATTTCTCTCTAACCTTTGCGTCTTCCCAATTGTATCCAGTTGAGTCACAGGATCGGAAATGTCGATGCAAAAGTAAAACTGTGATTGTGTCGACCCTTGAAACTTTCGCCAGTCCTTGGAACCGACCCACCGTTGTTTTAATAAACGTGCAACAGTGATTGGTAGGCACTGGCAATAATCCCGGACATTATCCCGACAGACGCCTTACTACCGGGACTATTCATTTACAAAAATTTCATATTTCTTACATATGCAAGTAATGGCGGCCTATCTAAAATGATTATCGTTCAACTATTCCCATTTTTAGCAAATGAAAATCACCCAGAAAACTTATTCCCGGAATACAGGCTGGACTTCCATACGGACGTCGCCTGCGCTCGTGAACAACTTCAATATGGTTTGCGTTTTTGGAAGTTCGGCATTGGTAGAAGATGCTGATCTCTACCAACACATCAGAAGTGAATTTCCCGACGCGGCGATTCTTATCAATTCAACGGCTGGAGAAATTATGGATGTAACCGTACAGGACGATACACTTGCACTTACCGCCATCGCATTTGAACATACAACTGTGCGGCCCACTTCAATTAATATCAAACCTGGAGAGTCAAGCCGCTCGGCCGGTGCCCGCCTTGCATCCCAAATCGATGTCAAAGGCTTGAACAATATTTTCGTGATCTCTGATGGACAACATGTAAATGGCAGCGAACTTGTAATTGGAATACAGGAGTCTCTACCCTCCACTGTGATTATCACCGGCGGACTTGCCGGCGATGGCACAAATTTCCGTAGAACACTTGTTGGGTTGAATAGCGTTCCAACAGAAGGTTGCATCGCTGCAATTGCCTTCTATGGTGATGCACTTAGCATCTCTTACGGAAGTGTTGGTGGATGGGATTCGTTCGGGCCCGAGCGTCTGATTACGCGAGCTGAAGGAAATATTTTGTTTGAACTCGACGGGAAACCGGCGCTGGAGATATACAAAAAATATCTTGGTGAATATGCAGATCAACTGCCCAGCGCAGGCCTTCTATTTCCTTTGAGCATAAGAAATGGCACCAGTGATTCTGTGGTGAGAACAATACTTGGCGTCAACGAAAACGATCAAAGCTTGGTTTTTGCCGGTAATATGCCTGAAGGATATTATGCACGCCTAATGAAAGCAGGTCATGACAGGTTGATAGAAGGTGCGGCACAAGCTGCCCGGGATACATTACGTACAAACAATTCTCCTCCTGATCTCGCGATTCTGATCAGTTGCGTTGGACGCAAGCTTGTGCTTGATCAACGTGTAGAAGAAGAAATAGAAGTTATTCAGAATACATTTGGAACGTCAACCAGCCTTACCGGTTTTTATTCTTATGGTGAGATATCGCCTTCGTACAATTCTGAAGGACCTGAATTGCACAATCAAACCATGACTATAACCACATTTACCGAAAATAAAATATGAACAAACTCCTCCTGCGTCAGGTTGTGAAGTGTTGGGGGTCTATTGACATGGTTCCCCCC
>CAYUTR010000086.1:0-14293 GCA_964447465.1 uncultured Chryseobacterium sp.
CCTTGTGGATAAGGACTTCCGTTACTGAGTAAAAAACGAACAGGTTTACAGAAAGAATTCTTCTGTAAACCTGTTTCAGTATTACGAAAGAGTCTTTCGCGCGGAAGACTCTTTCAATTTATACCCGATTGTTTTATCTGCTAACTATGAATCTGTTTGGTTGACGCCGTTCTAGTTCGATTTCACAAGCGGTATTGGCTTCTGCCCCTGGACGGAAAGCGAATACATACCGTTTTGAATTTCTCCCAGGTCAATCGGAGTGATTAGATCTGTGATCACAAAAATTCTTACCAAACGACCACTAACGTCGGTTAACATCGCAACTTCGCCAATACAATTTGCGGAGCATGTTAACGTAAACGAATTGGTAAAGGGATTCGGCGAAACAGACAACGTTGAAAGTGCAGCAGTATTTTCTTCCATCCCGATCGTAATACTATCCAGAAACATCGCACCCATCGACGAACCGCCAGTGCATGCTACCGACCAGATCTGCGCAACAGGATAACGATTTCCAGGAGCGAACCAATAGTAGTAATCTCCGTTACACGTGTCGCTTCCGGTTTGTGATGAATCGATCCACATGATCGTGCGATGAATGCGGAGTGCATTGGTGTATGTTGTACTTGGAGTGATCACTGTTCCGAATGCATCGCAAGAGATCAATGCAAATCCGGAGCGATATGTTGTTTGTGTTGCAGTACTCACGCCTGCAAATAAATCGGTGTACGAGTTATTGAACGTCATCGGAAATTTGAAACGCTTTTCCGGATCGCTGTAAATGAAATTCGCCATGCCCGGTGTAATCGTGTTACCAACGCAGTTGTATTCATTCCATGTTCTCTGAATCATTTCATAGCCGCCGGTTCCGATTCCGAGTGTAGCCGTCGGATATTGATTGCCGCATGGAATGCTGGAGACTCCGTCAACCGTGTATGTGTCGGTTCCGCTTTGAATCGCTCCTGAAAAATTCCATGTCTGATTAGCACCTGCGCTTCCCGGAGAAAGATACTGTGCATTGCTCACGGTGTACTGATCTCCGGCTTGTGGAGCAAAAGCGGTATCCGTAAAAACAGGTTGCGCATATACTTGTGATGCGCCGATAATCGCGAGTGAAAAAAACAAAAATATATGCTGTAGATTTCCAATCATAACGAGTCGATTAATTTTCTTTCACCATTCGCGCAAATCGTACTGTGCCGTCCTGCGTTATTTTCATCAGGTAAACTCCGTCAGCGTAATTCTCCAACGATAAAACATTTTTTCCTGCAACAACATCCTTCGTGAGAACGATTTGTCCTTTTGAGTTGTAAATTTCTACGACCCCATCACCGGATGTTTCAAGTACAAATTTCCCGCTGGTGGGATTCGGATAAACTACAGCTGCAGTTTTGTCTGTGGAGCTAGAGATCCCAAGGCAATTGTCGACGTATATAGTTCCGCTCGTTGAACTTTCGCAACTGTCGTTGTTGTAAACTGTGTAGGTCAATGTATGCGTGCCAGCTCCGGCTGCAATTGGATCAAAGGACATTCCGCTTACACCAGGACCGGACCACGTTCCGCCTCCGGGAATTCCTATACTCGTAAGGTTCACTTGAGCATTGCTCACACATTGTGTGTCAACAGAACTCATGTTCGCGTTTACAGTAAGCAAATCGCTCACGATTACATCCACTGTATCTGAATCAGTGCAGCCGTTTGCGTCAATACCGTTTACAATCCATTGCGTAACACCGGGAGTTTGTGTGATGAAGAGCGTATCGTTAGTTGAACTGGTGTTCCATGTATATGATGTTGCTCCACTTGCAATCAACGTATCGGTGTTGCCTTCACACTCTGTCGCAGCCATAGAAGAACTGATTGCAACAACTGCGGGATTCGTGACCGTTACAACGAAATTACATACGGAAGCATTTCCGCTATTGTCTGTCGCAGTATAATTTACCGAAGTAGATCCGAGCGGGAATGTAGAACCGGAATTAAAGTTGGCATTCAGCGATGCAAGTGCGCAATTGTCGGTTGCAGTTGGTACTGTCCAGTTTACAACCGCTGTGCAGCCTGCGTTGTTTGCAGGAACTGTAATGTTTGAAGGACATGAACTGATCACTGGCGATTCGTTATCGTTCACTGTAATGAGAAACGAACAATTCGCGGTGTTGTTCAGAAAATCGGTTGCTGTTGCTGTAACAGTTGTTGTTCCCACCGGAAACTGAGTTCCGCTCGGAATGCTGTACGTGATTACGGGTAGGGGAGAACCGCCTGTTGTGATTGTAATGTTGTTGATTGCAATAGAAGGATCTGTTCCGATATTGTCGGCATTGTTCGTCCAGTTGAAACCGATTTGCAGATTTGTTATGTTATCGCATGTCGCAGGAAGTGTTGCCGAGTATGCTGTCCATGTTCCCTGACCGCTTGGGCAGTTGACCGACTTAATACTCGCTGTAAGCACTTGCCATCCGCTGCCATCGTTGTACACAACAGAAGCATTGTCGAGAAGGCCATCGCCCATTGAAATGTAATTGAAGTTCAATGTCAAGCCTGAATATCCTGTTGTATTTATTGCAGGAGATTCAGCGCGCCGGTTTGTGAGTCTGGCGGCATTGTAAACTGCACCGGTAATCAGCGATCCGCAGAATGAGGAGGTACACGTGATGTGCAGTGTAAGATCTCCGTTGTTTGCAACGCCGCATCCCGGAGGAGCAACACCACCCTCACTTGCATTCACTTCCCATGCGTTCGGTGTTGTTGCATGATTCGCACCAGTACTTACGTTCAGTGTCCATGCGCCTACGCCTGCCTGAAAATCTTCAGAATAAACAGTTACTGTTCCGCCACAGGTTGTGGTTGCAGTTGCCGGAGCGTAATTCACAACAGCTCCACAAATTCCCGGTGTATTATTTGTTGTGATGTTTGCCGGACAGTTGATAGTAGGACCACATTGTGCGAATGCAAATTGTGTGACACAAAGAGACACGACAGAAAGGGTGAAGGTGTAGAGTTTTTTCATGAATCAGCGGTATTTACCAATAGCAAGATAGAGAAATAATCTTATTGTCAGGGGAATCCGTTATCTTAGTTCACCTGATTTTCCTAATGAAAACGGCAATCCATGATCAAAAATTTACTTCTCTTTTTCGCGGCAGTTTCTGCTGGTTTAACATTACATGCGCAAACTGATTTCAAGTATTGCGGTACTGATGAAATGCTTCATGAATGGCATCTTGAAAATCCCGGCATGCAACAGCGGGAAGAAAGTTTGCATCAACGTTGCCTGGAAGATGGAAAACAGAATCTTACCCACAGAAGTGCCTCGGTTCCGTCGCCTTATATTATTCCGGTGGTGTTTCACATCATCCACGATTACGGCCTGGAGAATATTTCCGATGCGCAGGTTCTTGACGCAGTTGCTTTTTTCAATAGAGATTTCAGAAAGCTGAATCCGGACACGAGTCTGATCGTCGCGCCATTCGGTCCGCTGGCTGCAGATTGCGAAATTGAATTCCGTCTCGCACAACTTGATCCGAACGGAAACTGCACGAACGGAATTGACAGGATTCAGTCGATTGAAACGTATGTTGGCGACAACGGTTGCAAGCTTAATCAGTGGCCACGCGATAAATACCTGAACATTTGGGTTGTGCGTACCATTGCATCCGGCGCAGCAGGTTATGCGTACTATCCGTGGACGGTGGACACAAGCAATTCTCAACGCGACGGTATTGTTATCCTGGCGACTTACGTTGGAAGTATCGGATCAGGTAATCCCTCCACTGCACGTGCATTAACGCATGAGGTAGGTCATTACCTGGGTCTCCCTCACGTTTGGGGAAGTACAAATAATCCTGGCGTAGCGTGCGGTGATGATGGAGTTGGAGATACACCCGACACGAAAGGCTGGACGTCATGTAACTTAACCACCAATGATGTTTGCAATCCGGGCACACCGGAGAATGTGCAGAATTACATGGAGTATGCATATTGTCAGCGCATGTTTACGTGGGGACAAGCGATCACGATGCAGTACATATTGAACAGTTCATTCTCCGATAGAAATAATTTGTGGTCGCCGGGAAATCTGAATGCAACGGGATGCCTGAATGTCCAGCCTGTTTGTGCGCCGCATGCCGACTTCGACGCGAATCGTTTCATGGTTTGTGATGGTGGAAGTATTACACTCTACGATAATTCCTGGTCGAGTAATGCAACAGCATGGAATTGGACTGTTACTGGTCCAGCAAACTTTAATTACGCTGTTCAGAATCCTGTGGTCACTCCGCTTACGATTCCAGGATCCTACACAGTTACGTTGATCGCAACAAATTCAGCTGGATCGGATACGTTAACGCGACCTGATTATTTTCTGGTCAGTTCAAGCGCTTCGGTTTTCGACGAGTTGTATTCTGAGGATTTCGAGAATCCGAACTTTTTCTACTATGGTTACATCGTTAATAATCTCGCGAACAACGCTAATTATTTTCACCAGACATCCTTTGCAGGTCACACCGGGACGCATTCTATGATGTTGCACAATTTCGGAACAACACAGGAAGGCGATATTGATGAATTCATCACACCTCCGTACTACCTCGACTACCTGACGGGCATTCAGTTGCAGTTTACTTATGCTTATGCTACTGCAGATCTCGACGCCGATGACAATACGCCGAAGCTGAAGGTGTACACCTCGCAAAACTGTGGACAGTCGTGGACGCTGCGCTGGACACGATGGGATTCTACGCTGTGCAGTGCAGGACTCGACACCAACTTCTTTATTCCTTCTGATGCAAGTATGTGGGATACGGTGACCGTTACGCTCCCGGCAACCTGCGCAACAGACAATGTCCGTTTCAAATTTGAATTTTCTGCTCCAAATGATCGCGCGGGAAATAATCTGTACATCGATGATATAAATATCCTCGGGACAAATGTCGGCATAGGAGAAACTGAATCGCATGAGAATCTATTCGGCATTTATCCGAATCCCGGCGATGGCAACAGCACAATTTCTTATGCGCTTACTGAAACTGCGAGTGTGCAGGCCGAACTGTATGATATAAGCGGAAGACTTGTACAGACAATTTATTCCGGAGAACAAGCGGCTGGACTTTATCTTTTGCCATTGAACAACGAGAGTGATCCACTTGCAAGTGGAACGTATTTCGTTCGGATGACAATTGGAGATAAAGTATCGACGCAGAAGTTTATTGTAGGTTGCGAATAGCAACTTATTGACATCGTAAATACATGGAACTTTCCAGTTGCGGAATACGTAATACACGAACAACGGGATTGTACTACTTATTTGCATATTGAATCGTTTTGCCCGAGTAGTGTTAGTGAATTATTACCACTGAGCATATTCCGCGTAATTTGGTAGATCATGTAATTTCGATTAATATGAAAAACATTTTTATTTTCTCATTGATTTTTTTCTCTTGCTCATCCAATGGTCTTGCCCAGCTAAATCCTGCAGGTTGGCTTTGGGGGCGTGATCCGTCATCATTTCCTGGACCAAACTCTCAGAATATAGCCAATGGCACATGTGTTGATCCGTTCGGGAATGTGATCATTGTCGGTTATTTCAATGACCCATCAGTAACGTTCGGCACAGTTACACTTCTGAATCCTACCAATACTGGAATGTTTCTGGTAAAGTATGATGGAGGAGGAAATGTCTTATGGGCAAAGGCAGGAATTGGACCAACTGGTGGTGGTCCATGTGGAAATTCGGTCGCTGTTGATGGTAACGGTAGCATTTACGTCGCTGGTGAATTTTCTGGCCCTTCGATTTCATTCGGTTCGGTGACTTTGAATAACACTGATCCCTCTGGAAATTCAAATGACCTTTTCCTTGTTAAGTATGACGCGAATGGCAACGAGCAATGGGCGCGCAAAGGTCAATCAGGTTCTAATACAAATCTGGATGAAAAGGCTCATTCCGTATGTACTGATCCTCTGGGTGACATTTACATTGCTGGAAATTTTTGTGCCGCTTCGTTATCGTTCGGATCATTTACGTTATTAAATTCATGTTATACCAGCATCTATACGGAGAATACCGGTTTTCTGGTTAAGTACGACGCGAATGGGAATGAGTTATGGGTGCAGGGTTTCGGAGGTGGCCATGGCGCTGAATGTACTTCCGTTGTGACTGATGCTAATGGAAATGTTTTTCTTACCGGAGGGTTCATAGGAGACACGGTTTTTATTGATGCACTTTCGCTTGTGAGATCCGGTATTGGCGGCTGCAGATCGCTTCTTGTGAAATTCGATTCTAGTGGAAATGCGATCTGGGCAGAAACTTCTACTGGTGCAAATACTTGGGGACAGGACGTGTGTGTAGATCCGGGTGGGAATGTGATCATGTCGGGTTACTTTTCGCTGGGAAATTCGAGTTATGGATCGTATACACTTAATATTTATGCGTGGGATGATATGATGGTGGTGAAATTTGATAACAACGGAAACGTGCTATGGGCGAGATCGGCGAAAGGAGCTCAGAGCGAATGGGCGAGTACCGTTGATACGGATCAGTGGGGCAATATTTACGCGGCCGGAAACTTCATGGATTCTATATATTTCTCTATGCAGATTCGAGGTTATGCACCTAACGGCCCGGATTATCCAATGTACGTTGTTGTTTACACACCTGGTGGCAGTATTTCGTGCATGACCACTGCACCTTGTAACGGTTATATGTCTACGCGCACTATGATCGCGGTCGATCGGAATTCTGGATTCGCATATGTTGCTGGAGGATATATCTTCGGACCAGCGCTGTTCGGTCAGGACACACTCATTAATTCCGGTCTGCGAGAAATTTTCGTCGCGAAGTATAAGTGTGGTTTTGAGGATGTGGGGATCCATGAACCACGTGATGCACAGCAAATGTCCGTTTATCCAAATCCAGGCGACGGTAACAGCATAATTTCTTATTCGCTTACGGAGCCAGCAACGGTACAAGCCGAATTGTATGACATCAGCGCAAGATTAGTGCAGACTATTTTTTCCGGTGAACAAACGACAGGGCATTATCTTTTGCCATTGAACAACGAAGGTGATCCGCTTGCAAGTGGAACGTATTTCGTCCGGATGACGATTGGAGATAAAGTATCGACGCAAAAACTCATAGTGAGTCGCGAGTAGTCAGTCACGCAAAGTTTGTAATTAAACTGTCCAACGTGTTTTACAGTTTCTTCCGCTGAACACTCTTTCTTCCACGCTTGTTATTCGCGGGAGATTTTTCATCCTTCTGTTCAGGCGCAGAGCTCATGGTGGGAATATTTCCAATGCTACGCGCGTATTCAAGGTCATAACCGAAATCTTCATGCACCGAATCGTAAATGATTCTCGCGATCGGTTGAACTGCATAGTAACCGGTGTCGCAGTAACGGAAAGGCATTTCGATTTCGAAATCGTAAGAATACTTTTTCCGGTTTTTGCCTTGGGGAACTTTCGTGTCGATGAGCACAAGCCGTTCCATAAAACCCGGTTTGGAAAATTCAAGCAGGTACGATTTGTTAAGATCCAGCTGAATGTAAATCGGCATTGCAAGATCTGCGAAGATGGTGTCGAACACCGAATCGTTTTCGATGATCAGGATCTGATAATCGCGCATCGCTGAATTCTTCATAGAAACACTGCAGGAAATTTCAAGTCCGGCACCTGGAAAAGTTAATCCGGAGTAGTTGGCGAATTCAGAACGTGCGCTGACAGAAGTGTGGGCAAGCAGCACGCAGAGAAGGAATTGTAGCTGTCTTTTCATGGGAGACTCCTTTCTGATTGGTCATATAGAAATGTTTAGCTGGTTATGCTTCTTGTGAAACGTGTTGGTGGAGTAAACAGTTTCGATAATGGATAAAAGCACATTTCACTTGTGCGCAAAGCGCTTCCGGTTTTCTCTCACAATGCACCAATTGTCTTTATTATGCATGCATATAAAGTTGTGATCCTCAGGAAAGGCGTGGAATCGATGGTTTTCGAAAGGTTACGTATTCCGGCTGAAACGAAAGAATATTTTCAACGTAAATAACGCTTGTGCGGATGCCCTATGGCACGCTGGAAATCCTTCTTGGGTAAGAAAAACATTCTACGTTATTCCACACCAAGTGTAGAGTTGCGCACAAGGAATCATTAAAAATGGGTAATTAACACTGCTTTCCCGGTGGCACGATTCTTCTATAATAGTATTCAACTGATTGTTTGTTTAGATAACATAGCCAAGAGCAATCACGGCAAAAAATTCAAAACAAATGATCCAACAGGACTCTTCCACTAGCTGGAAGTTTCCTGTTTATAGGTGTTACGAACGTATGCCGATGAACAGAATATCATCCACTTGTTCAAGAACACCTCTCCACTCATTCATTTTCCCGAGAAGAATTGCTTGCTGCTCATCAACCGTTTTATCGCGCATGGAAATCAATAATTCCTGTAACGGTTTATACTTGAATTTCTTTCCTCTCGGACCACCAAACTGATCGGCATATCCATCAGTGAAGAGGTAAATAAGATCGTCTTTATTCAGTTTTACACGGTGAGCGGTAAATGGTTTTGCGTGATCTGATTTTCCAACCGGTTGTTTATCTGCAGGAACAATTTCCATTTCCGTTGAGTTGTTCCGCGAAATCCACAATGGATTATTCGCACCGGACCACAGTATTTCCTTCGAACCGGATTGGAAAACACATAAGCTGATGTCCATTCCATCTTTCACTTCATTTTCACTTCTGTCGAATGTGTCAACAACAAGTTCACGCACTTTATCGAGAATCTGTCCGGGATCGGTGAGATTGAATTCCTTCACCGCACTGTTCAACGCATTCGTGCAGACTACGCTTACCATTGCGCCGGGCACACCATGACCGGTACAATCGCCTGCAGCTATGAAGGTGAAGTCGTTTCGTTTTTCCAGCCAGTAAAAATCTCCGGCAACAATATCTTTCGGCAGGAAGAGAATGAATGTTTCATTCAGCAGTTCCTTCACTGTTTTCGCTGATGGAAGTAAAGCTTCCTGCAAATGCTTTGCGTAATTGATGGAGTCGAGAATTTCCTGTTTCTGCTGTACAACTTCTGCCGTGCGTTCTTCTACAACCTGCTCAAGCTCTCGTTTACGCGTTTCCAGTGCGCGGAATCTCCAGCGGATTCCTATGTACAGCGAAATAATAATCACAAGTATTCCTCCGATGCGAAACCACCAGGTTGCCCAGAACGGCGGACGGATTTCAAACGAGAATGTTGCCGGCGTTTTGTTCCAGATTCCATCCGCATTTGCAGAACGAACAGTGAAGGTGTAGCTTCCTCCGGGAAGGTTGGAATATGTTGCTTCCCGTTTATCCGTTACAGGATTCCAGTCTTCCTCGCTGCCTAACAATTTCCATTGGTAAGTAACTGCATCAGCATCATTGTGTGTAATTCCTGCAAATGAAATGGTGACGTGATTTTTGTCGTATGGCAGTGAAAGATTTGCCGGAAGATGATACCACCCAAACAGTTCTGTATGCTTCACATCTTCTGTAGAATCCCAATTCACGTCTTCGAAGAACAATCGCACACCTGTGATGTTCAGTAAAGGTGCAATTGTGTCAGGTACATCGAGGGCTGCGTTGTACGATGAAACATACTCACCGGAACCAAAACAAAGCTGACCGTTCATACCTGCGAAAGCAACATTCTGTGCACATGCAATTCCGGAAAAACCTTCCGGCCCGAGATATTTTTTGATTTCCCGTTTTCCGGGAATTCCCGAAATTCTATTCAACCCGTTTGAACTTCCCGCCCAAACATTTCCATCAGCATCGAGCAGGAGGGAAGTAATCATGTTCGAAGAAAGTCCTTCGTTGAACGTGAGTTTTTCAGAAATCCATTTCGAAGTGTCCGGTTCGGTTTCCCACCCACTCTGCAAAACGCTTAGACCATCGGCCATAGTACTGATCCACGTATTACCACTGCGATCACGTACAGTACAGATAATGTTATCATTCGTCAGTCCCTGCTTTTTTGAAATATGTTGTATTGCATCGGGATTGCCATCAATTGCATCTGGATCAAAACAGTCGACGCCACCACCGAACGTGCCTACCCACAATCGTCCGTCACTGTCGTATCGTATGTGATGCATAAAGTAATGTGACAATCCCTGTGGTTCGAGATAGGGCGTTACAATTCCGTTACGCACGCGATGTAATCCGCGATTGCAACCGAACCATACATCGCCGTTGTGATCAACCGCAAGCGCATTTACTTTCGTGCCGGCGAGTCCTTGCTTCGCTGTGTAATTGTAAAAATATTTTCCATCGTACATGGTCAGACCGGTGGTGGTTCCGATCCAGATGTTGTGTGCGCTGTCTTCAACTAATGCTGCAACGTAGTTGCCAACCAAACCCTGTTTAGTTGTGTACAGGAAATAACTTCCACGCGTAAGGTGAATTAATCCGCGATCTGTTCCTGCCCACATGGTTCCATCCGATGCCTGGATGGATGAATAGACCGACGCATCATTGATCGGAAGAAAATGAGTGAACGCCGATTCCTCATATTTCGAAATGCCATTGTCGTTCGTCGAAACCCAGATATTTCCGTTTCTATCGCTGGTAACGGCCCATGTTTCGAGTCCGCTTAATCCTTCGGCTTGTGTGTAATGCGTCCACTCTCCTGTTGCGCCGCTCTTCATGCTCAGTCCTGCGTGATGACAGGTGAACCACAAATTTCCATTGCGATCTTCATACACGCATGTTACGCCATCGCCCGACAATCCATTTTTCTTTGTGAAGACGGTAAACTTATTACCATCGTACATGTAAGCTCCTTTCATCGATGCAGCCCATATGTTTCCGTCACTGTCTTCCATCAATCCACGAACGGTTATTCCCTGCAGTCCTGTTGAGTCGGTAAAACTTTCAATTACATCGTTTGTAATTTTGGCAATGCCGCCGCGATTCATCGCCAGCCAAACATTGTTGTTACGGTCTTCAATGAGATTCCAAATGTGATTCGATGCTAATCCGTTCTCCTTCGTAAAATTTTTGAAGCGACTTCCGTTTGTTCCTTGCGAAGTGTCGCTGTTGTAACGGAACAATCCTCCGCCTGCTGTGCCGATCCAGATGTTTTCATCGTGATCGACCAGCACTGACCAACAGAAGTCAACACCTAAATCATCTATATCTGCAATGGTCGTGAATGTTTTACCATCGAAGCGGCAAACACCTTTATCGGTTGCAATAACAATGTTTCCGTTTTTGTCTTCGTCAAAATCCCAAACGATATCGCTGGGTAATCCGTCGCGCTGCGTGTAAGTTGTGAACGATGTTCCATTATAGCAATATGCACCGCCGCCATAAGAACCAACCCAAACCAATTGGCGGCTGTCGACATATATGCCATAAGCTTCTTTACTTGATAACCCTTCTGCGAGACTGTAACGTCGGAAATTGTATTCGACTGTAGCAGGAATAGAATCAGGAATTCCGGCTGCAATTTTGTCAGGTGGAGTACCGGGTGCTATATAGGCCGATGAACGTGGAATACACACCACGACTAAAACTGAAAGACAAACAAGCGCGAGAAAAAGTGGACGCTTCAGGGGTGATTGCATCGTGTTAAATATAGCCATAGAGTGTTAATGCACCGCACAGAATGTTGTAACTTTTGGTCGATTGTTGGATTATTGCTTTAACAAATAACCCTGTCCATGAGAAACGTCCTCTTACTTCTGGTTTTCGTTAGCTTTTCAGTTGCCGGTCGCGCGGCATACCTGTTGCTTCCTATGGATGAGAGCCAGACCAATCATCTGCGTGCGTATGGCATTGCGTGGAATGCGCTGGATCACAAAACAGACGTACAATGGCTGCTGAATTATCGTGGCGGTTCGTACTTATTTGAATATTCGAAAGAGGACGAACTTTCATGTCTTGAAAAAGGTGTGCTGTTTGAAACTCTTCCTGATGCCCAGGCGAAATCAATTCTTCGCGATGTGAAAAAAGGACAGAACAACACAGCGGTTGTCGACATGGAACGTGCTCCCAAAATCGGAGTGTATTCGCCAGGAAAAGCAGAGCAATGGGATGATGCTGTGGTGAATGTTCTCATTTACGCCGGCATTCCTTTCGATGTTATTTATGATAAGGAAGTACTCCAGGGCGATCTTTCGAAATACGACTGGCTGCATCTGCACCATGAAGATTTCACCGGTCAACATGGACGCTTTTATGCTGGCTTCAGTAATGCGCAGTGGTATAAGGATGAAGTTGCTTCTGATGAAAAAACGGCGCTGGAAACCGGATTTTGTTCCGTTGCAGCTCTCAAATTGGCAGTGGCACTGAAAATGAAAATGTTTGTAAGCAACGGAGGATTCCTTTTCGCTATGTGCAGCGCAACTGAAACGTTTGATGTTGCATTGGCAGCCGACGGTACAGATATTACATCTTTCGTAATTGATGGTGATCCTTATGATCCGGAAATTGCCTGGCGTTTCAGAATTTCACATTGAATCCGAATGCGTATTCTTATAAGATGTCGAATATTGACACTTACTCAATACGCTGGGGTCGTGGTGTGAAAGAGTCCAACGACTTCTTTTCACTTTCTGCTTTTGATGTGAAAACCCAGCGCACTCAGTCTATGTTGGTTCAGAATCACGTTACATCAGTGAAAGGGTTCTGGGGGGCAACAACAGCGTTTGATCTGCCGTTCATTAAGAAAGATGTTGATGTTCTTGCTCAGAATTCAGCAGCGAATGAGGCACGTTACATCCATGGAGATCTTGGTGAAGGTATGTGGACATATTACGGTGGACACGATCCGGAAGATTATCAGCACCGCGTAGGAGAAGCAGCACCAGATCTGAGTCAATATCCAAACTCACCGGGTTACCGTCTGATTCTGAATAACGTTCTGTTCCAGTCGACCAGAACTGCGGAAGAAACTCACGTACAGTTTTCAGCATATCCAAGTCCTGCAACTACTCAATTCACCGTGAACTACACGATGGATGAAAATGCAGACGGTGTGCTCAACATTTACGATGCAACAGGAAAAGTTTCTTATTCTCAGATCCTTGCTATTGGCACAACCACCGCTACTATTGATGTGAGTGGATTTGCAACAGGAACTTATCTCTGGAGCGTTGAAAGTGCAGGTAAGATTCTATTCACCGAGCGCTTCTCAGTAACGAAGTAACAGTTGATGTGCCTGCGGCGCTTGACACGGCGAACGGCGTTTTGACAATTGTTTCTAATTCTAAGCCCACGCGAAACGGCGCACACCTTCGTATTGAAATACGCGATATCTAAAACTGATTAAGCACAAAATCGCTTCAGCGATTTCCAGTGTCGCGTGGGCTTCGAATATGCAAACGCCATTTTTTTCGCCGTACGCCGTGTCAAGCGCCGCAGGCAGCCTAAAGTCCGTTATTCGTATTTATCTTAGCTGCTCAATATACCTTGGATGCACGGCAGCTTTTTACGTTTGAGTTTTATTCACATAGCCCTCGTGCTTGTTTTTTTTGCCGGGGCCGGAACGTTGCGCGCACAAAACAATCGGACCACCGATTCAATTTTTGCGATTATTCATGCAATGCCCGATGACACGAGTAAGGTCAGGTATGTAAATTATATTTATGATTCCATTCTCTGGATGTATAACCTTCCAGAGGCTTATTATGAGCTGAAACGGGCTGTTTCAATTTGTAATGAATATAATTCGGATTCACTTTTGTTCAAGACGTACGGTGCAATGGGAAGTTTTTGTACTCGTGCCAATTCGCATGAGTATGCTCTTCAGCATCGGAAGAAGCAACTGGAAATCGCAGAGAGATGGAATGATTCTATCAAGATGGGATTTATCTGGGGTGCAATCGGTATGTCGCTTAGTGGATTAGGACAGCACGACCTTGCGATAGCCTATTACAGAAAAGCTCTCCCGTTTATTGTGCGTGGAGGCAACATTGAGCGTGTTGGCCGGTATCATATGTTCATGGGTTGGGCGTTCGGAGCAGCCCTTGAAGGCGACTCTGCAATCAAGTACTGTGAGTTGGGTTTTGCCGAGCGAGCGCAAGCGCAATACGTTGACGGAATGTACGGCACGGCTTACAGTTTGTTAGGCGCCTATTTACCTCGTCACAATTATGCCAGGATGTACGAGATCATCGAGACGATGATTTATGCTACGGACACTTTACGTGGAGGAAATTCACGTCCGGGTTGGGCGCTATGGTTTGGAGCAATTCACGAAGAGCAAGGAAACCTGGATTCAGCATTTTGGTATTATAAACTTTATGCAACAAATGCGGAGCAAG
>CAYUTR010000087.1:0-13128 GCA_964447465.1 uncultured Chryseobacterium sp.
TGCATGTAACTGACAACACGTTGTACTTCATGTTCAACGACAATCCAAAAAATCTGAACGTGCAGAATGGTGGATCGTACAAGTACATGAACAATCTGAAGAAATCGGTTGCCGTTCTTGTAAGTATGGATATGAAAGGCGACCAAGTTCGTCAGGCGATGTTCCGCAGTGAAGATCTCAAAACTTATCTGCGCCCGAAGCTGTACATGGATGTGAGCGAGAAGAAGATGATTTTGTATGGGCAAAGGAAGACGATGTTTAAGCTCGCTGAGGTTAAATTCGAATAATGGCTGTCTGCGACGCTTTACACGGCGGCGCGGAGATACGGAGAAAGCTAAACCCACGAGAAACGGAGCGTGCACGTTAGTACTTTACGGATAACAGCATTTGCCATCTGAGTTTTGAGATCGCTTTAGCGATCCGCCGTGTCACGTGGGCATAAAATAGAAAACAACGGGCTCCGTTTCGCAGTGCCGCCGTGTAAAGCGCCGCAGGCTTGTCCTGAGCTTGTCGATGGGCACCTAAATCCCGAATTCCGCGTACCTTTGGGGCCGTGTCTGTAATCACCAAAATCAAGTCGCCGGTTGCTGCTGAAATGGAGCTTTTTGAACGCAAGTTCAGGGATTCCATGAAGAGCAATGTGCCACTGCTTGACAAAATCACGGCATATATTGTAAAGCGAAAAGGAAAACAACTTCGTCCGATGTTTGTTTTTCTTTCGGCTAAGCTTTGTGGTGAGGTGAATGATTCGACGTATCGTGCCGCTGCATTGATTGAATTGCTGCACACTGCAACATTGGTTCACGATGATGTAGTCGATGACTCCAACATGCGTCGCGGATTTTTCTCCGTGAATGCGCTCTGGAAAAATAAGATTGCGGTACTCGTTGGAGATTTTCTATTATCGCGCGGACTTCTGCTTTCTGTCGACAACAAAGATTTTCACCTGCTTGGAATTGTTTCGAATGCAGTTCGCGAAATGAGCGAAGGAGAATTGCTACAGATTGAAAAAGCGCGTAGGCTTGATATTGCGGAACCTGTATACTTCGATATCATCCGTCAGAAAACAGCGTCACTGATTGCATCCTGTTGTGCTTGCGGTGCGGCAAGTGTTTCGCAGGAAAAATCTACCGAAGATCAGATGCGTCAGTTCGGCGAATACACCGGAATTGCTTTCCAGATCAAAGACGATTTGTTTGACTATGGAAAGACCGGCGATATCGGTAAACCAACCGGCATCGACATCAAGGAAAAGAAAATGACGTTGCCGTTGATTTTTGCGTTGAGCAAAGCAGATCGCAGCGAGAAACGCAGAATCATCAATATCATCAAGAATCACAACGAAGAGCCGGAGCGTGTTGCTGAAGTAATTGCATTCGTACACAAGAGCGGCGGCATTGAATACGCAACGCAGAAGATGAACGAGTACAAAGACAAAGCACTTGCTGTCCTTGAACAATTTCCAGAATCGGAAGCAAAAGTTGCTTTGCGAGAACTGGTGATCTACACTACCCAACGAGAAAAATAACCCCAATGAAATCCTGACGTTTACAGTCAGGATTCACGAATTCAAAAAATTAAAATGCACCCGAATGAGTAAAAATATTTTCATCACGCTGCTGATTATTTTTTCTGTTGCATTACATGCACAGACGCCACAGAAATATTATTATCCGAGTGGAAAACTCCAATCGGAAGGAACACTGGATGCAGGCGGAAAACTCGACGGCCTATGGGTGTTCTATCACGAGAACGGCGTGCGCAAGATGATGGGCACGTATGCAGCGGGTACAGCGAATGCCGAATGGTTTTATTGGGATGAATTGGGGCGCCTCGAGAAAAAAGGATTTTTCAAAAAAGATCAGCTCGACAGCTGCTGGTATTTTTTCGATGAGAACGGTCGACTTGCACGGTTGTGTTATTACAAAGAGAATATCCAGGAAGGACTCTTCGCCGAATTCTGGAACGACACGCTGAAAAAAGAAGCTGGTATTTTTCGTCAGGGGAAAAAAGAAGGATCGTGGAAGAAGTGGTACGAGAACGGAAAAATAAAAGAGGATGCTGAATACTCTCAGGATGTACTGCATGGTCATTTCCGTCAGTGGTACGACAATGGTCAGCTGCAATCGGAAGGTGAAATCAAGAATGGTCGTGCAGAAGGAAAATGGTTATTCTATAATTCCGATGGCAAGAAAAACTCAGAAGGATCGTATGTCGGCGGAGATTGGGATGGCAAATGGACAGGATTTCATACCAATGGTAAAGTGAGTGCGACCGGTTGTTATAAAAAGGGATTGAAAGTGAAGAAATGGAAGTACTTTAACGAGGACGGAAAATTGATTCGTAAAGAGATTTATAAGGATGCGAAATTGTTTAAAGAAATCATATATGCTTAACCGCCGCGACGCAACGACGCAACGACGCAACGCATTTTTTAGTTTGTGTGTTGTTCTTTCTCTGGTGTTGATTGTTGGATGCAATCCGGATCAGCCAACAAATACGAGTGATACACTTGAACATCGCAAGGATGAGCAGGACGTGCCGGTGAAGTCGTTATCAGTAACGCCGCCGAATTCTCCAGTGCCGAAGCAGGCAGCAGATTCGATCTGGAATGGAGATTACATTGAAAAATATGACAACGGCGTAATCAAGAAGCGCGGATATGTTCAGGCTGGATTGGCGTCCGGAGAATGGCTCACGTTCTACGAAGACGGAAAGCAATACAGTCGCGGATTTTATCACAACGGAATCAGAACCGGTTATGGCGTGTCGTGGTACCACGATGGGCAGATGAGCTCGGAAGGATATTACAATGACGGGAAAGCCGTTGGTAAATGGAATTACTGGAGTGAATCAGATCACCAGTTGATGGTGAAAGATTTTGGCGGAGTGATGCCGGATACGACGGGTGGAGATAAGAAGCTGAAGAGCATCTGGTAAAGCCAATGCGCAATAGACAATACGCAATGCGCAATCGGAAAATCAATTTGTCACTTCGAGCGTAGTCGAGAAGTCGATAAATTGAGTTGCAAGTTGTTGTGGACTTCTCGACTGCGCTCGAACTGACAACAGTTCACTGCGCATTGCGTATTGGAAATTGCGCATTGATCATCTCAGGATAATTTTTCCCGTTCTTGGTTTTTCCTGATCCACCTCCAACGTCCACACATACATTCCCGAAAATAATCCTGCACCGGGAATTACGCAACGATCAAAAGTTCCGTTGTATTCGCGCACCAGTTTTCCCTGGATATCGTAGAGTTTCACAGTGGCGTTGTGATTGTCTGTGTTGTCAAACTGAATGACTGTTTCTTCCGAGAATGGATTTGGATACACCATTACATCGCCGTTGTAAACGTTACAACCAAGATTTTCTTTGTCGACACGAAATCCGTACAATGGAAAATTCCTGTTCTCGGGAATCGAATCTGTCTGATAATTCGCATACGGTTTCTGCACGCGCAACTTCACAGTAACATCGCATTCCATAAACGAGTGACCCGGATTCAAAACAGGAATGGTCGTCCACATTGCATCCGCATACACTTCGCGCAGTTCCGGATTTGCAGTGATGTCTGACGACATGATATTAAACATCGCTCTGCCCATGTCGTAAATAGGCATGTCCTTCAAAAGACCGCTCAACGGTCCCGTTGTGTAGACTGCATCTCCGTTGTGTCCAAATACATAAACGTATTGACATCCACCCCACAAGTGACCTGCTAGCGGTTGAAATTCATTCTCCGTTGGATTCCATAGCATATCGCGTCCATTCTCGCTGGTGAGCGAAGAGTTTTCTCCGAATGCCATGTTCAATCGTTCGCCCGTTTCGAGGTTGATTGCATATCCCGGAAACCAACCCATTCCTGTTTGACCAACGTAATCCGCAGCTTCGGGATTGTTCCAGCCAGCGATTCCTCCATTCGTAATGTTACGTCCATTTTTATCCACGGACAATTCATCTCGCAAATGCATTGCCTCTCTTTGTCCGTCGTTCAGCAGATATTGAGCACCGGTTTCAATCACACAACAACGCGTCCATTTTGTTTTGTCACTCGTGATCACAATATCGACGTTGGAAATGTTTTCGATTTTGTTTTGGATTGCGGCTACGGCAGTCGGTAACCATGCTGGCCCGTAATTGTAACATATCGTTACCTGAGTTGGCGTTGGATTGTAAGAACACAAGCGATATGGCGCCCACGTTCCTCCATTGATGTTTTCGAAATTCTCATCCTTGTCAATTGAATTGATGCCTACAAAGCGATCATTAAAATCTGCATTGCACACACCGGTTGTAGAATGCACGCCTCCACGAATCCAATTATCCATTCCGTAAAAATCATTATCCTGAACACCGGCCAACCAATTTTTTGATGGATTAGCAAACGATACTGAAGACGTGAGATACCCGTTGCGATCGGCATTGCGATCAAGTCCCGGAGGATTTACCTGCTGAATCTGCACACCCAATCCCCACATGGAAAGGCGCTGAAGATTTCCGCTGCCAATTGTGCTATCAGAATAAACAGTGTCCGTCCCTCCTACTTTCCAGAGTTTCCAGCGAGCGCTGAACGATACTGTGTCGAAAGCAATTCTGTAATCACCATCTTCCAACGCATCATAATCTTCATACGATACTTTCACAGGACCGTGACCACCCTGATACATCGGAAACAAAGAGCGATGATCAGATGATGCAAGAATTTCATCAATCGTTTGCGAATTAAATTCCATTTCACAATTTCCATTTCCTTGTCCTTCAATCCTGAAGATGGAAGGGCCACACATGTCAAGCTGATCTGCAATGTGAATAGTGTCGCAATCTGTAAGCGTTCCGCACGGAGTTGTAACACTCACACAAACGGTGTAATCGCCGGGGAAAGTGTAATAATGCGACGGGTGTTTTTGTGATGAATACTGTCCGTCGCCGAAATTCCACGACCATGCGGTGCCGCCTGCGAAGAGATTGAAGTACGCGAGTTGATCATCGAGGGTAAACGTAATTTCTGCTGCTGATTGATTGATACATGGTAATGAAAAACAATTATCGAACAGAAGTTGGATGGAATCGTCTGCTTGCTGAAGTTTTGTGATTGCATCGAGATTGTTTCCTCCGGTATCGCGAGCCCATGGGAGACCAACCGTGATAAAATCAACTTCGCCTGCGTCCAAATTAAAAGACCCTACAGTATTAATTTGACGTCTATCGCTCGGAAGATTACCGGACATTAGTTCATCCCATGGTGGCATGGGAACTCCGAAAGTGCCCCAACCGTACGGATCAGAATTTCCGGGCCATAAAAAGTGGCAAATGTCCGCGCCACCATATGCATTTCCTCCATAAGTCATTGGCGTGTCATCCTTCCAATGTCCTCGTAAGTAAGAATAAAATCCGGAGGGCGTACTTGGATTGCCTTGGACTGTGAAATCACCAGTATAGTAGATCGACCTCGCCAAAATAATTCGCTCTCCTGCTTCATCTACTGTCCAATCACGATCATTATCAATCATGTCTCCCGATTCTGCTAGTGGGCCAGATAAAAAATCAACACCAATCGCCGGGGGATGCTCACCATAGGTACCTGATCCAGGAGTCGCACTACTTCCATCATACAAGTCGCCGTTGTAAACGTAACCCAAACCTCGACCAACATCACAGCCTATGTAGTCATCAAACGCATCACCTAAATCATAGTCTGTCCACTGTGCAAACCACACGTTATTGTAGTTAACAGCAGATCGGTTAATTATTTTATATCGATAAAATGTGGCGTCATTCAACCAGTCACTTGAAGATCTAAACGCAAACGCCATAGCATGAACCTCAATTCCTAATGCGGCTCCACCTGTTTCCGAATGTGTATTTCCATTGTCATTGAATACCCACCAGACCGCCTGATCTCCGAGTAAGTCGTTGTCGCAATTGTTCTGTCCGGTGAAATTAAAACGGGGATAATCGCCCGCAAGTGCGTTGTAAACTCCATCTCCGTCTACATCCTGAAACGGTGCAAGAAAATGTGCAATACCACGTTGCGTGTTACCGTTACCGGGCCACTCCAGAATTTCATCCGGAATAATATAATTCGGATCGTTTCGATTCTGAATGAAAGACTCCACATCGGAACGATTCACTTTCCACAAGCGATCGTATTCACCACAAAGCGAGTCAGTGGTCGTAGCATAAGCAGTATCCAATGGTCCAGGAAAGAAATCGTTCCCTGATTGACGATACGACATTGCGGACGTGTGCAAATTACCCATCGCATCCAGTCCACCAATCCAGATTGCACCACAAAACATACTATGCTTGCCAGAACCTTTCGGGATTTCATAACGGGCTGTTGTCAGATCCCACCACATATCTCCACCGTTCAAGATGGTTGTCCGAACATTATTGATGTCAAGATCAACTTGCGCAGCGGCAGGACGACACGATGAAAACAATTGCCCATACCCCGGAACCGAAATTCCAAGAAGAATCCCGAAACAAATACGCAGGAGAAATTGCATGTGGTGTGCTTTGTACTGGTGCTCTATAAATGTACAGTAAACCACTCCCAATAACCAACGTATTGGTACGCAGTTCCATAACTGGAGCCTCCAGTTGCACAAATGGAACAAACAGCGCCACTCTGATTACTGTTACGATCGGATCACCATTATTTCATTATCTTCGGTTGGCACCCATTTATGAAACTACGCACCGCTGCGCTGCTTACACTTTTACTGTTCAATACTGTTGTCCTCATCGCAGGTACTAAAAGCGACAGTCTTGAACTTGTTCTCAAGGGCGATATTCCTGATTCGACACGAATCGATGTTTACAACAAGCTGAGTTTTGAACTGAAAAATTCGGATCCGCGGCAAGCTGTTGTTTACGCACTCGATGCCGTTGAACTTTCCGAGAAGAACGGGAACCCGAAAGAAATTGCACGTTCGCAACACACTGCCGGAACCATTTATTACATCCAGGCAAACTACGCAGAAGCACTTAAGCATTATCTCGAAGCGCTCAAGTATCGCGAGCAGACAAAAGATTCGCTGAACATGGCGAAAGTGTACAACAACGTCGCTCTGGTGCATTACCAGATGGGAAATCGCCTGGAAGCATTGCAGTATCACTTCCGTTCCATTGCGATCAAACAAAAACGCGACGACCATAATGGCCTTGCATCGAGTTACGGTAACGTAGGAAATATTTATTACGATCTCGGACAGGAAGCTGCAACAAAAGGGAAACTACTTGAGGCCGACTCCCTGTTCCGGATTGCTAAACGTTACCAGGAAAGTGCTGAAGAACTTCAGCTGAAACTTGTGGCCGATAATCCCGGCAACTCCACGTTCGAAGTAAGTTTATCCGGAACGTACAACAACCTCGGAAATGTGACGATGGAGCTTGCGTCACTCGATAGCGACAATGGAATTCTTTATGACGAAGCGTTAGCGTATCATAAGCATGCACTCGACATCCAGGAGAAGTACGAAGACTTCCTTGGGAAATCGCACAGCCACATCAACATCGCCGGCGTGTACGAAAAGCGTGGACAATTCGACAAAGCAATTTTAGAATATTCTATTGCTCTGCAGGTCGCGGAAGAACTGGGTTTACCTGAAGAACTGAAAGTAATTTACGAAGGACTCAGTCTCGCGTATGAGAGGAAAGGCGACTTTCAAAAGAGCCTATCGTACTTCAAGATGTACACTGAAATCAAAGACAGCATTTTCACTGATCTGAAAGCGGAACAGATTACTGAGATGCAGGAGAAGTACAATGCAGAAAAAAGTGAAAACGAAATCATTGTACTCTCGAAGGACAATAAAATTGCGCAAGCTGAACTTGAGAAAGAAAAAGTGCTTAAGGAATCGCTGCAGTGGGGATTTATTCTTGCAACAATCATTGGGATTCTCACGCTCGCATTTCTTTTTATTCTCTGGAATCGTTTCCGGTTGAAAACGCGCATCTCGGCAAAACTGGAAGAGCAGAATGTACTCATCGGGATGAAGAACAAGGAAATCACCGACAGTATTCATTATGCCAAACGAATCCAGGAATCTATTCTTCCTCCTGATTCACACATGAATCGTCTCGTTCCTGATTCGTTTATTCTCTACATGCCGAAGGACATCGTTAGCGGTGATTTCTACTGGGCGGAAGAGTGGGGCGGAAAAACACTCATCGCTGTTGCCGATTGTACAGGACATGGGGTGCCGGGAGCATTCATGAGTATCGTTGGCCACAATCTCCTCGACCAGGCAGTTACTGTCTTCGGCCTCGACAAGCCCGCGCTTATTCTGAATTTTATCAATAAGCAATTGTACAAAATTCTGCACCAGGGTTCCGAAGAACAGGTGGTGAAAGACGGAATGGACATTGCACTGATTGCAATTGACCGCAAGAACAACATCGTAGAATTTGCCGGAGCATTCAACTCACTCATCATGATCCGCGGCAATGAACTACAGGAGATTCCTGCTGATCGCATGCCGGTAGGTGCATTGCTCGGAGAAATTACGCAGCAATTCACGAACAAGTCAATTGATATTCTGTCAGGCGATCGACTCTTCCTGTTCTCGGATGGATTCGTGGATCAGTTTGGCGGACCTCACGGAAAAAAATTCAAAGGCAAACAACTGAAATTACTTTTGAATGAAACCGCGCACCTTCCCATGAAAGAGCAAGGTGAAAAACTGAAGCAGGCGTTTGATGTCTGGAAAGGGAATCTCGATCAGATTGATGATGTGTGTGTCGTTGGGATTCGTATTTAAGCGCAACGCTGTGATTCAATGCTTTGCTGCGTTTCGGCAAAATTCAGCACCGTTCAGTATCCATTTTCCGCTTGAATTTTCGCCATTTTTCATTTGCAAAACTGGCAGGGCCAACCTTCGTTTTTGGTAACTTCACCTTCCCGAAATGATCCCAAAGGAAACCGTTGATCTTATTCTCGACACCGCTCGCATCGACGAAGTGGTGGGAGAATTTGTGTCGCTGAAAAAGCGGGGCGCGAGTATGATCGGATTATGTCCTTTTCACAACGAGAAGACACCTTCGTTCAACGTTTCTCCGGCGCGTGGGATTTACAAATGTTTTGGTTGCAGCAAAGGTGGCAACTCGGTGAACTTCGTAATGGAGCACGAGCATCTCTCCTATCCGGAAGCATTGCGCTGGCTGGCGAAGAAGTACAATATCGAGATCGCAGAGGAGAAGAAATCGGATGAGCAGCAGGAACGCGACAACGAACGTGAATCGCTTTTTGTAGTTCTGAATTTCGCGCAGAAACATTACACGAAAAATCTCCACGAAACAGAACAGGGAAAAGCAATCGGACTTTCGTATTTCCGTGAGCGTGGATTCCGTCCGGAGATCATTGAGAAATTTCAACTCGGATTTTCTCCTGATACATGGAAAGATCTCACCGACGCAGCAATTGCAGCAGGATACAAACTGGAGAATCTAGTGAAATCGGGACTCACGATTCAGAACGAAGAGAACAAGGATAAATTTTTCGACCGATTCAAAGGGAGAATGATTTTCCCGATTCACAATGCGAGTGGACGTGTACTCGGTTTCGGTGGAAGAACTTTGCTTACCGATAAGAAAGTTGCGAAGTACATCAACTCTCCGGAGACAGAGATTTATCACAAGAGCAACGTGCTGTATGGTTTGTACTTCGCAAAGAAGCAAATCATTCAGGACGATGTGTGTTATCTCGTTGAAGGATACACCGATGTTCTCGCGATGCATCAGGCAGGAATTGAAAATGCTGTTGCGTCTTCCGGAACTGCTTTGACGGTTGAGCAGATTCGTTTGATCCGTCGCTATACACCGAACATCACGATTCTGTACGACGGAGATCCTGCAGGTATCAAAGCATCTTTCCGCGGGATTGATCTCATTCTTGAAGAAGGAATGAACGTGCGCGTGTTGCTGTTCCCGAACAACGACGATCCGGATTCGTATTCGAAGAAAGTAAGCACAGATGAATTCAAGTCGTTCATCAAAGAGAACACAAAAGATTTCATCGCGTTCAAAACAGAATTGCTTTCCGCTGATACGAAAAACGATCCGATCAAGAAGTCGGCACTCATTCACGATATCGTTGCGAGTATTTCATTGATACCTGATGCGATTACGCGCAGCGTGTATGTGAAAGACTGTTCGCGTATTCTCCAGATTGAGGAACAAACACTTCTCAACGAACTCAACAAGCAGAGAAGGAAAAGTCACGACAAAAAACGTGATGATGCGAATCGTGCGAAACCTGCCGAGGAGCAATCACAGAATTTTATTGCAGATGGTGTTGTTCCTTCATCCGAACAACCGGTCATCGCGCAGAACACGCGTACAGAATATCAGGAACGGGAAATCATTCGCTTGTTGCTGAATTACGGAACGCAACCTGTGCCGATGAAAGGTCAGGATGAAGCCGGCAATGAAATGGAAATCGAAGGAACGGTTGCAGATTACATTGTATTGGAAGCCGAACACGATCAGTTTCCATTCGAGACGGAAGCGTACCGTAAGATCATGGAAGAATATGTGAAGCACCAGAACGACGGTGTTGCAATTGATTTCAATTACTTTGTAAATCATCCGGAACGTTCTGTCAATGAAATTGCAGTTGATTTTATGTCGACGCCATACCTGCTGTCCAACTGGGAACGACATTTCATTTATGTTACGCAGGAGTCGCAGGTGCTTTTTGTTGCAGCACAGGCATCCGTTAACGCGTTACAGTTACGTCGTCTTGAAGTGATGATTGCTGATGTTCAGAAAGAAATGTTGGCTGCTGAGACGCATGAAGATATTCTCATCTTGTTGCAGAAGCAGAATAGTTTGATTCAGGCGAAGAAGGACTTTTCGAAGAAACTCGGGAGAGTCGTCCTGAAATAGTTTTACCACATAGATATTTTTAATGTTTGTTGTTTTCTAAAGTGGTTTCGCGAAAAGCGAAACCCCCACATAGAGCACATAGGGATGGGCGACGTTTTGGGCTTAGTACGTCCCTATGTGTTCTCTGTGGGAAAGCGGCTTGCCGCGCCCTTAGCAAACAACGAATGTGAGATAAACTATGTGGTAAAATCAGTCTCCGGTTGGAACAATTCCGTTTGTCTCCACCATCAGCATCACAGTCTTAATCGGCGCTCTCGGCCTATGCATCACTCCTTTCGGGATCGTTACTCCTTGTCCCGGATTTAATTCAATAGTCCTGTCTTCGAGATCGATGAGCAATTGTCCTTCCACAATGTAGAAAAACTCGTCGTCGTTATCGTGCTTGTGCCAGTGATATTCACCTTCAACAATCCCGAGACGGACGTAGCTGTCGTTGACTTCGGTGAGTGTCTGGTTCCACCATTTGTCTTTCACTTCTGAAACGATTTGAGGAACATCAATGCGCTCAAGGTGTTTGTGGCGCACATCCATGAGCGTGACGTAATCGAATTTCTTTTCCATACAGCAAGATAACGCGAACGTTTGATATATTCGCATATGCATACGCGGGAATTCTTCTACGACAATTACAAAAATCATCCGGAAGCTGTTCTGAAAAGAATTACCGGCGAATACCCCAAGCTTACACCCCAGGCTCAGGAAGCGTTGCGCGATGTACTCCGTGAAAGAAAGATGGACGAATTGCTTGCATCACTCGAGGTGAAAGAAGAAAAGAAAAACAATCTCGCACATCTGTCGGCCGATGAAGTGCGGGTGCTGATCAATTCGCGTCTGGAGCAAGGCGAAAACATTGAAGTGATCAAAATGGATCTTCGCGATCGCGGTGTGAATATTTACAAGATGTCGCTGGAAGAAAGTCGCAGCGAGGAAAATATCGATCGGCGATTCATGGAACTGCAGTCGGAAGGAAAAACGAAAGAAGAGATCGATCGCAAGCTGAAAGAGGAGTTTAAGTTATCAGGTACACAAACCGATAAAATTCCGGAGCGTATGCGGTCTAACGGATCGGGATTGATTGGTGCGGGATTGCTCCTGTTGATTATTGGTCTTCCGTTTCTCGCGGTAACTTTTCAAACGCCCGGCAGGCACAACATCGGATACATCGTTGCAGGTGTAGGAACCGGAATTGGTTTTCTGATACTGGGAATACGCAAGCGCATGATTGCTGCGAAGTTCATCAGGGAAGCGGAAGCAAAGAAAAATCCGTAGTTGCCTTGCGCCAAAAATTCTTAATGCATTCACAAATACACAATACCTGGTGTATCTAAAATCGTTTTCGTACGTTATAGATGTAACAAGAACGATTTATTTATGGATCAGCAGGGAAAAGGTATCAACGTGATGAACGCGCAACACATGGCTCTGCTGGCGTATATGCAGCGGTATATTCATTCGATTACGAAGGAAGGGAAGAGACCAGGAGAAGTTATTACCGTTAGGATAAACGAGGAGAGTGATCTTCGGAAGAAGACTTAGAAAAATGTGCCTATATGTCGATGTGCCGATTCATTGAACAATTAAATCGGCACATCAGAAATCGGCATATAGGCACATTGAAAAGCCCCGATCAGCTATGCTGTCGGGGCTTTTCTGTTCCGTAGTGTTTGCCCACTACGCTCGGTTAACTACTCTTGAGTAACTGGAACTTCTATATCAATTACAACACGATCGCTTCCTTTTTCGCTCTTCTTTCCTACTCCGTAATCGCCGGCGAAAATGTCCAGCGTTCCTTTAAACGTTGCTTTCTTTCCATCCTGAACAAATTTAAATGGAACTGCAACAGTCTTGATCGAATCGCGCATGTGCAATTTTCCGGTTGCAACAAATCCTGAATCTGTTTTTGCAACTGACTCTGCGGTGAATTCAATAGTTGGGTGATTTGCAACATCGAAGAAATCAGCGCTCATCAAATGCTCGTCGAGTCCAGGGTTGTCGGACTTCAATTCTTTTACGTCTACAACTGCCTTGATTACCGCTGAAGACGGATTCATCGGATCGAATTCAAACGTGCTTGTCAGTCCTCCAACAGTTCCGTTGTGTTTTCCGTTCGGCATATTGAAAGTGATCTTCGCATCTTTCGCGTTTACATTCCACGCGTTGGTGATCACTTTGAAAGAATAAAGTCCGGCTGCAAGTACAAGTGCGAATACTCCGAGGATGATGTGTTTGGTTTT
>CAYUTR010000087.1:13228-14289 GCA_964447465.1 uncultured Chryseobacterium sp.
ATCAAAAAGACGCTTTTTAAGGTCAATTTGCGTGCCAAGAGTTCTCCTGATGCGGGAATTGGTAAGTTAAAGGCGGGATTTCAAATCACTCGACGATGAGCTGCGAGCTGGAAAATGAAGTTCCATCTGAAACACGAAGCATATAAATTCCCGGCGTCAGATCACCAACAAATAATTTCGATTCACCCGCTTGTTGCTTCACCACTTTTCCGAATACATCGTAAACAGTAATTGATTCTACAGGAAATCCGCTTGCGCTGACTTCAACATATTCACTCGCAGGATTCGGCACAAGCTGCAGTGAAATTTCCTGCTGCACTGTCGTTGGTCCGACTGTCATTACATCACAATAAGGCCCTTGTGAAGGATACCATGCCGAATCATTGAGTCCGTAACAAATCAATTGATAAACCTGGTCGAGCTGCGGACCATAAGGTTCCAACAATCCATAAGCAGAACCAACCCCTTCAATAATTGATTCCTGAAAATTATTATTCACATAAAATGTTTTGCGATAACCGTAGGGCGTGTAAATACTGTCGATAGCAGTAATTACATCCCCCCCTCCACAGCAATAGGTCATCGTTTGTGGTACAGTATCTCCAATGCTCAGGTCAAAATCATGCAACAGGCCTTCTGTCGTATCATTCCAATAAATGAAATACATCTCCTTCCCTTGTGAACGGATTAACCCGGTCGGAATGGTATCGCAATACGTATAGTTAAAGTAACAAGACATATTCGGATTGGGCGATTGCCACGAGCTCCAGACGTGACCGCACTTCCAGAGAACCTTATACTGATTCGAATTATAGACAGTATCTCCGTTCAGGTAGTAATGAGCACTATCGTATGAAATGCACGGAAAGGAAAAGCCGTCACCACGCAAAACTGTCCACTCCGGATTGTTCTGCAGGTATTCGTTCTGCGCGGAGATTTTTCCAACAGACAGGGAAACCAGAATTGCGAGTAGAAGTTTCTTCATGCTATTCGATGATCAGAGGTTTGCAGCTGCGTGTATCACCAGCAGAAATAATACAGGTATATATTCCACCGGAGAA
>CAYUTR010000088.1:0-14225 GCA_964447465.1 uncultured Chryseobacterium sp.
ATCGCCACAGACGTGCTGACATAGTTACCGAATCGGGTTTGATAACAAAATACATGGCGTATTTCTTATTCTCCGCCATCAACCAGGTTTTGGAACTTACCGGCCACGTGGTAATTGGATAAATCTGATTCCAAACGTATCCTGTTTCATAATTACGCGCCATCACCAATATTCCACTCGAATCCCAAAGATTCCAGTCACCAAAGCGCATATTAGCACTCATTTGTCCTTCCGCTTTCTTCCTTCCGTTGGGCCAGTAGCTCGTGTATTTGGTATGGAGCATTCCTTTCTCCTTACCATACTCGACGTGGACTCCATCTCGGTTGTAGATATACTGAACTACCTCACTGAATGTGAAGGAAGCAAGTGATAAAACAGCGACGATAGAAAAGATTATTCTCATAAGTACATAACGCATTCGGTAGTGAAAGTTACGGTGATTTGCCGTTTCCAGTTCGCTTGCGTGTGGTTAGAATGGTATTTGTGTTAATATCATACAAAATTAGTCTGCAAACCTTGCTTATCCCCTATCTCCCTCCCGATAGCTATCGGGATTTTTTTATCTTTAACCTTTGATGAGTTTCGCCAATCCTACCTTCCTCTTTGCTCTTGCAGCACTGGCGATTCCAATAATCATTCACCTCTTCAACTTCCGGAAATTCCGTCGCGTGATGTTCACGAATGTGCGCTTTCTGAAAGAAGTCCGCCACGATACCAAAGCACGAAACAAACTCAAGAACCTTCTCATCCTGTGCAGTCGCTTACTTGCTGTAATGTTCCTTGTATTTGCTTTCGCACAACCATTCATTCCGCAGGACAATGCAACGGTCAAGAAAGGACAGAAAGCTGTAAGTATCTGGATTGACAATTCCTTCAGTATGGATGCGGTAGGAACCAGCGGCACATTGCTGGATGAAGTCAAAAAAGATGCACGTGAAATTGTTGCAGCTTACGGTGCAACTGATCGTTTCCAACTGCTCACCAACGATTTTGAAGGACGTCATCAGCGCTTAGTGAGCAAAGAAGAATTTCTTGAGCTGCTTGAAGAAGTAAAACCATCTCCGGCGGTTCGAAATGTCTCAGAAGTTGTGCGCCGTCAGCAGGATCTGCTCAACAATACGGCGGATGTGGCTCAGGAGAACAAAGAAGCTTTCCTCCTCTCCGACTTCCAGCAAACCATTTCGGACTACGGAAGAGTTGAGTCTGATACTTCCATTCAGTTCCGCGAGATCATTGCATCTGCTCAGAACCGCAACAACTTGTTTATCGATTCTGTATGGTTCGAGTCTCCTGTACGGAAAATCGATCAGCCGGAAGCAATGCACGTGCGTATCCGTTCGCGCTCGGAAGTGGATATGGAAAATGTTCCGATGCGCTTGTACATCAACGGACAGGCGAAGACTCCTGCAAGTTTCTCTGTTCCTGCTGGTGGAACAACAGATACAATTCTGTACTTCACTGTTCGTGAACCCGGATTGCAGCAAGGTTTGATCGAAATCAACGATTATCCGGTAACGTTTGATGACCGATTCTACTTCTCGTTCACTGTCCTGAAAAACATTCCTGTTCTCGCAATTGAACCGGCAGAATCCATGCAACCGACATTCGCAGAAGGTCACTATCTGAAAACGCTGTTCGCAACAGATTCTGCATTCGTGTTCGCTGAAATGGATGAAGGAAAAATCGATTACGCGGCGTTCGCGGCTTATCGTTTCATTATTCTGAACAGTCTCAAAAATATTTCATCAGGTCTTGCTGCAGAACTTCGGAAATTCGTTGATAACGGTGGCAGCGTTTTGGTTCTTCCAGGAAGAAACGCAGAAGTGGATTCGTACAACCAATTCCTGAATCCACTTGGTCTCGCGGGATACGGCGCGGCAGCGACCGATACAGGTTTGCGTCCTGTCAGCCACCTGAACTTTCAGCACGCACTATATCAGGGTGTCTTCGAAAGCACAACCGGTCGGATGGATATGCCGTCCAGTGTTATGCCATTCACAATCAAGTCGAGTACACAGTCGCGTGAAGAGGAACTGATGCAATTGCAGGACGGCCGCTTGTTTCTTGCGAGTTACCGCACAGGAAAAGGAAATGTTTACCTCTCAGCGGTAGGATTGTATGGCAACTTCGGAAACTTTTCGCACCACGCGCTGTTTGTTCCGACATTGTACCAGATGGCGTTGTTTTCTCAGCCACAAAGCGAATTGTATTATACCATCAGCGACAGCAAGCCTGTTGATCTCGGAAATGTTGGAGCTATCGGAGAAAATCCATTTCACCTCATCGACCAGGAGAAAAAGTATGACGTGATTCCCGCGCACATTGTTCAGGACGGCAAAACATTGCTGGACGTACAGCGCATGGTAGTTGAACCCGGAAATTATCTGGTGAATCTTGATCAGCGACAGATTACAGGAATTTCTTTCAACTACGATCGTACTGAATCAGATATGCGTGTATTTGTAAAAGATGAACTGGTAGCACAACACACGGCTGCCGGACTCAGTAACTTCTCAGTCCTGGAAAAAGGTCCGCGTGGACTTACCGATACACTATCTGAGAAAGATTACGGAATCCGTTTGTGGAAGCTTTGCATCTGGCTTGTACTTGCATTCCTGCTTGCAGAAATTCTATTGATCCGTTTCTGGAAAAACTCAACGCCTGTTACACCAATTGTTACCGCTGCCTGATATGAAAGTTTTACTCCGCAACTGCACAGTCGTAGATCCGAACTCACCGCACAACGGAAAGCAAACCGATTTGATCATTGAGGATAACGTCATCACGCGAATCAGTGATGCGTTGCGGGCTGATGGTGCGAAAGAAATTACATCCGAAGGATTGCACATCGCACCAGCGTTCGTTGATCTGCACGCACATGTCTGCGATCCTGGAACGGAACACAAAGAAACTCTGGAGTCGGTTGCTGCATGCGCCAAAGCAGGTGGATATTCTGCAATTCTTGCAATGCCGGATACTTACCCCGTGATTGACAATAAATCGCAGGTAGAATATATCCGCAAACGATCACAAGGTTTGCCGGTTGAGATTATGCCGGCTGGTTCGCTTTCTGCAGGACTCGAAGGCAAAGACATGGCGGAATTGTTTGACATGTACTCTGCAGGCGCAAAAGTTTTCTGCGATGCGAATAAACCGATTACTCATGCAGGTTTACTCGTACGCGCGATGATGTACGCGAATCAGTTCGGCGGAAAAATATTTGCACGTTGCGATGACAAAACTATTTCGCAGGGCGGAATGATGAATGAAGGTCCAACAAGTACAATGTTGGGACTGAAAGGAATTCCCGCGCTTGCCGAAGAGCTGATGGTCGCACGAAATATTTATCTCGCTGAATACGCGAATGCACCGATTCACTTCATGGCAATCAGTACAGGACGCAGTGTAGAACTCATCCGCAAAGCAAAAAAAGACGGACTTGCTGTAACAGCGGCAGTTCACGCTTACAACCTATACTGGAACGATGAAGTCCTCACCGACTTCGAAACGAATTATAAAGTGCTACCTCCATTCCGTGGAGAAAGTGATCGTCAGGCGTTACTCGCGGGCGTTGCCGACGGAACAATTGATTGCATTACGTCAGGTCATTTACCGGAAGATGCAGAAAGCAAAGTTGTAGAATTCGACCAGGCTGCATTTGGAATGCTGGGATTGGAAACTTGTTTCTCGCTTGCCAATGCGGCTGGAAATTTAACTCCACTTCAGATTGTAAATGCGATGTCAGTTAATCCACGAAAAATCCTTGGACTTCAATCTTCGAAAATTGAAGAAGGTCGAAAAGGAGAATTTGTTGTGTTTGACACGAAGGCAGGATGGAATTATGGGAAGACGAAGAGCCTTTCGAGGAATTCTCCACTATTGGGAAGCGAACTGAGTGGCGGCGTCCTTACCCTTTAGAATGGCAAATTGAACCGGATAAGATGAGCGCGAATGTAAACGCGCTCCGACTTCATCGTCATTACGCTTCCATTCGTTTCCACCAAATACTTTCCTTCAAATATTTTCGCAGTAGTATCTGCATTGGTAATGCGCATCTGATCATCAACGACCAACCATCGCGCGCTACCTGCAAATGAGTTCAGACCTGGAAAGGTTACTACTTCGTCGCGGAATGAAATATTTCCCAGGCAATTTTTCTCGCCCTGATACTGGAATGAGATTCCATATGTTACCGGAAAAGTATCGACTCCGTTTATTTTTAATTGTTCAATGCACCAGCTTCCGGTGCCATCGGTAATTCTTTCTTCCAACGTCGGTTGGATCGCAATCACGATTGGAGGAATGATTATCGCTAATAAAAGTATTGCCACAGTAAAGAAACGCGCAATAGGCGACCATCCCGAAAGGAAAGGCAATCGCGAAAGAAAATCATCAACCTTTTGAAGTCGTTCGGACACAAGATGAAAGATCAGAAATAAATTTCACCTACGAAGCTCTTTTGTAATCAACTCGATTCTCCTCTACACGATCGATGCCGTTCTGAATTTGCAGCGGTTCAGTGTTTCTAAGTAACGATTTCATCTGTGCAATCGCCACTCTATTCAACTGCTCCAGTCTTTCGGGTGCTGAAATCTTCTGATCAATCAGCGCCGCGTTCAGACTTTCCAGGTTCGACAAAACAATCAGCTGCTCCATTGTCGAGTGATCGCGCACATTTCCTTTTTCAGTCGGGTTCGAGTCGCGCCATTCACGTGCAGTTATTCCATACAACGCCATGTTCAGAATGTCAGCCTCGCTGGCATAAACGAAGTTCATTTGCTTTTTGTTCAGCGTCGCAGGAATCAGATTTTCCTTAATCGCGTCTGTGTGAATCCGATAATTCACTTTCGCGAGATGACGTTGGAAATTCCAGTCGAGGTTATGACGGTTACTTTCCTCTTCCTTGAGGCGCTGGAATTCGCGTATGAGATAAAGTTTAAACTCTGAACTAAGCCATGTTCCAAACTCGAATGCGATGTCCTTATGTGCAAACGTCCCACCTCCGTAACGGCCCGATTTGGATATCATTCCGATCGCGTTCGTTGATTTTATCCATTTTTGAGGGGTTAGCACAAAACTGTTACTCCCTGCTTCATTTTTAAACCCCTCGAAATCGATGGGTTTAAAATCTGGATTGTTCAATTGCTCCCAAAGGCCAGAGAACTCAATCGCTCCGCGTGTTCGGAGCCAGTTTTGAATGACATAATCGGTTCTTTCCGTATCCCGATACCTCGCCATATCCGTCAACGAAATAAAATCCTGTTTGTTCTTCTCAAATACTACTATGTCGATTTCACCGACTTTCATGTTTTTCTTTGCGTTCATGTGCGTGCATATTGAATGATGCGCGCAAATTACATTAAGAGAAAAACAATTGCTGAGAAAACTAAGAATTTTAGTTTCTGAGAATGAATCCAGAAACTAAACGTTTGTTCCCGGATAGTTCAGGAGATTTTTCGTAACACGCGCACACGCGCATAACCCTGCAAGGGTTAAACCCTTGCAGGGTTATGCAACAGTCGCATCTATCTTGCGAAAATCCACCTCCGGCATTTTACAAACCCTACATAAATCGCATTTACTGTACGTAATCCAATGATCCCGCTCATTGAACGGATACTTATTCACATACGGACGCAACTTGATTTTCTGCGAGATCCAGAGATTTGTAATAGCCGGATTCGTGAGATAGTATTTGAGAATTCTTCCCGCGTGACGTTTGTAATCTTCATGAAACATCGGAAATCGCGAGATCAATCGCATGCAAACGATATCGAGATTTTTCTCGAGTGAATGTTCTTCGAATACTTCGACATCTGCGCCGTAACCGATTGAAAGAAGATCACCGCCCCAATCCTTATCCAGGTTCATGGAAAGCAATGAAGCGCGCGTGGTAATTATCAATCGATCATCCGGTGAACGCATCGAATTGATTTTCGCTACCAGCTTTCCGTTTTTCGGAATGATGTTGAACACAACCGGATCAAGTGTATCAGTGAAACGGATGCTGAAAAAGGAATCGTCGATCACTTCCCGTTTGTAAAGCGATTTATTCCTGTTCATCCACTTCTCCAGTTTCACGCGCAATGGCTCAAGTGCAGTTTCAATGTAAACATTGCGGCGATTGACTCTCGCAATTTCTTCCGCGAACACATGATCTATGTTGGAGTACATCTCCTGATCGTTGTTCGGCTGGTGGTAATCTGAGATCGCGTGAAACTGCTTTCCCTGGAAATAATCACCGGGATACATTATCGGGAAGTGAATAACCGGGTTCCTTTCAAAATTTTCCGAATAATAGTTTTCAATCATCTGACGCGGAAATTTCACATCATTGATCCAGCGGTTTTCGTCGTGAAGCAAAACAAATCCAGGTGCAAATGGAATAGCAATCTCCGGCTGCAGAAACTTCGTGAACTTGCAGAAGTTGTCGGCAAAGTATTGTTCGCGGATACGCGCTACTTCTCCATCATCCTTGTTCTTGTAACGAACTTTATTCGGGAAGTATCCCGCCCCACTCCAACCAGAAAGCAAAAAATCAATCTTCGGCCACGTCTGCTTTATTTTTTTAAGCAGAAATTCACTGGCTGTTTCGTGATTTGAATTCAACGCATCGTTGATATTCACGATTACTTGTGCTTCGCATTCAACCACTACAACACTCTCGAGCGAGTAACCGAGATACGTAATTGAAATGCCTTCGTGTTTGTAAGTGCGAAATGAAACAGCTTCAGTTACTTCAGAAAATTTGAGATATCTGAAGTAATCGACCACGCCTTTTCTCCACTGAAACGGAAAGAACACATGCGCGTCCTTGTTAATCATCTTCAGCGACGCCGAATGCATGTGATCTTCGTGTCCATGAGAGATCAGAACATAATCTGCATCTTCAACTAAGGAAGTGTCGTGCGGTTTCGGATAGAGATGCCATTGATCGTGATAAGCCGAACCGGTTATCCAAGGATCAAACACAATTTTCTTGCCTCCTGTCTCAATAACGAAACAGGAATGTGAGATGTACTCAATTCGCATGATGAGACTTGTGATGTGCTGCTGTAAAACGGCACGCCGGAATTGTTTATTGCCTATGAAGCAACTTTATATTCCGCTTTAGGTTGTTCTGCCATCATCGTTTGTGAATTCAATTGCTTCGAAGCTGAATTTTTAAGCAATGAAGTCATCTGTGAAATTGCAATACTATTCAACTGAAACAACCGCTCAGGAGCCAACATTTCCTGATCGATAAATACAGCATTCAAACTTTCCAGGTTAGATAACACGATTAATTGTTCGAGCGTTGCGTGATCCCGAATATTACCTTCAAGATCAGGATTACTTACCCTCCATTGTTTCGCGCTTAATCCGAATAACGCAAAATTCAACAGGTCTGCTTCATCGGAATAAATAAAGTTCATTTCGGCACGACTTAACTCCGACGGAATTAGATTTGCCTTGATCGCATCCGTGTGAATCTTGTAGTTGATTTTAGAAATAGCCCGCTGTAGGTTCCATTCCTTGTTCAATCGCTTACTTTCTTCCGTTTTCAAACGACGGAATTCTTTGATCAGATAAACCTTGAATTCTGCGCTTATCCACATCCCAAACTCGAATGCAATTTCGACATGAGCGTAAGTTCCACCATATCTTCCGGCAGCTGAAATGATCCCGATTGCACCGGTTTGATCGATCCATTCTCTTGCACTTATCTTGAAATTATTGAGCCCCGCTTGAGTTTTAATTATGGCGAATTCGCCATAATTAAAACTAGGGTTATTCACTGATTCCCAAATACTTAAGAATTCTACAGTGTTACGATTGCGTAACCAATCTGAGATGAAAAAATCACCCTCTTTTGACCTTAACATATCGGTAAGTGACACATAATCCTGACCGAATTTCTTCATGACCCGCACCTTCTCTCCTTTAACATTCAATATTCTGTTCTTCGCTTTCATATAAATTGGTTTAAGAGCGCAACCTACAAACACTGATAATCAATTGCTCAAAAAACTAATATTTTTAGCCAAAACGCCTGTTTTATGGAACCAAGCAAATGATCAGCCAGCCTCAATTTTATCTAAATTTGCCCGTCCTTACAGAGCACCGCTCATCGGGACAATCTAACTCGCAAAACTCGTTTTATGTCATATGATGTTCTAATTATCGGTAGCGGTCCTGGCGGATATGTTACAGCAATCCGTGCCTCTCAGTTGGGAATGAAAGTGGCTGTTGTAGAGAAAGCCGAGCTCGGTGGAATCTGCCTCAACTGGGGATGTATTCCTACTAAAGCATTACTGAAAAGTGCCCAGGTATTTGAATATCTCAAGCACGCAGGCGATTATGGAATTGTTGCCGGGGATGCGAAAGCAGACTTCGGTGCAGTTGTAAAACGCAGTCGTGATGTTGCTGGTGGAATGAGCAAAGGCGTTCAGTTCCTCATGAAGAAGAATAAGATTGAAGTGATTGCAGGAACAGCAACCGTAAAACCAGGAAAAAAAGTTGAAGTGCTTGCAGCTGATGGCAAAAAGCAAATCATCGAAGCGAAACATATCATTATTGCAACCGGTGCGCGTTCACGCGAATTGCCGAACCTTAAACAGGACGGCAAGAAAGTAATTGGCTATCGTGAAGCAATGAATCTGCCTTCGCAACCGAAATCAATGGTTGTTGTAGGTTCTGGTGCTATCGGAGTCGAGTTTGCGTATTTCTATGCATCGATGGGAACAAAAGTTACGATTGTTGAATTCCTTCCGAACGTTGTTCCGGTGGAAGACGAAGAAGTTTCGAAACAACTCGAACGCTCGTTCAAGAAAATCGGAATCGATATCATGACAGAAGCTTCTGTTGAATCGGTTGATACTTCCGGAACAGGATGCAAAGTGAAAATCAAATCAGCGAAAGGCGAATCAACAGTTGAAGCGGACATTGTGCTTTCGGCAGTTGGCATCACACCAAACATTGAGAATATCGGACTTGAGGAAGTTGGAATCGCAACCGACAAAGGAAGAATTCTCGTTGGAAAATACTACGAGACAAATATCCCGGGATATTATGCAATCGGCGATGTGTTGCCTACACAAGCACTCGCACACGTTGCATCTGCAGAAGGAATAACCTGCGTAGAGAAAATCGCAGGTATGCATGTTGAGCCAATCGATTACAACAATATTCCAGGATGTACTTACTGCCAACCGGAAATTGCTTCTGTTGGTTACACCGAGAAGAAAGCAAAAGAAGCCGGCTTCGAAATAAAAGTTGGAAAATTCCCATTCTCTGCATCAGGCAAAGCAAAAGCTGGCGGGAATTCGGACGGATTTATCAAATTGATTTTCGATGCGAAATACGGAGAACTCCTCGGCGCACATATGATTGGCGCAAACGTTACCGAGATGATTGCAGAAATCGTGGTTGCACGCAAACTGGAAACCACAGGACACGAAATGATCAAAGCGGTTCACCCGCATCCAACGATGAGTGAAGCCATTATGGAAGCTGCAGCGCAGGCATATGGGGAAGTGATTCACCTATAAATGGACGTGAATAAAAAAGTAAAGGGAGCTTAAGGCTCCCTTTTTTATTGTTGTCTCAAATGACTTAATGCGTCACAATCACCCGCTTATCCTCCGTCTGCATTAATTCTTCATTGGTGATTTTCACGATATACATTCCGTTCGGTTGATCGGTTAAGTCGAGTGCAATACTTTTTGTAAATCCGTCTTCGTTACGGATCATCATTCCGCTCGAATTAAACACCTGCCATGTGTATTGTGCCTCTTTAGACAACTGAACAGTAATGTTGCCGGTCGATGGAGAAGGAAAAATGTTCGCCACCAATGGAACATCAGTTGCATACTTCGGTTCGGGTTCTCCTATCGGCATTGGTGAAATGATAATGGGATAGTAATTCATATTCACACCATGTTGTTTCGACTTTGCGATGACAGCATCTATTCCATTCGTCGATTGCGGAGGAACCAGACTCGGTGCATCGCCCAGTACAAGAATCATTTTCTGTGAATCCTCATTCCAGTCCAGGTTGTCCATCACCAAACATGCTGCATCGAACATCGATTCCGGCCAGTCGCCTCCTCCTGCATTTGCACTTAACGTAAGAATATATGATTTCACAAATGCGTAATTGGTGGACAACGGTATGTAGTTAAACCATGCTGCCCCATCGCGATGGTCGCCATATGTTGCAACAGCAACACGTACATTTCTCTTCATCCTCGCTTTTTCCAGAATTGCTGTTGCGCCGAGCTTCACATTTTCAATATCGTCGCCCATGCTTCCGGTTACATCAATCATGAAGACGAGATCTGTATTGTCTGTCAAACGTGAATCCAGAATCTCAAGCATCTTTTCGGTAATCTCCGCTGCGGTTTTGACATGACTTGCCACACCACCGGTTTCATCGGCCAGCGTAAATGCCTGCTTGCCCATATCTGCGTATTCAACAGAGATATTATCTACGGTCGGAAGTATAATGTCAATTCCCAATACGGTGTCAACAGCAAGAATGATCTTGTCGCCTTTTGGGACAACAAACGTAGTCCCATGAAGCGCGACCATATCAGAGTCAACAGGAATATCAACGAACAAATCTCCCAACATTTCAGTAGATGTTCCCGCACCTCGGGTTGTTCCTGAAGGATCAGATGTGCAGGAGAAAAGGACGAAAGTGCAGGCGAGGCAAAGTAATAAGCAGGATTTCATGAGCGTTCTATTTTTCTTATTAATGCCGGAATGCATTAAAAGGTAACCAACAAACGAAAAAATATTTTTTCGTTGCTTCATTCTTAGTCGGAACGAGCCTAAACAGCTTCCAATCGCCGAATTGCCTAACTGTGTCCCCCTGAAGTATTGAATAAAAAAAACCGAATCTTCTGATTCGGCTTAGATTATGATACCTATGTACGACGTCTGCAGGATTCCCCTTAATCCAGTTTCGTGATCCTAACGGTTTCTTCAATATCGCCGGAAAGCACTTTCAGGAAATAAACTCCTGAAGCCAAACCGTTAAAGTCGACCTGAAACTGTGCGGTAGTTCCGCTCGCTAAATGTTGTGTTGAACTTACCAAACGTCCTCCAACATCATAAACATCGGCAGTAACGACAGACTCAGTAAGTCCTGAAACATTCACAGTTGTAATTCCTTCGGTCGGATTTGGGAACACACTTATGCCTGAGAATGAAACATTGTTCTGCACGGTTGTTGGATCTTCAAGGCGCATAGCGTCAATCGCCATGTCGCTTGTATAATCCGGACCGGTTATTCCGCGGAAACGAATTAGAATAATCTGACCTGCATACGCATTCAATGCGACCGTCGCTAATTGCCATGAGTTTCCTTGATTGCCTGTTTGTACCCACGCATCATTGATCCATGCGCCGTTCGAGTAAATGTCTACGTGCAATTCTCCCATGTCTGCTCCATTCATGTCGTATGCAAACGAGAAAGTCGGAGTGCTGAACACTGTCAGATCAATACATGGTAACATCAACGTTGCTTCCTGACCGAAACAAGCTGATGCTTCGAGGTAAATATAGTTTCCTGTAGCATTGCCCGGCAGATAATCTGTTCCAGGCCCAGTGTTCGATGATGGAGTTGCACCCTGCGAAGTTCTCCAGTCAATATCATCACCTGAGCCGTTCGCTATGTTGGTCAAGCCATTAATCATTGTACAATTCGTGTTTCCGCAATCGGATGCTGTAGCGCAAAGTGAGAACGTCTCAAAATCCTCCACCCACGCCGGAGTTATCGTCACAGAATTGTTGTGATTGATGAACGTAGTTGTTGTGTCGTTAAGATTTCCGATATCATTCGCCAGATCACTCCAAACCTGCAGTGTATGCGCGCCTACTGCACCGATGTTCAATGTTGCAGTGAACGTATATGTTGCAGTTCCAGACGGCGCAATCGTGCCCGTGTAAGTTTCAATTACTGGCGTTCCATTGTCGTAAGAGAATGATATAGGAAAGTTAGAAATCGAAGCCGTTCCCGTATTTGAAATAGTCGCAATTACTGGAACGTTATTCAGGTTCATACAACCGTAATATTCAGATTCAGGTGCGGAGACGGATGAAACAGAAGCGTCAGGCCCGGCACAAAGTACACCGGGTAGCTTTTCTATTGCAATTGCACGCCGACCTACAGTTTGGTTGGGTCCGATAGTTCTTACGCTGAACCAATATGTGTTTGTGTAATTGTTCAGTCCTGTAACTACAAAGCTGTCGACCGGCGATGTTCCAACTGAATCCATATAAACAGAACCAAGCATGAAGACATCATACGCTGTTGCTCCAGGAACTGAATTCCATTTGAGACACAAGGAATCAGGGCAAGACCAATCCACATAAATTCCGGACGGCACAAGTGCAATTGAAAAACTCTCGTCGCTTTCATCAGTCACAGCGCTACGTGTGATGCGAACTTTGCACAAGCCGCTCATTCCTGCTGGTACTGTCCAGTTGTAATAACGATCAGCTGCTGCAATACCACTTGCAATCGGATTCCAGGTTAGACCATTATCTGTTGTGTACTCCAGTGTGAACGTTCCTGTATTTCCCCACGCATCCCAACGAATCACTTCGGTTTCAGTCGGCACAAATCCTTCCGCACCATTCGGATACGTAACCACAAGCTCTCCCGCAGGTTCGAAATACCAAACGAGATAATACGTTTGCGGTCCCATCGGAACAACAGCACCATTCACTGATACACTGTAATTCCCGGCGGTTGGATTATCGATTGTAACCTGTTCGTGATTGTTGCGAATGTCAATTCCGCGCGTTGCAACGGCATCAAGGCTCGCTGCATTCGGAGTAAAATCAAGAATCCACGGATTAAATACTGTAGACGAAGGATTCGTAACCTGCATATTCAGATTATTCACGAGCGCAATCGTAGCGTTCACAGCGGCAGGAACATCATGCCAGTAAAGCATTACTTTCAACTGACCAGTACCCGCCGGAACTGCAATAGTGTGAACATCTGTTTGTCCGTTTCCGACTGAATCAGTGATGAACCAGTTCTGTTCAATTGGCTGAATTGCTTTACGACCGTTTATGCGACCATAACCGTATTTGTAATCGGGACCTGCATTGCCAAGATCGTCGCACGTGTTCATCAGAATTGCTTTCATCAATCCCGACTTCGGTGTTACTCCGTTGATCTCACGATACGCCTGATACAAACAAGAGAATGTGCCCGACACTGCAGGACACGACATGGATGTTCCGGTTTTGAAAACATAATCGTTTGCATCGCTGGTTGAATACACATTCGTGCCCACAGCGCAAACTTCAGGTTTCATTCTTCCATCATGCGCAGGTCCGCGACTCGAAGAAGTCGCAAGCACATCCAGATGTGTCAGATTACCTACTGCAATCGAATTTTTAGAGTGCTTGTGTCCGCCAGTGACATTCGCCCATGTAGCACCTGCACCGTATCCGCAATCCGAAGCTCCTGAATTACCTGCTGAAAATACATGAATCAGATTCGGCATATCAATAATTTGCTGATCCAATGTTTGCGCGAGTGTTGTATATCCTGCGTTACATCCATCCGAATAACTGGTGGAAGTAATGAGAATGCTATTCGTGAAATAATGATTGTAAATACTGTCGTAACCCTGGTATGGTGCGGCTTCATACACGTGAATATCCGCGCCCCAGCCCATTCCTCTGGTCAACGGATCTTTATTCCCTCCGCCCATAATGATTCCGGCACAATGATCACCATGATCACCGGCGTTAAATGTGATGTACTGGTTTTGCAGACGTCCGGTATAATCAATGTGCGGTCCAATAATGCCGTCGTCCTGCAACATTACATTCACCCCTGCTCCATTGTACATTCTGCCACCGGGAAAATCCTGTGCCAGCCAATTCACGCGGTGGTCCGTACGACCAACAGTATTGTCCAATTGAGGAGCGTCGTCTTTCAATTCGGCTGCACACACAAAAGCCTTGTCAATAAAGGCTCTTACTTCATTCTCCGGAATCCAGATCGTCATGCGATGGCTGTTTCCATTGTGATAGGAAAGCTTGTATGGCAATGCATAAACCGAGTCCAACACAACGTTGTGCGGAATATCCGCATAGTAAGTAAATGTGATTCCAATGTTCCTGTCTCCATCCATTGCATAGAACGGAAAATCAGAATTCACCAAAGCGATGGAAAGTTCGCGATGCATTTTAGAATCTGCATTGATGAGCGACAT
>CAYUTR010000089.1:0-14193 GCA_964447465.1 uncultured Chryseobacterium sp.
TGATCAATAAAGTTGTGTTCGATCATGGAATAACACGGCCATCACTCATCCTATCCGGACTTAACAGCGAGATTAAAGCTTCGTTGCACCAGTATGAATCGAGTGAATCGTCACACGATGGAATGGACATTGCACTTTGTGTAGTTGATCGTCGAAAGCAAATCTTATATTTCTCAGGAGCAGGTCGTCCGTTGCTGCACCTTAGCAATGGTAATGTCAATCTGCATAAAACCAATCGTGGCGGTTTGGGCGGCGTATATAGTAAGACTGTTACGGTGTTTGAAGAAATAAAGATTGATATTAAAAACGGAGACTCGTTTTATATGTTTACGGATGGTTATGCTGACCAGTTTGGTGGAGCACAGCAGAACAAGTTTTCATCTCCAAAACTGCGCGGACTGATTGAAATGATCTCTGGACGTTCGATGGAGGAACAAGGTGAGCAGATCCGGGAGGCTTTTGAAACCTGGAAAGGTGCTGAAGAACAATGCGACGACGTACTGGTCGTAGGATTTAAAGCAGACTGATCTGTAAATTAATTCAGTCCGATCCTGTCTTCTCCGTGTCCCGGGAACCAATCGGAATGACGTTGCGTGTACATTGATCGGCACGCAAACGCACATTTTCTGCAAAGTTCCGTGCAAGCATTTAATTCGTCTGCATTGAACTTGTCGCACTGTGCTGCACAATTTTCGCAGGCATCTGCACATAATTTGCACAGATCTTTTGCGAGTTCACTACCCATGCTGATCAATTGAGCAGTTGCCGTACACAATGTTGCACATTCCAAGGTCAATTCAATACACTTCTTCATCTCCGTGCGATGTGATTCTATATCGATGCACCATAGTGCTGTATGATTACAGAAGGAGGCACATCCCAAACACACCGCGATACAATCTTCATTCTCCTGGTAGTTCATGGCAGAGAGTTTTTCTCAACCATAGTATCGTCAAAATTGTGCCGGGCGAATTACGACGAATTCTGCCGGTTTAACGTCATCAGAACCCAGGAACTGTTGAATCTCTTGCACATGTGGTTCACGTGGTGAGATCAGAGGCAGGTTTGGTGGTGTGCTCAGTGGACACAGATTGGCGATTCCATTCCACAATGATGTACACAACCAGTGCGCTGATGATTGAAGCAAACAAGCACCACACGGAGATCACATACTCGCGATAGAAGAAGACGGAAAAGATAAATGAGCTTAAAGTCGCTAGTCCGAGCACGCGAATGTTCTTGTGAGAAGAAACGAATGCAGGGAAAATGGTGACGAGTATATAGAAGAATGCAACCACTTTGGCGGGTGCCTGGGGCAGAATGCGGATGTAGTCGATGTGACGTCCGCACACAGCAACGGCAACCGGAAATTGCGTGAGACACCACGCATGGTATCCGGCCAGAAGTGTTCCGATAGCCAGCATTCCCCAAAGAATTTTTCTTCGCGGAGCTTGACTTTCGGCGGAAAGCATAGCGAGCGGAGTCCAGATGGGCCATATGACTTGTGCGAACAACAGAAAGACGACGGCAGTTGGATAAGTCCAGTCCTGCGATAACTTGTTGTTCATCGTAAGCCAAAGAACACCTTCACATAGCTGTTGGACTCCAAAAAGCAGAGGAATCATCGCAAGCGCGATCTGTTCGCGTCGCGTGATTTTTGTCAATGCATATATGCCGGTGGCGCAAAGTACAGCGCCAGCGGTGAAGGAGACAGGGGCGGAGAAACACATAGGTTGACCGTCTTGGTTACATAGTTCAGTGTACGTTTCACGCTTTGATTAAGCAGGAACTTTAGACGGATGGTAACAATGTGGTGATTCTCTGTTCTAATATGAGGGTATCTGCAGGGACAAATCAAATGAGCCAGTAGAGTAGGAGCACCACAATCATTACAATCATTACTCCCGCGATCCACTGGTATTTCGTCTCCGATGGAAATTCATATTCACAGATCGGACAGACTTTGGAGTCGACATCAATCTGCATGGCGCAGGATGGGCATTCTTTTTTCTGCATCAAGCCGAAGATATGAAATCGCCGCAACCCGCCAATTTTAGCCGCTGATTACGCTGATCGCGCAGATTTAAAACAAAAAATAATTTTGACGCTTAACGATTGTTGAATGAATTTGGAATTGATCTGTGTAATGAATCGCCAACAACAGATCAGTCCGCTTGCGGACTTAATCAATTGAAAATTATTTTAACACCCAATAGATCAGCGTCATCAGCGAAATCAGCGGCAAAGTTCAGGCAGCTTTTCTCTGTTGAATCGCTTCTACCTGTTTTACTTTAACTTGTTTTTTGTCCTTCAGCGGCTGGTTGACGGCAAAATAAAATGCCACGATCATTCCTACAATCCAGCTCATACCGATCAGCATTTCTTTTCCGGTATCTACAATTTCACTTCCGTTATTCCGGATGAATAGGTAGTAGAATGGTCCTACGTAAAGTCCAATGCCGATCAGCAGCGCAACCAGTTTGTTTTTGTTCATGGTAGTAGATGTTGGTTATACAAATGTATATCCGACAAATTCCAGCCCCTATGACAACTGTCAGCTTTCCAAAAAAACATATGTAAATTTGAAGGTCGATCAGTCCGCTTGCGGACTAAATCAATTGAAAATTACTTTAACACCAAAAGCACCTGTCCTGAGCTTGTCGAAGGGTCTGCGGAATCAGCGTAATCAGCGGCGAAAAGCGAGTGGCTGGAGAGATCAGTTCTTCACCTTTTCCTGCTCAGGAACACCGGCAAGATTTGCAAGTGCTGTAATTAATTCTGCTTCCTGGTAAGGTTTGATAATGATTGCATCAAAGCCGGAGTCGCGGAAATTTGCTTCTTCATGTACATTGCCGGTTACCGCTATAACCGGTAAACGTTTTCCAAGCAGACGCAATTCAGCTACCGTTGCTTTGCCGTCTATTCCTGGAAGATTGATATCGAGTACGAGCAGGTCGTAAGTAATTGTCTTCATGAGACGAAGTACTTCCTCACCGTCTCCGCATTCTGTAACCTCACCACCGTGATTGGTAATGATCATCGCGGCGAGCATCCGATTCATCTCATCATCGTCGCAGATCAGAATTTTCTTGCCGGTGAGCTGTTGTTGCTCCGGTTCCACTGTAACCGGGGCTTCATGATAGTCAGCCGGAACTTCAAACGGAATTTCAAATGAGAACTCACTTCCTTCACCCACTTCACTCTTGACCATAATTTTTCCGTTCTGCTGCTCAACCAGTTTACGACTGATGGAAAGTCCGAGACCTGTTCCACCAAATTTTCGTGAGATGCTGCTGTCGGCCTGCGCGTATTCATCAAAAATACGGTTGATGGCTGAAGGTTCAATGCCAATTCCGGTATCAGTAATCTTAAATAGTATCCAGTGTTTGCCGTCTGCTGCTACTTCCTTCTGCTCGCATCTCAGTGTAATATCACCGCGATGAGTGAATTTAATTGCGTTGCCAACCAGATTAAAAAGAATCTGGCGGAGACGTACATCATCGCCCATGAGTACCTGGGGAACTTTATTGTCGACTATTACTTCTAGTGCAATTACTTTCTCGGCAGCTGAAACACGAAATGCGCGATGAACATCTTCCAGTGTTTCCCGCACATTGAACGGATGAATTTCAAATTCAATTTTTCCTGAATTCAATCGTGTTACATCCAGCACCGGATTGATTAATCCTAACAAGTGCTGTGAAGAGCTTACCAGGCCTTCAACGAGTTTCTGATTTCCTGATCCCGGATGCTTTGCCAGCTGTTCGGAAATGCCCATGATGGAATTCAGCGGTCCGCGAATCTCGTGACTCATATTGGCTGCAAATTCTTCACGCATACGTGCGAGTTCTTCCGCAGCCATACGTGCTTCTTCCATCTGTTCCTGCAGTTTCGCAGAGCGACGGACATCAGCGCGTATCAGAACGGTGAACAAAAGAATCAACACAATTGCACCAATTCCTAGTATGGTAATGATGTTCGACGTTGTGCTCCTGACTTCACCCGATGCATCACTAATGAGATTTGCAGTAGCGTCGTTCTCCGCTTTGCTCATGCGAACGCCCAGCTCCGTAATCATGCTGTCGGTTGAACGGCGCTGTGCAAGTAACTGGAGCTCTTCCTGCAGTTGTGCTTCCCGCACTTCAAAATCTTCACTCTTGGCGCGCGACAGCTCATTTGCAATTTCCATTGCGTGATTGAGCGTGTCCTGCACTTTATTGTTCAATGCAGTATTCCAACTGCCGGAAACAGAATCCGCAATAATGGAATCAAGCATGGAAGCAATCGCTTCGATACTCATGGAAGTGTCTTCCGGGTTCGTTTTACGTTTCTTAAGAATACGTCGCCAGAATGTGCTTTTATTATTTTCACCGGAAGAGGCAGACGCAACAGGAGCAGAGTCATTGTCTTTATTGTTGTCGGCGAGATTGCTGTTCTCCTGTTCCTGCTGTTCGCGTTTACGTTCTATAATTGCAAGTTGCTGAACTGCGATATCAATAGCGATCCCCATTTGTGTATTGTCGCCTGGCAACGCAGTACCAAGTGCTGCTTCTTCTACTTTGCGATCGAGGAGATACCCTAAAGTATCAGCGCGTCTGTAGCGACTATCATCTTCTCCTGCGAGTTGGTGCAGCTGATCTACCTGCGTCAGCATGAGATTGCGTGTTTCGTCGAAATCTCTAAGTAAAGCAGTATCGCCGGAAAGCAAGTAGCTGCGCATCAAAGTAACTGCATCATTGCAGGTCTTGTTTGTCTCGCGCAGCAGTTCAACTGTTTTGTTTGGTTCACGGATGCGTTCCACCGCCGGATCAAGATCGTGTAAACGGTCATAGATGAGGTAAGTTCCTGCGCCAAAAACACTGGCCAGAAACAGAAAGCCTATGAATGCTTTCGCGGTAATGTTGTTCGCAAATCCCGCCATTTTTTGTGACCCTAAACCGGGGTAGTCAAAATTACGTCCTGTGCTTCAATAATTGCGCGTTTCGACGCAGAATCGATTTGTGAAAGCAGATTGGATCGTTCAATATCGCTTAAATCATTCGCGCGGAATTCCAATCGCTCCAGATGTTCTGCTACATGATCAACTCCAACATAACGGAACATCGTCTTAAGCTTGTGTGCAAGTTGTATCATCTCGTGCGTATCGCCGGTTTGACCAGCGCGTACCAGATCATTTATTCCGGGAGGCACATTTCTACAGAATGTCTGCAGCATACGCACGACAAACTGATTGTTCCCGCCCGATAAATTGCGGATATAATTAAGGTTGAGATGGCTGTGGCTGATCATACTCCCTCTTTGTTAATACGTTGTTCGCTTTTTTTTCTGAACTGATTTGTCCATTTCCTTTCCAGTGGGGCATAAATTCTACACTTGTGGAAATAATGGGCAAGTCCTGCTACACAATTGTACGTTTAAACAAGGATGTTTATTGTAACGATTCGATGCTTGGTCGCACACTGGCGATTTCTGGCGTCTCAGAGCAGATTTAACCGGTCCATTAATGGCTTCAAACGGGCTCTGCTAATAGGAATCAGCTTCTGCCCAATAATAACAGAGTTGTCTTCTACGCGGTTGATCTGATCAAGGCGCACGATGTACGAGTTGTGTACGCGAATGAAATCAGATTCGGGCAGGCTTTTCTCAATGCTTTTCATGGTCGAATGCACAGTGTATTTTTTCGTGTTCGTCTGGATAGAAACGTAGTCCGCCATTGCCTCGATATACTGGATATCGGTTAAGACAATTTTCTCGAGCACTGAATTCACTTTCACGAAAATGTGATCTGCTGCATGGCCATTTGCGCGATTCATATAGCGCTTCTTGGTAACGCGCATCATCGCTTTCATGAAGCGCGCATCTGTAAATGGTTTCACCAGGAAATCGGTGACATCAAATTCAAATGCGTCAGCAGCGTGTTCTTTGTTGCCGGTGATCAGTACAACTTGCGTGTCTTTCAGATCTACATTCTCCACGAAAGAAAATCCACTCATGCCGGGCATATTGATATCAAGCAGGATCAGATCGGGTTCTGAATCCACCAGATGTTGCGACGCTTCCATGGCGCTTCCACAACTACCTGAAACCTGTACGCCAGGCCAGGCACTAAGGCGCGATTCAAGATCCATTCTTACCATTTCGTCGTCGTCGACTATCAGACATTTTATCAGGTTACCAGTCATAGCGTTATATTTTATAGGGTTGATTGATGCTCAAATAACTACCTAAGCATCTAAAAAACCGCGCCATAAATCGATCTGCATGCCGGAAGGATCGAAAAACGGACATTGGGCGGATATCATCCCCGTAAAATTGTAGTAGAAATGAAGATCAGAAGGGTCATGGAGTTCTGACGGTTAACGTCAGGATTCACGAGTTTAAAAATTAAAAACACAATCCAATGAGTAATTATTTTCACAAAACTCTCCGCACATTGACAATCGCAGTGTGCTTGTTTGCCGGTTCTACCCTCGTGCACGCACAACAAGGACAAACGGGTATTGGTTTACGTCTTGGATATGCTCCGGGCCTCACGATAAAACACTTTGTTCAGCCGAACGGTGCAATCGAAGGAATTATTCACACCGGTTATCGTGGACTTCTGTTTACGGGCCTTTACGAATGGCATAAACCGTTTGCAGATCCAGCGGGACTTAAATTTTATGCAGGACTAGGTGGACACGTTGGATTGTTCGATCGATATGTGGGACATCACCGTAACCACCACAATGATGATTTTGTACACGTACACTCGCATGCCAGCGTGGGTCCTGATGCAATTATTGGACTTGAATATGACTTCACTGAAATTCCTCTCAATCTTAGTTTAGACGCGAAACCCGCAATTGATTTTCACGATGGCCACGCGCACACATATATTGATGGTGCATTAAGCATTCGTGTATTGTTTTAAAAGTGTAAAAACCTGTAGCCATGAAAAAATATGTGATAGCCGTGTTAGCAGCAGCAGTAATTGCTGGAGCAGGCGGGGTGATATCCTGTAACAAGGATGGTAATGGCATGGGACGGCTACAGGTGAAATTAATGGATGCACCATCGCCTTACAATTTCGATGCAATTTATCTCGATGTTATTGGTGTTGATGTAAATGTTGAACCGGATCATGGCGATGGTGGCTGGATTCATCTCACAACGGGTGTGGGTGTTTATAATATCATGACGCTCGTGAACGGATCAGACGTTGTTTTGGCGAACGAAGAAATTCCGGAAGGACGCATTACACAGATCAGGTTGATTCTTGGTGATGGAAACACAATTGTTGTTGATGGAAATTCGCAACACCTCGTAATTCCCAGCGGTTCAGAAAGCGGATTGAAGATTAACATACACGAAGCTGTTGGTGAAGGTGAGGTGTTGACGCTGATGCTTGATTTTGACGCAGCACATTCTATCAAACGTCAGGGTCACGGAGGATATCATCTGCAACCTGTGATGCGTGGAGTAATTCTTGAAAGAACAGGTTCAGTTCATGGAACAGTGACTGTTTCATCCGGACATGTTGCAGTAATTGCTTCCGGCGGTGGTGTCGATTACTCAACTTACGTAGATGGTGAAACCAATCAATTCCTGTTGCGTGGATTGCCTCCTGGAATGTATACAGTGTACATTTACTATCCTGATTCCGATCACGCGGTAGTATTTGAAAATATAAGAGTCACTCCGAATACAGTAACGGAGCTCAATTGAATTGTGCGCTGAGCGCACAGAAAAAACTGCGTGTGGGCGAAAGCTCCCTAATGGTGCAGGTGGTTAGTGAGAACGCAATAGCGCCTGATCTTCGGATCAGGCGTTTTGCGTTCTCAGTGAGGAGTCTGGAGCGATGAGTAATGCAACCGGTCCGAATGATCGACAACATAAGTTCAAAAGTCGAATATGCGGTTTGTTTTACTTTCGTCGCACGTAAAAATAGGAGGAACTCACGCAGCACCTGCGCTGCAAGTATGAATTAAAACAAACAAGTCATGAAAACGAAGTTGATTTCTGTGTTGACGGCAATGACGCTGGTTGCGTCTTTCGCAATTGTAAGTTGCGAACGCGATCAAGAATTGGATGCACTAACCAGTGCAAGTAATGTAGAAAGTCGCGCCCATCTCCAGGTGCGATTAATGGACGCCCCATCGCCTTACAATTTTGAGGCGGCAAATATTCAGATCAAGGCGGTGAATATTTATGTTGAACCGTCTGGACGTGGACAGCGCCCACGCTGGATGTCTCTAAACATCCGGAGCGGAATTTTCGACATGCTTACTCTTGTGAATGGAAAGGACATGCTCTTAGCCGACCAGTACATTCCTAACGGAAAAATTACACAGGTTGCACTTGTGCTTGGGCCGGAAAATTCGGTAGTGATAGGAGGACGTTCACATCATCTGGTTACCGATGGTACGTCGCCGTCTGTGATCATGAGGACTGATTTTTCAGTAACGGAAGATGCACCTTTTCTTATGATGCTGGATTTCGATGCGGCACAATCAATCACAAAGCAAACAGATTACTACAGACTGAAGCCGGTAGTTCATGCAATTGATATTGAACGCACCGGTTCAATCCACGGAAAAACACGTATCGTGAGAGGTTCGGTTGCCGTTTTTGCTGACGGAGCAACAGGCACAAACAGGATATTTTCATCTTATGCCAGTAACACGGGAGAATTTCTCCTTCGCGGTTTGCCTTCGGGAACTTACCAGGTTAGAATTTACTATCCGGAATCTGATCACGCCGAAACTTTTGATAACGTTCGTGTTTCAGGAAATTCGGTAACTGAACTGGACAGCACATTCCCATAAACTAAATGGAGAAGGAGTGGAGGAGATGTTGAGTAGTAGTCTCCGCCCCTCCCTCCATTCTCCATTATTCTCCGATGGAGAACGTCGCTCCAACCACCAGTGTAGGCAGGTCTCCGCCATTCGGCCCCGCTTTCACCAGTGAATTGAGGCGATAGTTGGCAAACACACTCCACACATTGTTTGCAACACGCGCGGTCAACCCATATTGCATTCTGCGTAGATAGTGTAAACCAAACAAGCGCGATTTATTTCTTGTGAGTATTGCATTTTCATCGTTACCGTGCGTGGTTACAGCAACATGCGATGAGAAAAATCCAACATCGCTGAACAATCCGATTTCAACTGCATCAAATTTTGCATCTTCTTTTCGCGAAACATAAATGTGATCCATCAGCATGAATCGCGATTTCCATTGCATAATTCTTTCCTTGTCGCAGGCTTCGGTGAAAAGGGGATAAAATTTGTGCTGATCCTGCGCGATGAAATGTTGACTCATGAATAATCCGAATTCGCCCGACAACTTATGTCGCGACCACGGATGAATCGTGTAGCGTAATGCAGCACCACCATTGTAGGAGAGCGGTTTCACTTCAACACCGGAAGTATAAACCGGATTGTAAAAACCGAGCTCTGTGACGAGTGAAAATTCTCCTTCTGGAAAATTGATGCCGTTGCCATTGTCAGAATCAATCGGTGGTGGATCTTTCGCTGCGACAGAAGTATCGGCAGGAGGATTCACGCTCACTGAAGTTGGACGGACGAGTGGAGGAGTAGGTGACTCTGGAAGCGGTTGAAGTTTCGGTGCAGGTGTAGGTGTTGCGGTTTGAGGATATGCAGTTGTTCCGTTAGTGCCATTTAAACCATTCGGACCTACAGCGGGAGTATTCGACGGATTTCCTGATCCTCCGTTTCCTCCTGTGGTACCATTCGAAGGCTGGTTTGAAGTGTTACCACCTCCCGACGATACACCACCACCTGTTCCTCCTGATTGACTACCGCCTCCGCTGACTGTTTGACTGCTGCCTGATTGAGACTGCTGACTGGAGTTCGCCACACCACCTGCATTTTTCTTCGTTGAATCAGTGCGTGTAGTTCGCGAATGATCCACAGGATACGGTTCAGGTTTCGGATAAGCCTGTTTGGGCGTATATCTTTTCCAGGGGATGTGGATATAATATCCATCGCGGTAAACTCTTTTCTCAACAACAAACCCGCGCCAGTTTTTCTGGCATCCGGTAAAAATCAGTGCAATGCACACGCAGAATGCAATTCGCAACATGGTTCATGATACTGGTGGTGTAGGTGTGTTGCATTGGCTGGTTTTGGTTCTATAACCAATGCGCGGAGAAAAGATACAGTTTCCCGTTTCCTGTTTCCGGTTCCGTGGGCTGAAGCCCACGGCTATCACAGCTCTGCCATAATATGGATATGCACGGGCTTGAGGCTGAAATATTATTTATTCTCAAGCCCGTGCAAATGATTAAAGTGAGAAGAGCAGTGATAGCCGTGGGGTTTACCCCACGGAAAGAATTCTAGAAGGGATTTCGGGAAACCGGAAACTACACCATTCGTGTTCTTTTCAGAAGATACGGCATGAGAACCTGCCCATACCCTTCATTGATATCCGCTTCCACAAAATCAATGCGGTATTGTCCGCATTTGAGTTTTAGCTCCTGGTGGAATTTCTGCATCGCGTGGAGATAAGCATCTTTCACTTCTGCAGGATGTGCTTTCACTTCTTCACCGGATTCCATATCTACGAAAGTGTAAGGACGATTTTCGTAATCGAATTCCATCTCGTGTTTCTTATCCGTTACGTGAAACAGAATGACTTCGTGTTTGTTGTGTTTCAGATGCTGAAGTGCAGAGAAAAGCTTATCAGCATCCTCATTCGATTCGAACATGTCGCTGAAGATCATAACCAGTGAGCGACGATGAATACTGTCTGCAATCCGGTGCAACGCGTCAATAGCAAACGTTTTCTTCTTCTGATCTTCCGGAATAGGCGTGAGCAGTTTATTTAGTTCGTGGAACAGCAGTTTCGTGTGAAGCGTTGTTGATTTCGCCGGAGTCTGCACTTCTACTTCTTCTGCGAACACTGTAAGTCCAACTGCATCGCGCTGCATTCTCAGTAATTCAATCATCGATGCAGCGCACTTCACAGAAAAGCTGATTTTGTTATCCAGTTTTTTCGCTTCTGCATCTTCCGGAAAGTACATGGATGACGAATGATCGATGATGAGGTGACAACGAAGATTGGTTTCTTCTTCGTAGCGCTTCACGAACATCTTATCGCTACGACCGTAAAGTTTCCAGTCGATATGCTTGGTTGGTTCGCCGGTATTGTAGATGCGATGCTCAGAGAACTCCACAGAAAATCCATGGAACGGACTTTTGTGCAGACCCGTAATGAATCCTTCCACCACTTGTCGTGCAAGTAGCTCGAGGTGGGTGAATTGCTGGAAGTCGTGTGGCTCTATTGGCATTCTGACTTAAAGATAATCTGTTTGACTGGGAACGCCCTCGAAATCCGGGATATTAGTAAATGTTAACTTTCAGGAAGGGTGTTTAAATCATTCCCTGCGATGCAATTCTCGAAAGCGCAAAGTCATTCGCATTGAGTGACTGATCTCCCAATCCTTTCCACACAAAATACACTCCGCGTTCGAGATGAACGAAGCCGGAATCGAGTCGCATCTGGATTTCATCGCGACCTTGCTGATTGTGCGTGAAATCCCATGTACGGACCAATGCAGCTCCCTGAACATTCTTATGCAACATATGTATTGCGTGACGGAACATTGCTGTTCGCTGATCTTTATTCAGTTTCTTATTGTAGAGATCAGCAATCAGGTACCACGTTCCGTTCTTGTGGTGATTGAAAATAACATCACCCAACGTTTCATTTCCTGAAGTGAATGCAACACGCAGCACTTCCGAATGATAAGGATTCGTGGTAATTCTCCAGTCCATGAAAGAACGATCCTGCTGGATGGAAAAACCGGAGTCAAGCAGATTTTCTACCGGCGCCGCTTTCGTATAGAGCGAATTCTTATGCTCAATGATGCATTCATATGCGCTCACTTCTTTTGCTGCAGAACTTAACGGAGCGAACATCGCTTTGAATCGCGCTCCGATGCAGAGTCCGAATATTTTCATGCGACTGACTGCTGTGTTTTTCGCATTGAGTGAAGACAGATATTGATAAGCACCCGAAATGCGTTTCACGAACAATGACTGACTGTGGCTATACGGAAGCGCGAATCCGAGACGTTCAAATGGTTTTTTCGCAGAAGTAAATCCCCAGAGATATTTAATCCCGGCTTTCTCACATTCTGCAAAAAGCAACTTGTACATGTTTTCGAAAATACTCATGCCACGATACGTAGGATCCACCAAGGTGTCTTCCGATTTCGCAGTAAGTATTTTGGTTCCGTCGGCCCGTTGCAGATGAATCGGAATTGCACATTGTGAGCCTACAATTTTTCCGTTCTCCGCATCCTTTGCTACAACATAGATCGTTCCACCTGCCGGAGCCGTGAAAAACTCCCAACGAAATTTCTCAATCGTCCTGTTCTCTTTGTACAGGTGATTGTAGAAGCGGATCAATTCGGGAATATCCTCTTCACGCAGAAGTTCTATGTCAATTTTTCCGGCCATGTAAATATTCGTTCACAATTTGCTCCGGAGTAATTGATTTCACACCGGTTTCATTCAGGTAGAGAAGCACTTTGCGGTATTCCTCGAGGTAACCTTTGTATTTGTAGCTGGTGAAAAAGGTATTGTGCCACAAAAGCGACAGCACGCAATTCACTTTATTTTTCTCGATGAACTCAATAATTTTCTGAGAAGTTTGCGCAACTGGAATTTTCATGTATTTCTGAAATGTTCCGTCCATCATGTTCAGCGGAACTTCGACGAAGTTGTACGCTTCACTGGTTGCAACGTTATACGGACGGAAAGGTAAACCGTAACTGTTCCGGAATCCATAACGCTCAGCAAAACCAAGACTTGCATCGAATTCAAGCCGGGATGCTTCTACAGTGTTCCATGTTTCAGGAAGTGAAATTTTCAGAAAGTGGTAGCGATTCCATTTCGTTTTGAACGGAAGCTGATCGAGTTCTTCGTCAATCGAAGATTCAAATCCGCTTTTGTGCAAACCGTTGCTCGAAGTAAGCGCACTTTGCTTCTGAATGTGTCGCTGGGAATAATCCGCATTCTTGATTCCGTTGCTGCCAGTTTTCTTCGTGGCGAGCCAGAAGAACGTGCTGTTAAGATTGTGTTCCGTGTGCAACTTCACGATCTTGTCCATGTTCGTCCAGTGTGGACGTGCAAGAATTTCGTTCAGCACCAGCTTCATAACAATGTCGACTCTACCTTTTTTCATTGCCCAAAGTCCATCCTGCAAAAATGAACCGTGAATGGAATCGATATCGTGTGAAATAAAAATTCGTGATCGATTCTCGTTGTTAATTTGCGGGGTGAGTTGTATTTCAGCACAGAAATTATCGAAATACTTCTGCACGAGATTATCTTCAACACAATTGAACTTATGCTGGTAGGAGGCGGCATAACTGTAACGCTGATGCGCATCAAAATCACCAGAGGTTGATTCGGACTGATATTCCTGGAAAGAATTGATCATGTAAAACGCAGAACCCAACCAATCGGGTTTGTTGCTTTCCGGGAAAGTCCAGTGAGGTTGATCCGCGAAGAACAACTTGTGATTACTCTTCTTTTCTCTCAGCAGCAATTCAAAGTTCCGCACATTGATCGGCAGGGAAGAAGGATCGCTGTGATCAAAAACGACTTTTGCTTTCGATTTCTCCGTGAAAGAAATAGGGAGTTGTTTGTTCTGCGCTAAAACGGTCAGAATGTACTTAAGGGGTTCGGAATAAACTTCTCCGGCCCTGATGTATACGTCTGACAGATTCTTCGGCATTGCGGGTGCAAGATACTATGGAAAATCAACATGTTTCGGAGACAAAAAAGGAGCCCACATGGACTCCTTTCTTATTCAGTTTGATTCTGATTGTCATCCTGAGCGTAGCCGAAGGAGACAATCATTGTATCATCTACATCTGTGCATTCAGCTTCTCAGCCAGCACATTCTTCGGAACTGCACCAACTTGTTTGTCTACAACCTGTCCACCTTTAAAGAAAAGGATTGTCGGAATATTGCGGATACCGAAACGCATCGAGATCTCCGGATTGTTGTCAACATCTACTTTACCAACGACTGCTTTGCCATCGAAGTCTTTCGAAATTTCTTCTACGATAGGACCAACCATGCGACACGGTCCGCACCATTCTGCCCAGAAGTCAACCAATACCGGTTTGTCTGATTTCAATACTACTTCTTCGAAGTTGGCGTCTGTGATCTGAA
>CAYUTR010000090.1:0-14135 GCA_964447465.1 uncultured Chryseobacterium sp.
ATCTGCCATTGTATGGTGTATTAATCGATTTGTACTTTGTTTTGGGGAGGCAAATATAGCAAATAAGTGGCAGTAGCAGTCGCAGTGGGAGTCCGTTCCGGCTATTTAAAAGCCATGATATCCAGCGAATTATCGCAGAAAAAGTGCTCTTCTTTTACCGCGTTGGAACAGACGATCACAGTTCGTTTTTCACGGAAATCGTGGATCAGCGATGCATACCATTCCTGTGCCTTTTTATCGAGGTTTGAGCAGGGTTCATCCAACAACAGCACCGGTGCATCCGACAAAATTGCAAGTGCAAGTTTTGCGCGTTGCTTCATGCCGGATGAGTAATTTCTTATCTGCTTTTCGCTTGCGTGCGATAGACCGCTCAGTTCGATTATGTTTTTTGTATCCAGTCCGTTGTCCCATTTGCGGAACATCTGCTGGAACTCTATGCACTCGCGGAATGTGAATTCTTCCATTAACTCAAGGTAGGGCGATGCAAATGCGAAACACGTGTGCAATTTATCACCTGTAATTTCTGTTGGCCCTTCTGAAACGGAAAGTGTTCCTTCATTCGGAATGATGTAACCGGAAATAACCTGGAGCAATGTAGATTTTCCCGAACCGTTCGAACCAAGAATAACCGTTGCACTTCCTTCACCGAAAGAATGCGTCGCGTTACGGAAGATCCATTCGCGTCCGTATTTTTTTCCGATGCCGGTGAGGGTGATATTCATTCAGCGGTGAAGTTACTCAACTCCCGGTTTCCATGGAATTTCCTGAGCACCGAGATCCTGCGTGAGTTTTCTGCTCAGCATAAACAGGTAGTCGCTCAAACGATTCAGATAGCGAACAATCACATCTTCTACCGGAGCAGATCCTGAAAGATGAATTGTACAACGCTCTGCACGGCGACAAACACAACGAGCCACGTGACAATACGAAACAGTAAGATGTCCGCCGGGCAACACGAAATTCTTCATAGGCGGAACAACTTTATCAATTGCATCCATTTCATTTTCGAGAACAACAACGTGTGCATCCGTAATTTCCGGAAGTTTCATTTTACTTTTCTCTGGGTCGCTCGCGAGGTGAGAACCGATCGTGAAAAGTTTATCCTGAATATCGATGATCAACTTTTTTGTTGCTTCTTCAGAAACGCAATCGCGTATCACACCCATCCACGAGTTGAGTTCATCAACTGTTCCGTACGCTTCAATGCGTATATGATCTTTCGGAACACGCGTACCCCCGATGAGGGAAGTTTGTCCTTTGTCGCCGGTTTTGGTGTAGATTTTCATAGTCATATGCCGCAGATTCGCAGATTGCGCAGATTGAATTTATCTCGTGATTGAAATTTTTTGAGTTGAGGTTGTCACTTCATCTTTCCTGATCACACACAAATAAACTCCCGCAGGCAATTCCGCAACTGAAACTTGCTGACCGGAATTCACTTTATGAGAAAGCACCAACTTCCCGGTGAGGTCAAACATCTGTAACTCCGCATTTTCTCCAGCAGTTCCATTCACGGAAATAAAATCATTCGCAGGATTGGGAGAAACGCTCCATGTATTTGTAACCGTAGGTTCAGTCACCGAAGTAATCACCGTGAACGTGTCCGCATACATCGACAGCAATTTGATGTACGCCGACTCTGTATAAATTCCAACTTCGGTTACTTCCCAGGAATTTTCCGGCCACGATGTGTTCCAGTCCTTGTAACACTTCTGGTGTGGCTGATTTTCGGGTGGAGTAATCGGCGGACCGGTGTACGCTGCATCCGGATTGTAATAATAATTTGCACCGCATGTGAGATAACCCGGAGGTGGCCCGATGTAATTCGCGGTGGAATCCCAAATCGTTCCGTCGCCAAACCAGCCGTGATAGATCTGCATGATCGGACGATCGGCGCCGAATACATCACCGTTAGAGAGGTAACAATATGCATTCGGATTTACTCCGTGGAAGTAGTGAATGAATCCTTCAGCTCCATTCCGATAGTTCGCTTGATTCGGAACATCGAGGTTGTAGCGATTCATGTTCGCGAAAATAATTCCAGCTTCTGCTTTGAACTCGTTGTTGTTCCAGACATAATCCTGGTCCTTCATGTAAGCCATATAAGGATCGGTCTGCGCGGTGTATGCCGGAAGCATATCGGCGTTGTTGTTTGATGCGGAACTGATACAGCTCGCGCGGATAGCACTCACCGTTCCGGCAGTTGCACCAGCGGTTATGGTGTAATACAACATTGCATCCTGCACAACCGGTTCGAACGGATACCAGTACGTCCACTGCATTGGTTGAATAGCAGCGTAATTCGCATCCACGTACGTGCGATAAGTTGAATTCGCTGTTGCAGCATAGAGATAAACTGCCGCAACAAATTTGCGCGCGTCTTGTTCAGTTGCGCCAACTTCCGGATTCGCACTGGAGAATGTTTCGTTGTTGTAATACGAGTACGCGGTATTCGCGGTGAGCCATTGCCACGCAAGTTCCGCATGAACAAGTAGTGTGTCGCCGTAATCCTGCATGAGCGGATCACTCAAATTGCGGAATACAATCGCTGCATGTGCAAACTGACTGCAAACAGTTCTCGTTGCAGAAGAAGCAGCCGCGCTGTAGTAACGCTGATTTGCATCTGTACTCGGTGGAGAACCGCCGTTGAATCCAAGCGTGGAAATTTTCATGATGGCTTGTCCATCACTGTTCTGCATTTTCAGCAACCAGTCGAGTTCGAATTTTACTTCGTCGAGAATGTCGGGAGTGCCGTTTCCGCTCTCAGGAATGTTGTTTGCATCACCGAAAGCAATTGGTGCTTGCTCGTATGCGTCGAGTAAGAAGTGCACGGGCACGTATGTGAAATTCGTGTACTTGTTATAATCGCCTGCATCGTGCCATCCGCCACTCATGTCGCGTTCTGTTGCGAGTACAGGATTCGACACTGCTCTGCAATTATTATCCTGCAAAGAACCAACGTGACAAGGTGTATCGGTGTAATTGCTTCCCGCACAAGCTGTAGTTTTTGCAACACCGCAACGCTGGTAATAGAACACGCGCTGTGCATGCCACAATGCATCGTTGTAAACATCAACACCAATTTCAAACGGGTATGACTGACGGTTGTTCGTTGCATCAAACACAACATACATTCCAGGAGTTGTTACAGAAGTAAAATCAAACCACCAGCACTTGTCGCCAGACTGTAGGTGTGTTGCTCCACCGTTCCAGGCAACTGCTGCACCAGTGAATACAACATTACCGGTTGATGCATCTCGGAGATCAAGTGTCGCACCCGGAACGTAAGTATCCGCTCCGTTGTAACCGGTTTGCGGATCAGAGATCACAGCAATTTTTCGATCCATCGGACGATAACCGATCTGATCAATGTGAATGTTCGCGGAAACGATTGCTTGACTGTATGCAGATGTTACAAGCAACAGAGGGAGTAGAATTCTCAGCATGTTCATGGGTTTAATGACTGACTACGGGGCTCGAAAATGTTCTGATGTTTTCATTCTGCGTGTCGCGCTCCACAAGTCCGTCGCGCAGACGAACAATGCGATGCGCGTATTGTGCAATATCTTCTTCGTGTGTTACTACGATGATTGTGTTTCCCGCTTTGTGCAGCGTTTCGAACAAGCCCATGATCTCCACGGAAGTTTTCGAATCTAGGTTACCTGTTGGTTCATCTGCAAGAATAATCGCGGGATCGTTCACTAGCGCACGAGCAATCGCCACACGCTGACGTTGTCCACCTGAAAGTTCATTCGGACGGTGATGCATTCTGTCTTTCAAGCCAACCTGCTCCAATGCACGTTCTGCCATCTGTGAGCGTTTCGCTTTTGGAATTCCCGCATACACGAGTGGAAGCGTTACATTTTCCAACGCAGTTTGTCGTGGAAGAAGATTGAACGTCTGGAATACGAATCCTATGTCTTTATTCCGCACCTCAGCAAGTTCGTTGTCGCTCATATTCGCAACTGATTTCTTGTTGAGAATATATTCACCCGAACTCGGAGTGTCCAAACAACCGATCATGTTCATCAGCGTAGATTTTCCGGAACCGGAAGGACCCATCAACGCAACGTAATCGTTCTTATAAATCTCGAGGGTGATGTCGCGCAACGCAAGAATGTGTTCCGTTCCCACGTGGTATTCGCGGCGGATGTGATCAAGCTTTATAATCGTTTCGGACACAGTGTAAAGTTAACAGAAAGTGTCGGCTTTTTTACGACGGAGATAGGGTTAAAAATTCAACCACCAAGATCACCAAGGCACCAAGAAAAGGTTAAATAACGCTTGGTGCCTTGGTGTACTTGGTGGTAAAAATATCGGGCGCTGTAACTACCAACGCAAGACAAAGTGCTCCTTGACTTGCTGCTTGCGCAAAAACACCAGCCCAAAATGAAACACATCCAGGCTCACATGCACACCCTTGTCAGCGGCAATCGCTTTCCACGCTTCTTCCATTTCAATAGACCAATGAATATCATCGAAAATGAAAACAGTATCGTTGTGCGCGTACTTTCTGATGAGGTCGAAATATTCCAGTGTTGGTTTGCGACGATGATTGCCATCGATGTAAACCAAATCAACAGATTTCATTTCTTCGAGTACGCCTTCGAGTGTAGAATCGAAATCGCCAATGCGAATATCTGCTGCGATTTTGTTTTTTAAAAATCCCTCACGCGCAATTCGTGCAGTTTCCGGACAACCTTCCAGTGTTACAATTTTTGCATCCGGAGTTCCGGCGCGCATGTACATCGCAGAAATTCCCAATGAAGTTCCGAGTTCGAGAATGTTTTTCGGCTGGAAACGTTTTACGATGCGGTAGAGCAAGCGTCCTTCTTTCGGAGATTTTGCAGCGCGACGTGCAATCGCGGAAATCATTCTCGGTCCCGATTTACCGGTTCCAAAATCGCGAACATCAATCGTAGAATTATCTGCGAGACATTCTTCGCGCCATTTTTCTGCCGGGAAAGTTGTGAAGTCGGTGTCGTCGTTAGGCAATGTTTTCGTTACCAGTTCGAACACGAAAGGAGAATGCACTCCGTGTTTGGTTACGGATTTGCGGCGATAACGCAAGTAGGCTCGAACGGAGGACCAGACGGACATGAGTTCAAGCTAGTGAAATAAAATCTCACCACCAAGTTCACCAAGGCACCAAGCCAATAGCGCTTAATTCTTGGTGCCTTGGTGTACTTGGTGGTAAAAAAAACTATTAAAGCCGATTATTTAACGGACGTGATCTTGAACTCGGTCCTGCGGTTCATCTGCTTATGTTCCGGCGTATCATTCGGCACGAGCGGTGAAGTATCTCCATAACCTTTGTAGGTGAGGCGTGTGGCCGCAATTCCGTGCGATACGAGGTAATCGTACACCGATTTCGCACGATTCTGTGAGAGCTCCTGGTTGTGTTTCTTGTCGCCGGTGTTATCTGTGTGACCACCTACTTCTCCTTTTACATCAGGATTTGCTTTCAGCCAGATAACCATCCGGTCGAGTTCGGCTCTGGAAGTTGGTTTCAGGTCCCACTTGTCGATATCGAAATAAACGTTTTTGAGATTCCATGGCGCACCAACTTCGATAGGCGTCAACGGAACATCCATGTAATACGGTTCGCCCGGATTGGTCGACTCCATCATCCAGAACGATTCCGAATACGGCAGGTACAATCTACGGTTCACATTCAACGCGTAGTTTTTATTCTGCGGAATACACACGAGAAATTCTCCCGTCACAGGATCGGAATTCGACGAGACAATTGTTTTTCCTGTTTCAAGATCGATCAGATCAAACGACGCGCCCAACGGAGCTTTTGTTTTGATGTCGTACACTTTTCCTTTCATGTACGTAACCGGAACAGGTTTCAATGAAGCCGGAATCTCGAAGTAATAAATATCATCGCAGCCATTTGTTCCTTCTCTCGTGCTGGAGAAATAAGCGAGATCGCCTTTCCCGTTTACGATCATTCCGCTTTCATCTGCGAATGTGTTGATCGGATAACCGAGATTCACCGGCTTGCCCCAATTGCCTGCAGTATCGCGGCGACACATGTAGAGATCAAGTCCGCCCATTCCGATGTGACCATCCGATGCGAAGTACAATGTTTGATTATCGGGGTGAATGAACACGGCTTCTTCTCTTCCTTTCGTGTTGATGTCGACACCGAGGTTCAATGGCTTGCCCCATTTTCCGGAATCACTCAGCGTGCACATCCAGATATCGCTGTTGCCTAATCCATCGCGGCGATTGCTGATGTAGTACAACGTTCTTCCGTCAGAAGAGAAAGACGGTTGTGTTTCCCATGCAGTTGTATTCACGGGCGCTCCAACATTCACGGCACGCGTCCACAGTCCGTTCACTTTTTGCGTGAAGAAAATATCGCAGCTGCCATAACCCATTCTTCCGCCACCGTATCCATCCATTTCTTCGCAGGCTGCAAAATAAAGATAGCGTCCGTCTGGAGAAAGCGAAGGCGCGCCTTCATTTCCAAGTGTGTTGATTGGTGTACCCATGTTCTGCGCTTTGCTCCACGCACCATCATCACCTCTGTACGAAATATAAAAATCTTCCTGTGTGCGCATTCCTACACCACCGGGACCGGGTACAATTGCGTTGCGCGTAAACAGAAACGTGTTGTCGTCGGCAGTCACATTTGGAAAATATTCGCACTCCGCAGAGTTTGTCGACGTTCCCATGTTCACCGGCTTAAACGGAACGGGATGCGCCATTGCGTTGATTGCGAAATCGCAACTCAGCATCTGGTTCTCGGCTTCTTCAATAATTCGCGGAGTAGTTCCTGATCGTTTCTTATCAAGGAAATTCTGGAAGTGAACTTTTGCTTCTGCATATTTCCCTTGTTTCATTTCCGCCTGCGCACAATCGTAAAACGACGCAGGAAAGAAAAGCGGATTGATTGCGAATGCTTTTTCAAACTCAGCTTCTGCAAGATCCCATTGACGCAGCTGCAGATGTAAGTTGGCCTGTAGCGTATATGCTTCCACAAAATTGGGATCTGCTTTTTTTGCTTTCTCCAACTCAAGCAGCGCTGCCGGATAATTGCGCAAGTCCATGTACTGTATCGCGAGATTGTAGGCCTTCTCAGCTTTCTTACTTTTTGTTGTAAGACCGGATTGGGCTTTGCAGGAAACCATTCCGAGGGTAAGGAGGAGTATGAGGCAAATGTTTTTCATAGACTTTTATTTCTTGTTTCCTTATCCGCCTTCGACTACGCTCAGTCTGACAAGGTATCGTGTTTCAAGTTTCTTGTCTACTTCGACTACGCTCAGTATGACAAGGTATCGTGATTCACGGTTTTGTCATACTGAGCGTAGAGGAAGGATGACTAGGGTATGTGCATATACTTATGCGTCTGCAACGAAACATTCCACCTCGGATTCGCCATTACATAATCAACGATCAGGGGCATCATTTCTTGTGATTTACTCCATTCCGGCTGCAGAAAAAGCATACAATCTTTGTTAACCAGCGCTGCATTTTCTTCGGCCCATTTGAAATCGTCATTGTTGTAGACAATTACTTTCAATTCGTGTGCCTTACTGTAGTTTTCGGCCTTGGGTGGCATTGTTTTTTTTGGTGAAAGACAGATCCAATCCCAGTCACCCGTAAGCGGATATGCTCCTGAAGTCTCAATAAAGGTCTGAATTCCCTTTTCCTTGAGCTTTTTCGTGAGGAAATCCATCTGAAACGCCGATGGTTCTCCTCCTGTAACAACGACCGCACGAGCCGGATATTTCAACGCATTCTCAACGATAATTTCTGCTTTCGTGAGCGGATGAAGATTCGCATCCCAGCTTTCTTTCACATCGCACCAGTGACAACCAACATCACAACCACCCACGCGAATGAAGTAGGCGGGTTTACCGGTATGAAATCCTTCTCCCTGGATGGTGTAGAATTCTTCCATCAAAGGCAAAGCAATTCCCTTATCCAGCAATTCCTGTTCGGATGCGGAGAGCGTAGAAGGGATGACGTTGCCGGTGAATTTCATTGGGCGTAAAGGTATAAACAATCACTCGGTGGTTAAGGACAGGTTCACCGCCGTCGCCTCAAACGCCTTCGAGCCACGCCAGTTTCCCTTTTCGTCAGTCTCGAACCATTGATACAATCCGGCTTTTGTTACAACAATACTTGCCGCTTGCTGACCTGTCGACCACAAATGTTCTTCTCCATCGCTGGTGGAAAGACGCACGCCATTGTCGAGGTATTCTATTTTGATTTCCAGTGGTTGAAACGCGAATGGTAACGCAGAATAATAGTACGTGCGATAAGATGCCATTGTATCACGCGACTGAAGTTCAAAAATTGTTTTCCCGGTTGAATCAGCAACGATGAAAAATGGCGCGGGCGTGAGATTCAGAATTTTTCCAAACGTGATGAGCGTAGCTCCACGGGAAAGTCGCTGCACATTTCCTGTGGCTTCGCTGATCACACCAGTTCCCCATGTAATGGATTGAATGATGCGCGCTTGTTTCGTCACAGTGTCCAATTCGTATTCTGCGCTACGTGCGTTGTGCGTATTGCCCGCGAAACTGTATCCGTTGTCGAACAACAGAATTCTGTTCCCCGGCATAAACTGCGCGGCGTGTTGTCCAAGGAAACCAGGATTTGATCCGATCATTTCGAATGAAGAATGTTGTCCTCCCAAACGCCAGTCAATTTCTCCTGTGCGGCGATTGAGGTAAACCACTTCATTGGTATAACGCGCTGTGAGCAAAAAGTTGCCGAGAGAATCCACATCAATTGCATTGAAATGCGGTATATCGAGCTTGTTGCTATCTGCGAGGTACACCGGATCGTAGTCATCCCAGTAGAAATGTCCTTTCGAATGCCACGACCATACGAGATTTTTCTTTTCGTCGAGTTCCTGAATGATGCCGTATTTCACCTGTGTCTGCACAGCACCGGCCCACGGTTTCGGTCGCGACATAATCATGTCAGAATGATTTTCAACTTCCGTACGAATTCCGATCAGCACATAATGGCCGTTCGGAAGCACAAGCAATTCATGCGCATCGTTCTTCGCGCCGTTTGCACAACCAACAGAATCAATCACGGTGAATGTGCTGTCCATGAAATAGAAAAGAGAATCCTGGAAGTACGACATGCGTCCATCGGCATGCACCTGAAAATTTGAACCGTTTGAATGCGGGTGAGCCCACGCAACAGAACCATCTCCGGCAAGAATCATCATACCGCTTGAATTCTTGGGAGAGTTTTTCGGCATCTTGAACGGAGCGATGAAAAAATAGCCGTTCGCCAATGAAGAATCGGATTGCACTACGGTGAAGGATGGAAAGGGCAGGTGAGCTGTGTCGCTGTCGGCGGCATAGGTTTCTGAAGAAGGATTGCAACCCGCCGACATCAGTGCGCAGTACGCAGTCAACAGTACGCAGTGCGCAGTGAATGAAATGGATTTAATGGTCTTTTTGATATGGGTCATTGCTTCGCAATACCTGGACATTCATTTTTACTGCGCACTGTGTACTGCGCACTGGTTACTCTGTATTACGTAGTTCTTTCAACGCAATCCACGCCAGTAATCCTGCGCCGGTTTGCAATGCTTTTTCGTCGATATCGAAAACGGGAGAGTGAACTCCTGCGGTGAATTTTCCATCGCTGGATGCCGTGCCTAAACGGTAGAAGCACGCCGGAATTTTCTGCGAATAAAACGCAAAGTCTTCCGCTGTCATGCGCATATCCAATTCGGTGACGTTGTTCTTTCCGAGAAATTCTTCGGCCGCCCATCGTGCACGTTCTGTGATTTCTGCATCGTTAAATAGTACAGGATAACCGCGCTCAACTCTGAACTCGCAACGACCGCCCATTTCTTTCGCAATTCCTTCAGCAGTGCGAATCAGAAATTCGTGCGCTTTCAGTCTCCATTCTTCATTCATGGTGCGAAACGTTCCTTCCATGGTTACCGTTTCAGGAATAACATTCGTTGCGCCAAGCCCAACAATTTTTCCGAACGCAAGTACTGTTGGAGTATCTGCCGCGGAAGCCAATCGCGTTTGCGTGTCCATCACGAATGCGTGCAATGCAGCGATGATCGTTGAAGCAATCAAAACAGGATTCACGTAGTCGTTCACCATTGCAGCGTGACCGCCCTTACCGTAAACTGTAACGTGAAGTTCATCGGTAGAAGCCATGTACATACCGCTGCGGAATCCAACTTTGCCTGCAGGCAGTGAAGGAAAAACATGTTGAGCAAAAATGTATTCTGGTGCTGGATTTTCAAGCACACCATCTTTGATCATGATGGACGCGCCGCCGGGAAGCAATTCCTCTCCGGGTTGAAAAATCAGTTTTACTGTTCCTGGGAATTCATCGCGGAGTCCGTTAAGAATCTGTGCTGCTCCTAGTAATGAAGCCGTATGCACATCATGTCCGCACGCATGCATGATGCCTTCATTCTTGGAAACGTATTCCGTAGAATTCTTTTCTGTGATTGGTAATGCGTCAAGATCTGCACGCAGCGCAATGGTTGTTCCTTCACCTTGTGTTCCGTGAATGAGTCCGACAACACCTGTAGTGCTCATACGCTCACACTGAATTCCCATCGCTTCGAGTTCGTCGGTTACGAATTCGGCAGTTTTAAATTCCTTGAACGACAATTCCGGATTCGCATGTAAATGCCTGCGGATATTGACAACACGTGGTTGGATTTTTTTTGCGGCTTCCTGTACAGCGGTAAGCAGGGATGATTTTTCCTCCATACAGTTCTAGAAGTCGTAGCTGAATGACAGGTAAGTAACCCGCGGCTGCACAATACCGTTCTCAACACCCCACGCCCAATCGAGTCGGATGAAATATCCCCACAAACGTGTACGTAATCCGATTCCGTAGCCGCCAACAATCGGTTCGCGGTGACTGTTCAGAATTACGGTGATAGGATTTCCAGGGAAACCAATCACCTGCGTATTGAGAGAATTACTTGGATCGTAAGGACTCTTTCCTGTCCATGCAGTACCAATATCACCGAATCCGATTACCTGGAAGTTGTTGATGAAATCAGAACGCAACGGACGATTGAAAAGATAACGGAACAATGGAATGCGTAGCTCACTATTGATCATCGCGAAACTATTTCCGTTACGGATGTTCTGCCAGAATCCTCGCATCGGTGTTGCGAGCGTCTGGTACGTGTAGTTCTGATTGGTTGCAACCTGAACAGATGGATTGAATCGCGGCATGAGCCAGTTGTCAACAGCACCCATGTAGTAAACGAGTTTCTCGTGACCGAATGAAGTTGCAGCACTCACACGGTTGGCCCAGATGATTTCGCGATGTACTTTCTGATAATGGCGGAAATCAAATCCAACAATATAGAGATCGTTCTTGAACCATTTGTTCGTGCTGATCTTTGCCTGCACTACGCTGTCAAGTCCCTGGAACGTTTCTACAAATATTTTGAAACGCATTCCGTTGTACAGATTCAATCCGCGCTTGATCGTATTGTCGAATACGAGCTCGAACTTGATGTTCGCCGAATTGTTGTACTGATTCTTTCTGTTGAGAGAAAACAAATCAGTAGCAAGGAATGTGCGACGGTCGTTACGATAACCAAAGTATCCACGCACGCTCAGTACTTCATTGAAAGGATATTTCAATCCGTAACGTCCTTCATGTGTGTGAATGCGGCTCGGATTGTTCGGATTCAATGAAGGCAATGCCTGACGATGCAACATGAGACTCTTGTCCCAACGCTTCGTGCGGTCTTCGTAAAAGAAAATATACTCGTTATTGTTCAGATCACCCGACAAGCGAACACCGCCCACCATCTTGTGATCTTCGAGCATGTCTGTCATTCCGATCTTGAACAATCCGGTAAAACCCGGATTGAGATATATTGGTGCACCGCCACCCGAGAAACGCTGGTAACCTGCGTTCAGGTAACTATTGTCGAGCTGAGAGATTACGTACTCTGTGCTGAACTGAATTTTATAGTTGCGTACAATCGGCAGCAGGAACTGATCTTTCACCGGCGGCGTTGAATCTGTTGCACTGGTGTCGTTATTCTTTACAACCGGTGGAGGCGGAATTCTATTGTCGATGCGTTTCGGCTCTTTGCCTTCGAACTCGTAGTTGCGTATATCGATTTTTCCGGAATCCAATGGAACCGGAGTCTCTTCTTTCACAACCGGCGGTGTGATTTTCGGAACAGCAGTTTGTTTTTTGATCTGTTCGAGCGAATCAATTTCACGTTCAATTTTCGTGAGCTCATAAACGCGATCGCGATATGTGGTGTTTTTTGTGCGCACCGCTGCGAGCTCCGAAAACGCCGGCATGTTTTCAACGTAGATGTAGTAACGACCATCATGATACATTACTTCCGAAAGCTTATTCGCTGCCGGAGTGATTTCCTGTTCAAGAATTCCGTAGGAGTAATTCGTCACAGGAATACTTGAAGCGAAATATCTGTAATGCGTTGCGGTATCGATGTATGCAACTGCGCTGTCGAAGTAACCAACATATCGATTGCGGATTCCGTTCTTATCGCTGAGGAAAGTGAAGTGCGTTGAATCCCACGGCTGTGCCTGCAACTCGTTTACCATTGGCGTATTCGTTACGCGACGCAGCACATTTGATTTCTCTTGCCAGTTGTACAGCCACAGATCAAAATATTTATTGAGGTGTACATCCGGATCAACTTTACCAAGTGTATCGCCTTCGCGGTTCGAAGAGAAGATGATGTCTCTTCCACCGTTCACGAATCGTGGATTGAGATCGTCATAAATGTCATTCGTAATCTGCACTTGTCCGCCGCCCGCGATGTTGTAAACGAAAATATCCGTTTGTCCGCGTGTTACTGCCGACATTACAAGTTGCTGTCCATTCGGCGAATAGGCGTAATCGATGATCTTGATGAAATTGAAAATCGGTTTTTCAATTTTCGATCCGTCTTCAATAGTATAGAAATCAAGGAATGTTTCTCCTTCTTTCTCATATATCCACGAGAGAATACTTCCCGTTGGATGCCATGCAATCAGTGGATACGAGTAATCGTTGATGCGATCTAGCTTCTGTCCGTCCTTGAAGATTTTTTTCTTCTTTCCTGTGGCGAGATCCTGCAGCCAGATTTTCACTTGTCCCAACTCATTCGACACGTAAGCAATATATCTTCCATCCGGACTCACTTTCGCCTGACTGTATGTGCGCGTTTGCTTCGGCTTCTCGAGAACTGGCTTCATCGTCGGCATCACACGTGTGGTGTCGTTCATAGAATACTTCTCCGAGAAATAGTTTTGCCATTCTATCGTAAGTATCCGCATGTTAACGCCGAGTACAAACAGGAATGCGCTCTCGACGTTTCTACTGACTTTCGTCATGTAGAGTATGTTCGGTATTACGGCGGGACTATACTTCTCCGCGATGTAGTACCAGATAGAATGTCCGGCATACGCTGCATCTTCTCCAGTAAGGTGATTGAACTTGCGGTAACGACCACTCATGATTCCGTCGCGCACGCGATTGTCAATATCTGTATTCCATCCAACTGCGATGTAAGAAACCAATCCGCTTACATACCATTCAGGCAGTGCAAGCAGCGTTGAGTTCTTCACCATATCGCGCATGTTGCCGCCATACATCATCTGGTTGATAATGATTTCTGCAATACCCGCGCGTATCTGCTGTTCGAGTTTTAAGTGATCGCCTTCGTAGTAAATAAAAACTTTTCTTCCTACGATGCGAGTCATGCCGCCAACGTTGGAGCCGTCATCGTTGATCAATCCGGCATTGCTCTGTTTGAAATCTTCCAGCTTGTTGTAGACTACAAACTGGATACGTTCTTCAAGCGTGAAGTCAAGAAATTTCTCGATGTCGGCAATATGCGTCTTTGCTGCACGTGCAGTATAAACCGCAAGTTCACGTCCGCCAATGTTGTAATACACTTCGTATTTCTCGAAGCGCATGTACTGCCATTTGAAATCCTGGTATTGCACACGGTTCTTGCCGAAGTCGGTCTGCGACCCGTTATAAAACTGCGCCTCGAGCAGTGCCGGTACTAAAACAGCAAGGAGGACAACTAATCGTCGGATAATTCTATTCATACTTTACTTTTCAGTCTGCAGCCGACCAGGGAATGTTCTGCAAACGGGGTTTAACTTGGACTTTAAAGTTAC
>CAYUTR010000091.1:0-14103 GCA_964447465.1 uncultured Chryseobacterium sp.
GAAAATACCTGCACGAAGATGTAGTGGACATGGCTCCAACCAAATTCTGCGTGGGTGTTGCGGGCTATCCTGAAAAACATTTTGAAGCCCCGAACATGTACGCCGACATGAAATTTCTGAAGGATAAAGTGGATGCCGGTGCAGAATATATTGTTACGCAGATGTTCTTCGACAACAGCAAGTTTTTTGCTTTTGTAAAAGCATGCCGCGATATGGGAATCAACGTTCCGATTATTCCGGGATTGAAAATCCTCACACAGAAAAAACAGTTGCTCACGCTTCCGAAGATATTCCACATCGATGTTCCGCAGGATTTGTACATCGAAGCCGACAAATGCAAAACGGATGCAGAGGTTCGTGAAGTAGGAATCAAATGGTGTGTGCAGCAATCGAAAGAGCTGATTGCAGCAGGCACTCCTTGTTTGCATTTCTATACGATGGGCACTTCAGAGACGACCCGTCGGGTAGCAGCAGAGGTGTTCTAATTAGCAGATTAGTTAGTGCCGGCATCTTGAAAACAACGGCATCAACTAATTAACTAATCAGCATATCAACTAATCATTTTCTTGTGTTGATTAAGACGTCACAGCGGTATTACCTCTGAAGCATCTCAAGAACCTTTTCCGCCGACATCCTGCAATTCTCTTTCCAGTGCTCAAAATCTCCATCATCACTCACCCATTTGAACGCGCGCAACTTCACGCCATTTCTCCTGCACGCTTTTGCAATCGCGAATAATTCCATGTCGAACACCGAACACGACTTAATCATCGCGTGATACTCCGGCGAATATTTTGCGTGTTGTTTATGATCGAAAAAATAATCCGTGCTGAAACAGGAATGCCGAAGTGACGCATCGAGTATAATCGTGTGACTATCTTCTTCAAACGGTGTATGACCGTAATCGCTCAACGGACGACCATCAATATCCTGCATCACTTTTCCAACCGGAATAATTTCACCAAGCTTGTGATTCACCGAACCACACGAACCGATGTTGATGATCTCTTTAAATCCTTTGTGAATAATTTCTGCTGCGCGCAACGCTGCGTTGATCTTCCCTACTCCACTATAGAAAACCGGAATGCCGTGGAGTTCTTCTGCATGATGAACTTCGTCAGGTAAGGCTATGATGAATGCTGTGTTCATGAGCGCCAAAAATACGTGCTTTATTTTACCACATAGTTTTTTGTTAACCCATATTTGCTAAAGCGGTTTCGTGAAAAACGAAACCCGCACATAGAATACATAGGGACGTACTACCACAATCATTCCTGTCCCCTATGTGTTCTATGTTTTGTTCGCCCCAAGGCGAACACCTTAGCAAACATCGCACGTCGTAAATTTCCTATGTGGTAAAGAAAGCCTCGATCTACTTAGCCATCATCGCGGCCACGTACTTGCCTATGACATCAAACTCCAGATTCACTTTGTGACCCGTTTTGATATGTTTGAACGACGTATGCTCGAATGTGTACGGAATTATCGCCACTGAAAATTTTCCTGCAGAAGAATCTACAACAGTCAGACTAACGCCGTTCACGCAGATCGACCCTTTCGGAACTGTAACGTGCCCTGCATTCTTGTCGTACTCAAATGCAAATAACCAACTTCCGTTTTCATCTTTCACTGATGCACACGTTCCAACAAGATCAACATGTCCCTGTACAATGTGTCCGTCCAATCTTCCTCCGAGAATCATGCAGCGTTCGAGATTCACTTCAGCGCCTGGAATCCATTCACTCAACGTAGTTTTCTTCAACGTTTCATCGATCGCCGTTACGGTGTAATGATCTTCAGTAATTTTCACAACCGTTAAACATGCGCCGTTATGCGCAACGCTCTGATCGATTTTCAATTCGGCTAAGAAAGGTGTTGAGATATCAAAATCGACATTGCTGCCGTTCCTGCGCACGGCACGAACTAATCCGGTTGATTCGATAATTCCTGTGAACATAAATTATTCGCCGCGGATGTCTTTTCCGAACAGATGGAAGAACCCGCTGATCTTGCGCGGAACAACTCCCGTCAAACGGATTTCATTCACCGTACACGTGTAATAATACACACCGTCGGTACACAGCTTGCCCGTACTCTTGTCGCGTCCATCCCAATTGATTGCAGGATCCTTAGTTTCAAAAACAAGAACTCCCCAGCGATCGAATATCTTGATGTCGATGCTTTCGATGTACTTGTAAGGGAACGGAATGAAATGATCGTTGATGTCATCTCCGTTCGGTGTGAACACGTTCGGTAATACGTACTCCGGACAATTGTCAACACAAACGATATTGCTTAACACACTTTGATTTCCAAAAGTATCGAGTGCTGTTACAGCATAACATCCTGCAACAGATGTGAGATTGCTGAAAACAATTATCGTGTCGCTTGATACAAGAACAGTTGCGATGATTGCGAGCGGATCGCCTTCAATCGGTGTGTACCAGATGTTATACGAAACCACATCATCTGTTCCGCAATTCAGGTTGTTCGGATTCGTCCAGATCAATTGGTTCAATGCAAGAAAACAATCGGAATTGACTGCGAGATGAGGTGCACATGGCGGCGTTAAGTCAGCTGGTGTTGCGCAATTCTCCTGCGAGCGATTCAGCAAGGGAGAAGGTAATAACACGTTGTTATAAGAACCGTGTGTCTTTACGAAGTAGCAATATTGCACGCCATTCACGAGATTGTTATCGACAAAAGTATCCGACCGTGAGAATCCTATCGAATCCCAAACACTGGTAATACTGTTGAACCGGAAAATTGCAACAGTGTCATTCACCCAAGGAGTAATTTCGTGCCACTTGAGCAAGACCTGATTATCAGAAGGCGTTGTAAGCAGGAAGACACTTGAAGCCGACTGAGAGTTCCCGATCGAATCTGTTCCGTTCTGTGCGAAGAAATCAATACGATAGGTATACGCCTGGAGCTGTGTGTTCAGACCTGCATCCTGGAACAGTGTAGGAAGCTGGTAGAAGCTCGCGGCCACCATTGTGGTGCACAACACCGGTGCCGACGACATTACAAATGAATTATCCGTCCGACGAATTTTTACGATGTACGGCCCGGGATGAATCGTTGTATCGAAGTCAATTCCGTTTGCCAGTGGATTCACCCACTTCACATCCAGCGTTCCGGTTGATGAGTTGGTTGAAGTAATGTCAACATTTGTGATCACAGGAACATCGCGCAACAATTCGCTGCAGGCTTCCGGCGACGCATAGCTTTCTGCACCATCAAGGAAGAACGTGTGAACGCGGTAGCAATAATCAATTCCCGGAATCAATCCTGCACCGCCGTTGTTGTCAACGAATGTCGTAGTGTTCAATCCGCTTACAGCACCAATGAGAACAAATCCTGTTGAAGCAGGAACTCCTGTTTCGCATTGCGCAGGATTCCATCCGCTTGGACCTTGTTTGCGATAAATCTTATATCCGATCACCGGATTCGTTGCAGGTGTACACGGACTAATAGTCCACAACAGATTCATGCTCGATCCCTGTGGGTTAACTGCAAGAGCCTGTGGTCCGGGAGACACAACAGTAATGTTTACAGATTCAATATCTACCAACGGAACTTGTGCGCCGTTGTCAGTTGCTTTAAACGTAACTGTCCACGGCTGGAGTCGCACGCGATCGCAATTGGTTTGCCAGCTGAAATCTACGTTCAGCGGAGTTGGTTGAAAAACATTCACCGGCGAAAGTGTTGCTGCAGGTGTAATGTTAAACGGACCACCATAACCTTCCATGCGCACGTCGTCTCCGTTAATGTCTGTCACAAGGAACGAGAAACTCACCAATGTTCCGGCATCAACACATAAATCCGGAAGATCAGGAATGTCCGGATTATCATTCGGACATTGATCTTCAACATCGATCGACATATCGCGCAATACCGTTCCGATTAACACGCGATTTCCGTTGCCGAGACGACGCCACTCTTCAATGTAAATGACAATATTGAATTTACCTTCCATCTGTGGTGAACACCACGCGAGATCGCCGGTAACTGGATTGATGCTAAGATTTCCTCCGCCGGCCTGATCTGGATACTGATATCCCGGGATCGGTAAACCGTTCGTATCAAGACATGGCCCGATGCTGAACGCAAGACTATCTCCATCCGGATCGTAAGCTCCTGGATTGTGGTAGTAACATTTGCCCTGACACGCTTTGTCGAGTGGAATAGTAGTCAACTGCGGACCAGTATTACATCCGATGTTCGGATCAATTACGATTGTTGTCTGAAGATAGAACGGAACGTTTACAGAATTCGGAATGTTCTCAATTCCTGTAACGCGGTTAGGATCCTTAACCGAGATGATGTACTGTCCGGGACTGTAGGTGTGATCTACCTGGTAAACATTCTTTTTGGTATTCGCGAAATTCAACAGCGATTCTCCATCGTGCTGGTTCGCATTCGGGCAGATCGTCTGAAAACCATTGCTGCGAGGAACTACCTGCTCTACCCCATCACCAAAATCAACAAGAAGTTCGCAACGATCTGCAGGTGAGCTTGAATTCGTGTACGTGGTAACCCAGATGCGGTACGTGCTTCCACCGAGACAGCTATCCGTGATTTCACCGGCTATGTTGTGCGTCGCATGAAGGGATACGAATCCCGACAAAAACATACAGATGAGAATCAATCTCTTCATTCCGGCGATTTAATTAATTACAGTTTCCGGCGTCCGCACAACTGCACTCTTGTGATCAGTCTGGTCGAGGAGGAAAGCATTGAACTGAATAGTATCGTACAACATGAACTGTGGATTCACTACAAGGTAAATGTCGCCTTCGAGGCCACTCTGTCCTTCAGGTAGCTCAGGTATTCTGTAATTGTAATACACCGAATCTGTTGTTGATGCTCCTGGGCGCGCAACGTGAAATTGTCCGTCAGGGCCCTTGTAGTAAAGCGTGAGCACCATGTTCGAATCGGTTCCGGTAGGTGTAACTCCGATATCTCCATCTCCATCGGTAAAAGAAAAAACGACTTTGAGTGTATCGGATCCGTTGTACTGAAATTCTTTGAACGTAATGATCGGCTCATCCGGAAAAACCGGATCAGGCGTACATGCGAATGCTCCTGCACAAATTGCAATGAACACTGAAACGTAAATGCGCATGTTTTTCATAAGCCACTTTGCCAGTCTACCAAAGGTAACTTAAAGAGGGCTTTTCCCCAAGTAAATCAATGGGAATTGGTAACTGGTCGATTCGGAAGGATAGTGTGAAAAAAACGGGGTATGACTGACCAATTTCATAGATGGATTACTCGGGCTGAGCATCTGTTCCGAAGAGATGGAAAAAGCCGCTGATTTTGCGCGGAACAATTCCCTGCAAGCGGATTTCGTTTACGATACAGGTGTAATAGTAAACTCCATCGGTGCAGACTTTGCCGCTCTTCATGTCGCGACCGTTCCAGAAAATATCAGGATCATTGGTTTCAAAAACCATCACGCCCCAGCGATCAAAAATCTGAATGCTGATACTTTCGACATAGTGATATGGGAACGGAACAAAGTAATCGTTCGTACCATCTGCATTTGGCGTGAATACATTCGGCAGTGTATAGTCCGGACAATTGTCAACGCAAACAAGGTTGCTGAACGGACTTTGATTTCCGAATGTATCCTGTGCAGTTACTGAATAGCATCCTGCGACCGACATGAGATTACTGAAATTAATAATCGTATCGCCGGAGAGAATAACTGTCGCGATAATTTGCATCGCACCATTTTCAATCGGTGTGTACCAGATCTGATACGACACAACATCATCTGTTCCGCAATTCATGTTGTTCGGATTCGACCAGATGAGCTGATTCAATCCAATGAAACAATCGGAATGTATGGCGAGTACGGGTGCGCACGGAGGTGTGAGATCTGCAGGCGTTCCACATTTCTCTTGTGAACGATTCAACAGCGGAGAAGGCAACAACGCATTCGAATATGATCCTCGCGAGCGTACGTAGTAACAGTATTCCGTTCCGTTCACGAGACTATCGTCGACGTAACTTCTTACGGGTGAATTTCCAATTGAATCCCATAACGACGTTACCGTGTTGAAACGGAAAATGTCGTACGAAGAATTATTCCACGGCGTGATCTCCTGCCACGTCAACAACAGTTGATTGTCCGAGGGCGTAGTTGCAAGCAACACACTTGATGCCGATTGTGAACTGCCAATTACATCTGTTCCATTCGCAGCTGAGAAATCAATGCGATACGTGAATGGATTGTCCTGCGTGTTTATTCCTGCATCCTGAAAAAGTGTTGGTAGCTGATAAAAATTCTGCACCGTGAATGTTGCAATCAACGTTGGTGAAGCGGATGTTACAAACGAATTGTCGGTACGCTGAATGTTCAGAATGTACGGTCCCGGATGAATTGTTGTGTCGAAATCAATTCCATTCGCCAATGGATTCACCCACTTCACATCTAATATTCCTACCGTAGAAGTTGAAGTGATATCAACATTTGTAATCACCGGAACATCGCGCAACAATTCTGTACACGCTTCCGGCGATGCGTAACTTTCTGCACCATCGAGAAAATACGTGTGAACGCGATAACAATAATCTATTCCGGGGATTAATCCTGCGCCACCATTATTGTCGGTGAAAGTTGTGTTCGCTAATCCGTTCACAACTGCGATGAGTACAAATCCTGTTGTTGCAGGAACTCCAGTTTCACATTGGGATGGATTCCAGAAACTCAGTCCTTGCTTGCGATAAATTTTATATCCCACTCCAGGATTTGAAACCGGATCACATGGCGAAACACCCCACGCCAGATTAATTGCAGAGCCTTGTGGTGTTGCACTTAATGTTGCAGGTCCCGGAGAAACAACTGTGATGTTTACTGATTCAATGTCCACGAGCACGACACCAATTCCATTCGGACCACCATCGTCTGTTGCTTTAAACGTAACCGTCCAAGGTTGCAGGCGCACACGTTCACAATTGGTTTGCCAATTGAAATTGGTGTTGAGTGGAGTCGGCAACAACGTATTGTTCGGAGTAATGGTTGCTGCCGGTGTAACGTTGAACATTCCGCCGTATGCTTCCATGCGAACAGAATCCATATCGGGATCGGTTGTCACAAATGAGAAATTCACAAGCGTTCCTGCATCAACACATAAATCAGGCAGTTCAGGAATTTCCGGATTTTCATTGTTGCATTGATCTAGCACGTCAATTGACATATCACGCAACACCGTTCCGATCAGCACGCGATTGCCATTGATCTGTCGACGCCATTCTTCAATGTAGATAACCAGGTTGTATTTTCCTGAGGCCATTGGAGAACACCATGCAAGATCGCCAGTCACGGCATCAATGGTTAAATTTCCCCCGCCCATTGAAGGATCGTTCGGATATTCATATCCCGCGATAGGTACACCATTCTCATCGAGACACGGTCCGATTTTATACGCGAGACTATCACCATCAATATCATACGCTCCGGGGTTGTGATAAAAGCAAGAGCCAACACAAGCCTTATCCAGAGGAATCGTGGTAAGTTGTGGTGAGTTATGACATCCGATAAAAGGATCCACAACAATATCTGTCTTCAGGTAAAACGGAACGTTGATTGAATTAGGAATGTTTTCTATTCCACCGATACGATTCGGATCCATGATGTGAATCGTATACATCGCCGGATTATAGGTATGTGTAATGCGGTATTGATTGACTTTGGTATTCGGATAGTTGCTTCCAAGCATTACACCGTAACCCTCGTTACCATCTGGACCTGTTTCGCCGTTAGGTCCTACAAGAGGTCCATTAACACGATCCGCAATTCCATCATATCCATCTCCGAAAAACACCTGCATTTCCCAACGATCAGCAATTGAACCTGTATTGGTGTAAGTGGTTACCAGAATTTCATAGGTATTTCCTCCAACGCAAGTGTAGGTTATCTCACCCGCAATATTATGCGTTGCCTTCAGCGAAATGAAAGCCGACAAGAATAGCGTACAGGTGAGAATTAGTTTCTTCATTCTTGTTTTTTAGCGCAGGCCTATTTCCGGTGTACGGATAACAGTACTCATGTGATTCGTCTGATCGACGATGTATGCGTCGAACTGAATTGTGTCGTATTGAATCATCGCGGAGTTCACGACGAGATAAATGTCGCCTTCAAGTCCGTTCTGACCGTCCGGCAGTTCCGGTACTCTGTACGGGTACGTAATGGGGACGTTAGTAAGTGGGTTTACAGCAGTCTGGAACTCTCCGCTCTGGTCTTTATAGTAAAGAGTCAGCAGCATATTGTAGTCGCTGCCCGTAGGAGCAACACCAATATCTCCATCGCCATCGGTAAACGAGAACACCGTGTTCAGCGTATCTGAACCGTTATACTGGTACTCTTTGAACTCCAGCATGGGCTCGTCTGGAAAGACTGTTTCTGGCCCACATGAGCACAACAAAGCGCTTGCAGTTACGAAAATGAAAAAGGAAGCGTGAAGGTTCTTCATGTGTTGCCGTGCGGGGATTACCAAGTTAGTCTATATATAGACTGCTTTCTCCCTTCAAAGTTGGGTTCGCCTGTTAAATAAAGTCATGTCCGTCCCGATGGTATCGGGAAGGCAGTAGCATAACGCCGGTTAACAGAGATGGTACAGCCTAAAAACAAAATTTCCCGAACTAGTCGGGAAGTTTTGTGGCAAACACATGAAACACATGTATAGAGGAAGAACGGCCTTTTGTAAAACTCGCCCTTCAGGAGTACGATTTAATTAACGCTTGTTGTGGTGCGAGCGTGTGCTCTTTCCACTTCCCTGATAAGCTCCGCAATCTTCTTGTGACTTGCATGACGGAATTGCCGTCATAACTACTGATGCTACCATCACTGCTGCAAGAAATTTGAAAACTGACTTCATATAGCTTATTACGTTTTAGGGTTATTAGCGCCTTTCTGAATAATAGGGCGGGGAAAAGTGCTTTTCCACATGGACTGCACAAAGTTTTTTGGAGATATGCTGTATTTCGTTGATTTTCAATGATATATTTTTGTTGGATGTGGTGAGGGATCAACCTCCGTCGGAAAAATGTCATAAAAAGACGAGCATTTATTGTGGAAAACAGGGAATCCCCGCCCTTTAGGGTGACTCCGATTTGGAGGTAGTTCTTTTTTTCGTAGTTTAGGGATGGCAAACACATTATTCACATTGTAATCCCTTAACCGGTGCGTATACGATTCTTTTGGCCTAAAAAGGAAACGCAGCTGACCGATCACGAGTTGATCGACCAGTATCGCAAGACAGGCAACTCCTGGTTCGCTGGAGAGTTGTTCCGTCGCTACACTCAACTTATCACCGCGGTATCTTACAACTACCTGCAGAATAACGTTGAGACCGAAGACGCCGTAATGGAAGTCTTCGAGATCATCCTGCGCGACCTGCAACACCATGAAGTGAACAACTTCAAGACTTGGGTTTACAGTGTAACAAAACATCATTGCCTCAAGAAGCTGCGTAAAGGCAGCATGGAAACCATGGACGTGGAGTCAGCACTCCGCAACATGGCTGCAGACGACACACAGAAGACCGAATCGCTCCGCCTGGAAGAACACCTCGAGAAACTGGAGAAAGCTGTAAACGAGCTTTCACAGGAACAGAAGCAATGCATCGAGTTGTTTTACCTGAAGCAGAAGAGCTACAAGGAGGTTTCAACGGAAACCGGCTACTCTGTGAACGAAGTCAAGAGTTACATCCAGAACGGGAAAAGAAACCTGAAAGGATTACTCGTAGTTGCAGAATAAATAAATGGATCCTAAAGAGTTGAAACGTATTTTTCAACGGGGAAATTGTCTCTCCCTTGAATCTATGCGCGCGTACAACGAGGGAAAATTATCCTCGAAAGTAACGCACGGCGTAGAGAAGCACCTATTAGAGTGCTCGCTTTGCGCTTCAGCTATCGACGGTTTGAGCAAGAGCCGTATCAACGACGTTACTAAAGTATCTTCCAATATTCATAAGCGTTTGGCGGTGTACATGAATACACCTCCGCATACTCCTATTCTCAGCCGCTTTGGTGTGGCGATGATTGTTAGTTCACTTGTTCTCGTGCTGAGTTTAACTGTGTGGTTCTTCGCCACCAATGAGAAAGCTCCTGAGAAACAACTGGCCGATACCGGAACTGTTACACAGTACCAACCGCCGGGGCAAGAAAATTCTACTAGTGTAATTTCCGAACCAAATTCGGTAGAGCGGTCCCAGGAAAATGGGGCCGTTTCTGTTCTGGATAATCCGGGAACACAAACCAACACTAAAATTGAGAAGCCGTTTTCCGTAGAGAACCTTCCCGCGACTTTACCGGGCGATGAAAAGTCGCTTACTGTAGATCCGGGGACTAAAGATGATGTGCCGACGCCTATTCCTGATGACAACACACGTGTTGCACAAACGGATCAGTTTCTTCGCATCAAGAGTGTGATTGTATATCCGCCAACCACGCACTCCGATAAAAAACCGAAGTCGAACGATGGTGGAAGCAACAACGGTCAGATCAATCGCTCGGAAAATACCAAAGGAGAATTTCAGCTCAATGAAATGCCGACGTATCCGGGTGGTAACGAAGCGTTGAAAGCGTACATCACTACGAACTTCAAGCCGCAGAAAGAAGACAAAGAAAATCTGAAGCGCAAAACTACCGGCGTGATGTTCCAGGTGAATGCAAAGACCGGTGAAGTTTCAGGTGCGAGTTTATCTTTTATGATTTCTCCGCTTACAGATGCTGAGTTGCTGCGCGTGATTCAAAACATGCCGAGCTGGAATCCGGGAACGAAACGCGGGACGGTGGATGTGATGGTCGGCATCACGTTCGAGTAGACCTTCCGCATTTTTTACCACATAGGAAACATTGAAGTCCGTTGTTTGCTAAAGTGGTTTCGCGAAAAGCGAAACCCCCACATAGAGCACATAGGGACGCGATGCGTGGGCTTAGTACGTCCCTATGCGTTCTCTGTGGGAAAGCGGCTTGCCGCGCCCTTAGCAAACAACGAATGTGCGATAAACTATGTGGTAAAAAATACGGCGGTTAAGCAAGCAGTACGTTATCGATTAATCTAACATCTCCAACATACGCCGCAATACACGCTACCGCATTTTTCTTCTCCGCAACAGGCAGCAATGTATCACGATCTACGATCTCGAAATACTCGATTTTCACTGAGGGTTCTTCATTCATAACCGCGGTTACTAATTCGTGAAGTTGCGCGATTGATTTTGTTTTCCATTCGCGTTCAACCGCACGCAATGCGCGTGAAAGAACGAGCGCCGATTTTCTTTGCTCCGCGTTCAACCGCATGTTGCGCGATGACATTGCAAGTCCATCTTCTTCGCGGATGATGGCGCAGGAAATAATTTCCACCGTAAGATTTTCATGCTTCACGAGAAAGCGAACTACGGCGAGCTGCTGAAAATCTTTCTGTCCGAAATAAGCTTTGCATGGGCCGACCATCACGAACAGCTTTCGCACGATCGTGATTACGCCGTCGAAGTGGCCCGGACGATGTTTCCCCTCCATTACTTCACCCAGAGAACCCAAAGGCAAGGTGGTGGACGAAGAAACAGGTCCTTCAGGGTACATTTCCTTCACCGTAGGCATGAACAGGAAATCTGCGCCTGCTTGCTCCAGCATCGGCACGTCCTTTTCAGGGATGCGGGGGTACTTTTCGAGATCGGAAGGGTTGTTGAACTGAGTAGGGTTGACGAAGATGCTCACCACCACGAAATCAGCTTCGGTTTTGGCCATTTTTACCAAAGAAATGTGACCCTCGTGCAAGGCGCCCATGGTGGGAACGAAACCAATCGTTTTCCCGCTATTCCTCAGCTCATTAAGAGTAGAATTCAGGTCGTTTCCGGAATGAAAAATCTGCATCTTTTTCGCTCTTTTGCAAGCGGGCGAAGCTAAGGCTTTTTGCTAATTGCCGATTTTTTTTTATTATCTTTGTATTCCTTTTTGAGGACATAGCTCCCACCATCAACAAATCCATATGAAAAAAGCCAGAGTTTTATTCGTTTCCCAGGATATTACCCCATACCTGGACGAAACGCCAATGGGTCACATTTCACGGTACCTGCCGCAGGGAATTCAGGAAAAAGGCAAAGAAATCCGCACATTTATGCCTCGTTACGGGGTTATCAATGAGCGTCGCAATCAGCTTCACGAAGTAATCCGTTTGTCAGGTATGAACCTGATTATCAACGATACAGACCATCCGCTGATCATTAAAGTAGCTTCAATTCAGGCAGCCCGCATGCAGGTTTACTTCATCGATAACGAGGAGTTTTTCCAGCGCAAGTTTACCTGGACCGACAAAAAAGGTGCAGATTTCGCCGACAACGACGAGCGCATGATTTTCTTCGCACGTGGTGTAATTGAGACAGTTAAGAAACTTGGATGGGCACCTGACATCGTTCACTGCCACGGTTGGTTTACCAGCTTAATGCCACTTTATATTAAAAAAGCATTCCGCGACAACCCACTTTTTGCTGAAACCCGCGTCATAACATCAATCTATGACAACGAATTCGCAACTCCACTCAACAAAGACTTTGGTAAAAAAGCACTGTTCGACGGTCTCGACAAGAGCGACATTGAAGCAGTGGCTAAGAGCACTTCTTTCGCAAACGTTTCACGTCTGGCGATCGACTACTCTGATGCTGTTATCAAAGGTTCTCCGAAAATCAACGCCGACGTCGAGAAGTATCTCAAGAAGTCAGGAAAAAATGTTCTTGATTTCCACGACAAAGACTCGTATGTCACCGCTTATTCCGAATTTTACGACCAGGTTCTGCAAGAAGAGCCTTTGCTCGTTGATTGATATTATGACAAAAACAATTTTTTCTTTTGATAGTAAAACTTTGTCCCGCCAACACGGGACGAAGTTTTTTATAGCCCTTTGCATACTGCTGTTATCGACCTCGTGCAAGAAGGAAAGTGAACTTGGTGTCGATATTCAGCCTGAAGAAGATCTCATCGGATTGTATACTACCGATACCACGACGCTTCTGACCTACACAGTGATCGAAGATTCGCTGCGTACTGATGAAACGCCGACAGCAGTGCTAGGGCGTTGTGAAGACGCTGAATTCGGAACAACCACCTGCGGGGTTTACTCCCAGTTTTCTATTCCGAACAATCTAAACAACATCAACTTTCTTGGGAGTAGTTGTCCGAGTGGTCAGTTGATTCTGGACTCTTGCGTACTGCTTTTGGCTTACAAGTTTGACTTCTACGGCGACACGGCCGAAGCGCAAACCTTCAGCGTGTACCAGATGACCGAAAGCATCTACAAAGATTCCCTTTATTACTCGAATCAAACAAAGTCAGTGTACTCAGCTACACCAGTTGGAGCATTGACCTTCAATCCACAACCGCGCAAGAGTGTCCCAGTAGGAGACGCTCTTATAGGATTTGACACTCTTCCGGCTCACCTTCGAATTCCGATTGACATGAATTGGGCTAGTCTCGTTTTCGCTCAATCAAACGGTCCGAACCTTTCCAGTAATCCGGCCTGGCTGGAATACATGAACGGTTTATATATCACACCTACAGGCAACACCGGCAAAAGTCTTTTGTACTTCAACATGCTGGATTCACTTACGGGATTACGTTTCTATTATCATACAACCTGTGGCGACACAACAGACTTTACGTTCGTTGTCAATTCGTCGACGGCATACTTTAGCCATTATGAGCATGATTATTCAAACGCCACTAGTGATCTGGTATCACAGCTGACAAATCCTGGTGGTCCGAACGCTATGACTTTTGTTCAATCGAACTCCGGATTGAAAACAAAAATCACTTTTCCTTTCCTTAACACTTGGTATGATAGTTTAGGATATGACGTAGCGATCAACAAAGCAGAACTTGTGATTTTTGGCATCGATCCAGTAGACCCGGATAGATTCCCGTTAAACACGCGAATGTTTGTGACGTCTATTGGTGATGACGGCAAAGAGCATTTGATAATCGACATGTTTGAAAGCTCATCTTATTACGGAGGACCATTGAATACCACGACGAACTGTTACAAGATTAACATGGCGCGCTACATTCAGGGAATAGTCAGCGGAGAAGAAGAGA
>CAYUTR010000092.1:0-14093 GCA_964447465.1 uncultured Chryseobacterium sp.
GGAAAAAAGATTTACCTCGGACTTTACACTTATGAAAGTTGTAAAGGAAAAGAGTTGAGCCTTGGTCTTGACCTTCAAGGCGGGATGAACGTTACGATGGAAGTGTCGACACCAGACATTATCCGTGCGTTGGCAAATTATTCAGAAGCACCTGATTTCACTCAGGCGATGGAGAAGGCAATTACTGCTCAGGCTACATCAACTGATGATTTCATCACGCTGTTTATTCGTTCTTACCGCGAGGTAAATCCGAATGCGAAACTTGCTTCATTGTTCGCTGCACAATTGAAAGAAGATAATATCACTTTCAACTCAACCGACGAACAGGTTGAAGCTGCTCTTCGCAAAGAATCAGACGACGCAGTTGAACGCGCGAAACTTGTTATCGAAACACGTATCAACGAATTCGGTGTAGCACAGCCAAACATCCAGCATTTGAAGTCAACCAACCGAATCATGGTGGAACTTCCGGGTGTGAAGGATGAAGAACGTGTATCCGATATCATCACATCATCTGCAAACCTCGAGTTCTGGCAGACGTATGATCTGCTTGAGATCAATCCTGCAATTTCTGCAGCGAACGAGAAATTGAAAATCATCCTCGGTTACAAAACAGACACGCTGGTGTTTGATACCGTACCGTATAATCCAGATTATACTGCGGCTAAGACTACCAAAGACACAATTCGCCTCGATTCGATCGCGCGTTTCAAGCAGGACAGCGCATTCGTTATTTACGACAGTATCAAGAGAAACGATACAACAGGTCTTGCGAATGAGCGTAACCCGCTTGGACAATACGTAGTTGCCGGCAACCAGGATCCAGAAGGTAAAGGTCCGATCACTATAGGTGTTAAGACAAAAGATACTGCCGCTGTGATGGCAATGTTGCGCCGTCCTGAATTGGAAGGAACGCTTCCTGCTGATCTACACCTTGCATGGACTGCAAAAACAATTCTTACCGACGATGGAAAACCATTCGTCTGGCTTCTTGCTTTGAAAGAAGGCAACAAAGGCGGACCTGTTCTTGAGGGTGACGTTGTAACTGATGCACGCAAGACGTTCAACCAGATGAGCGGTTCGGCTAGTCCGGAAATATCAATGACAATGAACGCTCAAGGTTCAAAAGACTGGGCGCGTATCACGAAAGAAAATATCGGACGAAGCATCGCAATCGTACTTGACGACCGCGTTTATTCTTATCCAACAGTTAACGGAGAAATCACAGGTGGTCAATCACAGATCACTGGTCAGTTCACTAACGTTGAGGCTGATGATCTTGTGAAGCTTTTGAATACCGGTAAGCTTCCTGCAAAGTGTTATATCGTAGAGAAAACAGTTGTAGGTGCTGAACTTGGTGACGATGCGGTGAAGGCAGGATTGCTTTCGTTCATCGTTGCATTGATCGTAGTACTTATATATATGGCGTTCTACTACAGCAAAGCAGGTCTCGTTGCAGATATTGCATTGTTCGTAAACGTATTCTTCATCCTTGGAATTCTTTCCTCACTTGGAGCAGTATTAACGCTTCCTGGTATTGCGGGTGTTGTACTTACGATCGCACTTTCGGTGGATGCGAACATCCTGATCTTCGAACGTATCCGTGAGGAATTACGTGAAGGCAAGAATCTGGCGAACTCTATCGCTGATGGTTACAAGAACGCGATGTCGTCCATCCTTGACTCAAACTTAACAACGCTCATTCTTGGTATCATTCTTTACTCATTCGGTACAGGTCCGGTACAAGGTTTCGCAACTACACTTATCATTGGAATCATCAGTTCAATGTTCTGCGCGATTTTCATTACGCGTCTTGTATTCGACTGGATGTTGAAGAAGGAACAGAACATCCCATTCTCAGTTAAGGCAACAGAAAACGTACTTCGCAACAAGAACTTTAAGTTCGTTGAGAAACGTAAAATGTTCTACCTATTGTCGAGCGCGATTATCATCCTTGGTTCAGTGTTCGCAGTCAAGAATGGTGGATTCACATTGGGGGTAGATTTCTCAGGTGGACGTACTTATACAATCCGTTTCAACGAGCCCGTAAATCGTGAAGCAGTTCGTGAAGCGCTTACGAAGTCGTTGACAATTGCTCCGATTGTTAAAACAGCCGGTGGCGATAATCAATTGAAAGTAACGACCAACTATCTTGCGAAAGACGTTACTGCAGGTGCCGATTCAATAGTTGCGGCCGCAATTAATGCAGGTGTAACATCTGCTGCGGGTGGCACACCTTATAAGATTGTAAGCTCCGTAAAAGTAGGTCCGTCAGTTGCAAATGAAGTTGTCGCAAAATCATTCTTGGTTGTGGCAGTGTCGTGCATCCTGATGTTCCTCTACATTCTCTTCCGCTTCCGTAAGTGGCAGTTTGGATTGGGTGCGGTTGCGGCACTGGTGCACGATGTACTGATTGTATTCTCGTTCTACGCGATCTTCGACGGAATTCTTCCTTTCCCGCTTGAGCTTGATCAGCACTTTGTGGCTGCGATCCTCACGGTTATGGGTTACTCTATGACGGATACTGTCGTAGTATTTGACCGAATCCGCGAATTCCTTGGCAACCAGGCGAAGGATGCAAGTGTGAACAATACAGCTACGATTAATTACGCATTGAATAGTACACTTTCCCGTACGATCAATACGTCGATGATCACATTCTTCGTACTCCTCGCGATCTTCATCTTCGGAGGTGATACAATCCGCGGATTCTCATTCGCATTGTTGATCGGTATCGTAATCGGTACGTACTCCTCACTTTGTATCGCAACACCAATTGTTGTTGACTTCGACAAGAAGAGCAAAGCGATTGACATCGAGCAGAAAAAGCCGAAAGCAACAATGGCTTAGGCAAGATCATAAAAGCAAAACGAAACGACTGTCTGAATAGGGCGGTCGTTTTGCTTTTATGACCTTGCCGATGGGAGTTGGGAGATTGGAGACGGGAGTGGGCCCGTGGTGTCAGGATCGTATCCTGACACAGTTGGGATCCTGTGTCGGGATTGGGATCCAGACACCACACACTCCCGACTCCGATCTCCCAACTCCCAACTATTGAGTAACTTTGTATCTCAATCACACACCCAATGATTCACCCGCTTTTTCTCAATCTTGGTACCGGTGAAATCTTCATTATTGTGATCGTGATCATTATGTTCTTCGGTGCAGACAAGCTTCCCGAAATGGTGCGGACATTCAGTCGTGGTGTAAACCAGATGAAAGGCGCTACTGCGGAAATTCAGAAAGAAATTCAGAAAAGCACCACCGAAATGCAGCGCGAGATGAACACCGAAGGTGCGCTTGATGATCTGAAGGCCAGCGCGAATGATATCCAGAAGCGCATAATGGAAGGAACGAAAATCGACGACCAAGAAACCCCGGTTGTGCGTCCAGAAGATGATCCGAATAATCCGCTGAAGCCGGATGATTCTTTTAAGAGAGAGATCTAGGCTCTTATCCCTGTAGAAAATTTTCTCTTCACTACGTCTTTGATGGCGATTCCGATAGATTAGTTGATTTACAGATATGCTGATTAGTTGATGGCTCTCACTGCACGCCCCACTAAATCAACTAACTGATTTGTATTGCTGCTAACACCAAACACAATCTGCAAATCTGCATATCTGCAAATCAGCACATCTTTTTCGTCCCGATCGTGTTTTGGGCCCCCTGATCTGGGAAAAAGTATACTTTTTGGCAACGGACCCCCTAAAATCAGGGTATGTTTCATAAAATGTTAGCTTTTTCGGCCATCACCCCTCCATTTTTCGGGTACCTTTGGCCCGAAAACTTAAAAAAACACCCAGCCATGTCAAGAATTCGCTTTAAAGCAATCGAAGATTCAATGAATCGTCAGCCGATTGTTGTTCCTAGTCCCGCAGGCGGGGTTGCCGCTTATTTCGGGGAGAATGTATTTGGACTCGACGCCATGCGTGAGTATTTATCAGAAGGTGCTTACAACAGCGTGAAAGATGCAATGGAATCGGGCACGCGCATCGACCGCAAAATGGCGGAAGAAGTTGCCGCCGGAATGAAATCGTGGGCGCTCTCTAAAGGCGCTGGTCACTACACACACTGGTTTCAGCCACTCACAGGTGCTACTGCAGAAAAACATGATGCTTTCTTCGAACCGGTGGATGGCGGTCGTGCCATTGAGCGCTTCGGGGGCGGACAGCTTGTGCAGCAGGAGCCAGATGCTTCGAGTTTTCCTAGCGGAGGAATCCGCAATACGTTTGAGGCACGCGGATATACTGCGTGGGATCCATCATCACCTGCATTCGTAATCGGTGATACACTTTGTATTCCTACGATTTTCGTTTCATACACAGGAGAAGCACTCGATTTCAAAACTCCTTTGATGAAAGCACTTACTGCACTCGACAAAGCTGCAGTTGATGTGTGTCAGTACTTCGATAAGAACGTAACAAAGGTGATCGCTACTCTCGGCTGGGAGCAGGAATATTTCCTCGTTGACGAATCACTTTTCAATGCACGTCCTGATTTGTCCATCACAGGTCGTTCACTCTTCGGTGCAGCGCCTGCGAAAGGTCAGCAGTTAGAGGATCATTACTTCGGTTCTATCCCTGATCGTGTGACATCGTTCATGCGCGAATTGGAAATCGAAGCACACAAGCTGGGCATTCCAATCAAGACGCGTCACAATGAGGTTGCGCCAAATCAGTTCGAGTGCGCTCCTGTATATGAAGAGATCAACATCGCGGTTGACCACAACCAGTTACTGATGGATTTGATGGCGAAGATTGGACGTCGTCACAACTTCCGTGTGTTGCTGCACGAGAAACCATTCGCAGGAGTGAACGGTTCCGGGAAACACAACAATTGGTCGCTTGCAACGAACACCGGAAAGAATCTGTTGTCACCGGGAAAAACGCCGAAGACCAACATGCAGTTCCTCACGTTCTTCATTAATACCGTGAAGGCGTTCCACGATAATGCAGATCTTCTGCGTGCCACTATCGCATCTGCAGGAAACGATCACCGTCTCGGAGCAAACGAAGCGCCGCCTGCGATTATGTCGGTGTTCCTCGGTTCACAGCTTTCTGCGGTTCTTGATGAAGTCGAGAAAAAAGCAAAAGGCAAAATGTCGACCGACGAGCGCACAGCATTGAAACTCAGCATCGGAAAAATTCCGGATATCCTGCTCGACAATACCGATCGTAACCGTACATCTCCATTTGCATTCACCGGAAACAAGTTTGAATTCCGTGCAGTTGGCTCTTCTGCAAACTGTTCAGGTGCGATGATGGTGTTGAATACGATCATGACCGACCAGCTGATCAACTTCAAGAAAGATGTTGACGCGCTCGTGAACAAAGGAAAAGACAAGGACGACGCGATCTTCCAGGTTCTTGCGGGATACATCACCGAAACAAAACGCATCCGCTTCGAAGGAAACGGTTATGGAGATGAATGGGTGAAGGAAGCGAAGAAGCGTGGACTGAACAACTTCAAGACCACACCTGAGGCTTTGGAGGCGTGGCACGACAAACGATTTGTGAAATTGTTTGAGCGTCACAATATTCTTTCTGAGCGCGAGCAGCATGCACGTTATGAGATTTATCTGGAAACGTATGTGAAGAAAATTCAGATCGAAGCACGTGTGTTAGGCGATCTTGCAACGAACAACATTATTCCGGTTGCGTTGCAATACCAGAACATGCTCATCATAAACGTTCAGGGATTGAAGGATGTTCTCGGCGCTGCTGAATACAAAAAAGCCGGAGCAATTCAGCTGGAAATGATCAGCGAAATTTCTGAGCACGTTGCCGGAATAAAGCACAAAACTGATGCAATGATTGAAGAGCGTAAGAAGGCAAACAATACGGAAGACATGCAGAAGCGCGCTTATGCGTATTGCAACAAAGTGATTCCATATTTTGAGTCAATCCGTGAGCACATCGACAAACTCGAAATGATTGTGGATGATGAGGCATGGCCTTTCCCGAAATACAGAGAAATTTTATTTACAAAATAATCGTATTTAGAATTCAACAGCAAAGCCGTCCTGACTGTAAACGTCAGGACGGCTTTTGCTTTTCATGTACGCACCGTTCCTACAGCTCAGTACAGAAACGGTAAGGCATTCGCCTGACTGATGCCAAGTATTTCCCGTGCGTGCCGCTTGTATAACGCACGAAATAAAAAGAGATACGTAAAAAGTGTGAGAAAATCTTTTTAACGTTTTTCTGCTGTAACTATTGTTTTGCGTTCTGTTATATATGCAGCAAACAATGTAACACAGGCCTGTGTTCGTAATATCTACGGGAGATTTCCCGGAACTTAAAAACGAACACTATGAAACCGAATGGTTCACGAATTCCATTGAAAACGTTTAATCGAATGAGTAAACGTTTTCTATTCTACGTATTGATTCTTATTGTCCCGTTGGGATTCATGGCATTCAATACTCCGTTGCGCGAAGCAGAACATGAACGCGAGAACGGAAACTATTCTACTGCGCTTGTAAAATATCAGCAAGCGCTCGGCAAAAAACCGAACAAAGCCGACAAGGCGTACATCTACTTTCAGATGGCGGAATGCAAACGCAACATGCTCGACATGGATGGTGCGTTGAAGTATTACGACAAAGCAGAGAAATCAGGTTATGCGAATGACGAAGTGTATCTGCGCCGTGCTGATATGTATCGTTACAACGGACAATACGATCTCGCGCTGGCCGATTATCTCGAATACCAGAAACGTGTGCCGAGCGATCCTGCAGGAAAAATTGGTGAACAGTCGTGCGAACTTGCCACACGTTGGCAACTTGGACAGGATGCAGATTGTACGTCGTCATGGTGGCTCGTAAAAAACGAAGCTGAATTGAATTCGCGTGATCTGGATTTCTGTCCGTCGTGGCTGGACAAAAAGCGTAACGGAATTTTCTTCACATCGAAGCGCGCGGGGCAAACCGGTTCAAAAATCGATCCGATCACCGGCATGCTGTACTGCGATATTTTTGAATCGCGTAAATCGAAGAACCTGCAGTGGAGCGTTCCTGCGCCGGTAACCGGAGACGTAAATACTTCGGAATCGAATGAAGGTGCAACGGTTATCAATGCAAGCGGCAACAAAATGTATTTCACACGTTGCGACCAGGCAAAGAATAAAATAGTGACCTGCAAAATTTATTCGGCAGACAAACAGGGAACAGGATGGAGTAAATCTACGCTGGTGGATTTCAGCCTTGATGCAGCGACACTCGACAGTTTCAATTTCCGTCACCCGGCTTTAAGCAGCGATGGAATGGTTATGGTTTTCTCATCTGATATGACCGGAAGCAAAGGACAGGATTTATGGATGTCGTTGTACGATAAGAAATCAAAGAAGTGGTCGAAGCCGTCGCGATTGAATGATGATGTGAATAGTGCAGGCCGAGAAGGATTTCCTTATCTGCACGAGGATGGAACATTGTATTTCGCTTCTGACGGTCACGCAGGAATGGGCGGACTCGATCTATTCACTGCGAACAAATCTGCAACCGATTGGAAGTGGAGTGCAACAGAGAACATGAAGTTCCCGATGAATTCTCCTGCTGATGATTTCGGTTTGATCATGGCAACTGATAAGAAAAGCGGTTACCTCACATCATCGCGCGAAGGAACAAAAGGCGGTGACGACATCTGGTCGTTCAGCGTTGATCCTGCAAAGTGTCCGATGCTGATGACAGGATGTGTTACCGACAGAAAATATTTTGTTCCTGTTGAGAATGCATTGGTTCATGTAAGCGGAAGTGATGGCAGTCGATTCGATTTGTTGACAGGCGCCGATGGGAAGTACGGTTTCAAAATGAAAACTGCGACCACTTATTCGGTTACGATTGAAGGAAATCAGGCGCACAGTGCAAAAGCAGAATCCTATTTCAATCTTCCTGCCGACAAGAAAATTTCTTTCATCGCTCCATCAGGTTGTCCGTGCGTTGTTGATCTCTGCGATTCGATTGATCCCGTTGATCCAATTGAAATTCGTTTTCCCGCTGTGCTTTATCCATACAACAGCGCCGATCTTGTTGGAGGTTCAACAGACTCGCTCGACTTTTTGTATCGCTTGCTACGCGACAATCCTACAATGGTAATTGAACTTGGTTCGCATACCGATTGTCGCGGATCTGATACTTACAACAAAGAATTATCGCAGCGTCGGGCGCAGTCGTGTGTTGACTATCTCGTGAAAGTAAAAGGCATTCCACGTGAGCGTATTGTTGCGAAAGGTTATGGTGAAACGCAACCGTTTCGTGTGAGCAAAGACACTACGTTGAGCGAAGCCTGGATTAAGAAACAGCCGAGAGAGACACAGGAATATTACCATCAGGTGAACCGTCGGACCGTGTTTCGGGTACTGAATTACAATTATGCACCGAAGGGTCAGACCGGAAATCTAGACAAACCGAAGCCTCCGGTGATCCGCAAGGGCTTTTATGATGCGAGTGACGCAACCTGGGAGGGAGGAGAAATTATCGAAGAAACCCCTGAAAAAGACGAATAATTTCCCTGAGTATCAGTAGGTTGTGGTGAATGAACAGTCCCGCGTGTGTGCGGGGCTGTATCTTTTTATCCAGCGCCCGTTATAAATCGGACAAATCAGCGGAATTCGGGCGATTTTAACACCCCGAAATTTCGGTCTTTTATCAAGTTTACTATCTTAGCAGGCTATTAGACAAACCAAGAACACAATCCCTTTTAACTATGAAACTAAATAAGGTACTCTCTGTTGTAGTGGTTTTCATTTTGGCGCTTACGGTTAACGCGTACGCCCAGAAAAACTACATTAAAGATGCGGACCGTTCTTTTGAAGGCGAACAGTATTACAATGCTGTTGAGCTTTACAAAAAGGGCATGTCCAAAATCAAAAACAAGCAGGAAAAAGCCCGCATCACGTTCCAGATTGCAGAATGTTATCGCAAGATGAACGACTGGAAACAGGCAGAAACATGGTATGGCAAAGCCATCAAGGCAAAGCATACAAATGATATCATGTATCTCTATTTTGCAGAGGCAAAAAAGATTAACCAGAAGTACGACGAAGCAATAACTGCTTTTCAGGACTACCAGAAACTCGTGCCGTCGGATCCCGCCGGTGAGAATGGGATTAAGTCCTCGGAGCTTGCACAAAAGTGGAAGGACAATCCAACGCGTTGGGTTGTTGAGAACATGGCTTTGATCAACAGCAAAGACTATGATTTCTCACCTACTTACGGTGATAAAAAACACACTGAGCTTCTTTTCACTTCGAAGCGTGAAGGTCAGACCGGAAGCAAAATTGATCCTGTTTCGGGAACAATGTATTCCGACATTTTCACAACTAAAGTTGACAAGAACGGTAAGTGGAGCACACCAGCAACTATCCAGGGCGACGTAAACAGTGCAGCTTCAAACGAAGGTGCATCGCACGTAACCAAGAAGGCAGATAAGATCTACTTCACACGTTGCGACCAGGCTAAGAAGCAGTGGGTAACTTGTAAAATCTTCTGGGCTCCTAAAAAAGGAAATGCCTGGGGCGTACCTGAACTGATTGATTTCGGTCTGGATGCAGCAGTACTTGACAGCTTCAACTTCCGTCACCCAACCGTAAGCGCAGACGACCAGGTAATGGTTTTCTCTTCTGACATGACAGGTGTGATCGGTGGAATACGTTCGGATCTTTGGATGTCTACTTACGACAAGAAAGCTAAGAAGTGGAACAAGCCTACAAACCTTGGTGCTACGCTGAATACTAACGGTCGCGAAGGTTTCCCTTACATCGCTGAGAACGGTGATCTTTATTATTCTTCTGATGGACTTCTTGGAATGGGCGGTCTTGACATTTTCAAAGCACCTAAAGCAGGTGACGGTTGGAAATGGGGTGCTCCTGAGAATCTTCAGTCACCAATGAATTCTTCTGGTGATGATTTCGGTATCGTATTCGACGGACTGAAAGAAAAAGGTTACCTGACTTCAAACCGTGAAGGCACTAAAGGTGCGGATGACATCTGGTCGTTCTACCTGCCACCACTGGTATTCAACCTTAACGGAACAGTAACGGATTGTAAATACGGTCCTTCGGTTACAGTTGAAAGCGCAGTTGTACGTATGGTAGGTTCCGATGGATCTGCTGTAGAAGATACTTGCGGAAAAGACGGAAAATATCAGTTCAAACTCTTCCCTGAAGTTTCTTATGTGTTGACAGTATACGGTGATAAAGGTCACAGCCCTAAAGCTGAAGCTTACCTGAACCTTCCTGATAAAGACAAAGGAAAACTCACTACAGTTGGTGAAATGGTTTCTAAGAACTGGACTGTTGACTTCTGTCTTGTACCAGCAGAATTCGAGATCCGTTTCCCTGCAGTACTTTATGACCTTGGAAAAGCAACGCTTCGCCCTGAGTCAAAAGATTCCCTGAACTTCCTTTACCAGACGCTTCTTGATAACCCTACAGCTGTTATTGAGATCGGATCTCACACAGATAGCCGTGGTTCAGATAAGTCGAACGAGAAACTTTCTGATGCACGTGCGAAAGCATGCGTTGATTATCTCGTGAACGAAAAAGGAATTGCAGCAGAGCGTCTGAAGTCAAAAGGATACGGTGAGAAACGTCCTTTGCGTATGGCTGACGGAACAGTATTAACAGAGCAGTACATCAATGGTAAGAAGACAAAACAGGAGCAGGAGTCTTTGCACCAGTTGAATCGTCGTACTGCATTCCGTGTACTTAGCTGGGATTATGTAGATCCTAAGGCACCGAAAGATCAGAACACCCGTAAGATCATTCCTAAAGTCCTCAAGGGTGACTTTGATGACATGGGAGATTCTTCAGGCGCTGATATCAAGGAAGAGCCAGAAGCTCCGGCACCTACACCAGCACCAGCTCCTGCACCGGCTGCAAAGCCAGCAGCGAAGCCAAAGGTTCCTGGAGATTTCTATGATGAAACTAACGTAGGACTTCGCCCTGATAACTTCTAAGAGGCAAGCCAAAAACAAGTAATTTTGAATCCCATTCTGATCACTCAGGATGGGATTCAAAATTTTAAGACGGTTCCGTTATCTAATGAGCGATTCAAGATATAATCAACGTGGTGTGTCAGCTTCGAAAGAAGACGTTCACGCCGCGATTAAGAATATCGATAAAGGATTATTTCCACAGGCTTTCTGCAAGATCATTCCTGATCTGTTGGGCGGTGACGAGAACTATTGCCTCGTAATGCATGCCGACGGCGCAGGAACTAAATCCTCGCTTGCGTACATGTACTGGAAAGAGACGGGCGATCTGAGCGTCTGGAAAGGTATTGCGCAGGATGCAGTAATCATGAACACTGATGACTTACTCTGTGTTGGTGTTACAGACAACATCATTCTTTCATCGACCATCGGACGCAACAAGAATCTCATTCCCGGAGAAGTTATTTCAGCCATCATCAACGGCACAGAAGAAGTGCTGGCTGATCTGCGCAGACTTGGATTCGGAATTACAAGCACTGGCGGCGAAACAGCAGATGTTGGTGATATTGTACGCAGCATCATTGTTGATTCTACTGTGGTTGCGCGCATCAAACGCAGCGATGTAATTTCCAATCACAACATACAAGGCGGCGATGTCATTGTTGGACTTTCATCCAGCGGACAAGCCACTTACGAAACCGAATACAACGGCGGCATGGGCAGCAATGGATTAACTTCTGCCCGTCACGATGTATTCAGTAAAACGCTTGCGAAAAAATATCCCGAGAGTTATGATCAAAGCGTTCCTGCTGATTTAGTGTACAGCGGAAATGTCGATCTGCTTCAGCCTGTCGATATCGGAAACGGAAAAACAATGACTGCAGGAAAGCTTGTGCTTTCTCCAACGAGAACGTATGCGCCAGTAATAACTGAGGTATTGAAGAAACACCGAGCAGATATTCACGGCATGGTGCATTGCAGCGGCGGAGCACAGACGAAAGTGCTGCATTTTGTGAAGGACGTACACATCATCAAGGACAATCTCTTTCCTGTGCCACCTTTGTTCAGATTGATTCACGAACAGAGTGGTACTGACTGGAAAGAGATGTACAAAGTGTTCAACATGGGTCATCGTATGGAGCTGTACGTTCCAGCGTCGATAGCCGATTCCATCATTGCTATTTCGAAATCGTTCAATATCGACGCGCAGATTGTGGGAAGAGTTGAAAAGGGAAGTGGCGCAACGCTTACGATCAGCAGTGAATTCGGCCAATTCGCTTATTAGCTCAATCTTATGATCAATAAATTAGGTGCAGACTACCTACTACCTACCGTGGGACTGCCTTACTATGACTAAATTTGCACCCGATGTTAGATAAGTTAGCCGCAATAGAACAGCGCTGGAAAGATGTAGAGATGCAACTTTCAGATCCGGGAGTAATCGCGGATATGAAACGCTTCAAGGCACTCAACAAGGACTATAAGGACCTCAAAAAGGTCGTGGATGCGTATCACATTTACCGTAATGTGATGGGAAATATATCTTCTGCGAAAAATGTAATGTCCACCGAGAAGGATCCTGATTTTATTGAAATGGCGAAAGCAGAACTTGAAGAACTGGAACCGCGCCAGATTGAACTGGAAGAACAGATCAAGAATCTGCTCGTGCCGAAAGATCCGGAAGACGGACGTACAGCAGTACTTGAAATTCGTGCCGGTACAGGAGGAGATGAAGCTGCAATTTTCGCTGGTGATTTGTGGAGAATGTACACACGCTACTGCGAAACGCACGGATTCAAAATGGAAGTTGTAGATGTAAGCGAAGGAACGATGGGCGGTTACAAGGAAGTAACGGTGAACGTTCTTGGAGAAGATGCTTACGGAACTTTGAAATATGAGTCGGGAGTACATCGCGTTCAGCGCGTGCCGGAAACAGAACAGCAAGGTCGCGTGCATACTTCTGCTGCAACTGTAGTGGTGATGCCTGAAGCAGATGAAGTTGATGTTGTCATCAATCCTGCAGACATAGAAATTACCACTGCGCGTTCTGGTGGTGCAGGCGGACAGAACGTGAACAAGGTGGAGACGAAAGTAATTCTCGTTCACAAGCCGAGTGGAATTCAGATCATGTGTCAGGTAGAACGATCGCAACTTGGAAACCGTGAGCGAGCGATGCAGATGCTGAGAACGAAGCTTTATGAAATAGAGTTGAATAAGAAGAATGCAGCATCGGCTTCTCGGAGAAAATCAATTGTATCGACTGGTGATCGCTCAGCGAAAATCAGAACGTACAATTATCCGCAGAGTCGTGTTACAGATCACAGAATAGGATTGACGCAGCATAATCTGCCGGCGTTTATGGATGGAGATATTCAGAGCATGATTGATGCGTTGCACGTTGCGGAGAATGCAGAGAGAATGAAAGAGGGAGGAATCCAATAATCAGTGCGCAGTGCTCAGTACGCAGTGCGCAGTAAACCAATTAATCAAACACACTGAGCCATAAATGAACAGAGCGCAACTTGTAGAACAGATCAAAGCCAAACGTAGTTTCTTGTGTATTGGGTTGGATACTGATATTGACAAGATTCCGAAGTTCCTGCTCAAGTTTGATGATCCGGTTTACGAGTTCAATAAACAGATTATTGCTGCGACGCATGATTTGTGTGTGGCGTACAAGCCCAATCTTGCATTCTACGAAGCGGCCGGAGTACTGGGTTTGCTCAGCATGCAGAAATCGCTCGGACAGATTCCTGAAAATGTATTTACGATTGCAGATGCAAAACGTGGTGATATCGGAAATACATCATCGATGTACGCGAAATCGTTTTTCGATCACTACGGTTTTCATTCGGTAACCGTTGCACCTTACATGGGCAGCGATTCGGTGAAACCATTCCTTGCATTCAAAGACAAATGGGTGATTGTACTCGCGCTCACATCGAACGAAGGCGCTGGTGATTTTCAGTTCGTAGAATCTTCTTCCGGTGAAAAGTTGTACGAGAAAGTCATTCGCAAGTGCATGACATGGGGAACTCCGGAGCAACTGATGTTTGTTGTTGGCGCTACCAAAGCAGAGTATCTATCGCATATACGCGCATTTGCACCTGATAATTTTCTACTCGTTCCAGGTGTAGGCGCACAAGGCGGAAGTCTTGC